>JAIBCG010000034.1 GCA_019694295.1 Saprospiraceae bacterium
ACAATATCATAAGTCTATTCAGGCATTATGCTTTACAATCGCACAAAACATCAACGATGAATACTCTCCGTGTCCATTGCTTTGCATTAGGAGCCTGGACTGCAAATCACGCTAATAGAAAGGTTTTAAAATTGGCTTTACATGTCAAAAAAAGGCAGTGGATGGATGGATTATTTTCAAAAATAGGGGCAACACCAGATGTTTTTTCTTATTCTAATGCATAATCCGGGTTTAATGATTTTCAGTACCCACATTCAAATTTTATACTAAATGAAATGCGTGAAGGATAGAAGGCGGCACGGAGTAAGCCGGATAGCCTGACCCGACAGGGGCACGCCCGCATGATATTTAGAAAAATAACTTCCTTTTTTAAGGAAAATGGCTTAATTTTGCGCCGTAAAATCCAAAAAAAAATGGGAAGAGCATTTGAATTCAGGAAAGAAAGAAAATTTAAGCGTTGGGGCAAGATGGCCAAATCGTTTACGAAGGTCGGGAAGGAGATAGCCATAGCTGTGAAAAACGGATCGGCTGACCCGGAGACTAACCCTAAACTGCGTCTGGCAATACAGAATGCCAAGGCGTGCAATATGCCAAAGGAAAATGTGGAGCGTGCCATCAAGAAGGCTTCGTCTAAGGATGCGGAAGACCTGAAGGCTGTAACGTATGAAGGCTATGGGCCTTATGGTGTGGCTGTGTTTATAGATGCGCTGACGGATAACACGACAAGGACGGTGGCCAATGTGCGTTCGTACTTCAATAAGGGTGGCGGATCGCTTGGTACGTCGGGTTCGCTTGATTTTTTGTTTGACAAGAAGTGTGCTTTTAAGGTAAACCTCGACCCAAATACGGATATGGATGAGTTTGAACTGGAGGCAATAGACTATGGCATCGATAGTATTGAAGGTGATGAGGAAGGTGTGTTCTTGTACGGTACGTTTGAGGAGTTTGGCAATATACAGAAGTTTCTGGAGGATAAGGGTATAGAGATCATAACGGCGGAGTTCGAACGGATACCGACCGACCTGAAGGAGCTGACTGAAGCACAGCAGGAGGAAATCATGAAGATGATAAACCGTATGGAGGAGGATGACGATGTGCTGAATGTATTCCACAATATGAAATATTCTGGAGAGGAATGATGGTATAAAATACCAATTGTGCAACACCTAAAGTATGAGATGATGGTGTTGCACAATTTTTGATATACGGAGGGACGTGTAGGGATGTGTATTATCGCCATCCGCCGCCTAGTGCCTTATAAATATTGACAGCAGTGGTGAACTGATTTTTTCTGGCATCTATTTTATCGAGGTTAGCATTTATGGCATCGCGTTGTGCGATGAGGATTTCGAGGTAGTCGGCACGTGCTGACTTGAAGAGGTCTTGCGATATATCGACTGATTGGTTGAGCAGGTTTGTTTCTTGTGATTTGGTGCCGTACAATTGGTCGAGTTGGTCCATACGTGACAGTTCGTTTGATACTTCTATATACCCATTGAGGATGGTTTTTTGGTAGTCATAAAGTGCCATCAGCTGAGTGGCATTGGCTTTGTTGAACTCGGCTTTGATAGCACCGCGGTTGATGATGGGTGCGGAGATGTCGCCTGCCAGCGAAAATGCGAGTGACTCTAAAGGTCGGAACAGATATTTTGGGTTAAATGCCTGATAGCCTACAGCACCGGAAATGCCCAGCGAAGGGTAAAATTCGGCTCGGGCTGCTTTTACATCGAGTTTGGCTGCTTCGAGTTCGAGTTCTGCCTGCCGGATGTCGGGTCTATTGGCAAGGAGTTGGGCAGGGATGCCAGTATGTATGAGTGGTGGAGTGCCGTTGAGAAGGGCGTTTTTATCGCGTTGGACTGTTCTGGGATATCTGCCGATAAGGAAGTTGATTTTGTTTTCGTTTTCAAAGATACGCTGTCTGATGTCGAAAATCTGGCTTTTAGAGTTGGCGACCTGTGCTTCGAATTGTTTAACAGCCAGTTCGGTAGTCATGGCGGCTTGTTTTTGGTTTTTCACGACCTCGAGGGCATTTTGCTGGAGTTTGATGGTATTGGTAAGTACATCAAGTTGGTTGTCAGCGGCTATTAGATCGTAGTATGTGTTGGCAATATCTGCAACTAGATTGGTAATAAGGAAATTTTTGCCTTCTTTAGTTTTGAGATAGCGAAGGAAGGCGGCTTTGCGCGAGTTTTTCAGTTTGGACCAGATATCGGCCTCCCAGCTTGTTTTGAAACCCAGAACGATGTCGGGCAGAGGTTCGGGTACGCGGTGTCCGTGTGTGATGTCCGTGGCTGCGTTACCGGCTCCTGAAGCTGTGTAGCGGCCTGTTTTGTCGAGACCGAGTGAGCCACCGGCCGAAACAGTAGGGTATAGCAATGCTTTGCGAATCAGGACATCATTTTGAGAGATGATAATATCTTGGTCTGCAGAACGGAGATCGAAATTGTTAAGTAGTGCTGTATCAATCAGTGCTACGAGATTGGTGTCTTTGAAGAATTCAGTCCATTTGATCTGAGCGGAGTTAGTTGTATCGCTCTGTTGGCCATAGGTAGCAGGAGCAGGCTTAACATCAGGTGGTGCCACGAGTTTGGGTACACTGCAGCCAGACAGAAAGAGGGCTGCTATTGTAGCTATTAGGCTTATTTTGGTTAATCTATACATGTTTCTGGATTTCATCAATTAAAGGATTTTCATCTTCGTTTATAGTGATGTTGTGTTTTTCGGAAATGACAGCAAAAAGATAGTAGAGACCAGGGATAATGAAGATGCCAAAGAGAGTACCGAACAGCATACCGCCAAGTGCAGTGGACCCGATGGTTCTGTTGCCAACTGCACCCGGGCCTGTGGCTACCACCAGTGGCAGGAGCCCGGCGATGAAGGCAAAGGAAGTCATCAATATTGGTCTTAAACGAACAGAGGCGCCCTCTACAGCCGATTTGAAGGCCGATTTGCCGGCAGCGTGCCTTTGAACTGCAAATTCAACAATGAGTACTGCATTTTTGCCTAAAAGCCCGATAAGCATGATGACAGCTATCTGTGCATATATGTTGTTTTCGAGACCGAGAAGTTTTAAGAACAAAAATGCTCCGAATATACCTGTTGGTAATGAGAGGATAACAGGTAGAGGTAGTACAAAGCTTTCGTACTGTGCTGCTAGTATGAGGTACACGAATATCAGACAGATGAGGAATATGTATATAGCCTGGTTGCCCTGGTCAACTTCATCACGTGATATGCCCGCCCATTCAATACCAAAGCCTTTGGGAAGAGTGTTTTGAGCTACCTCGGTGATAGCCTTGATAGCGGCACCACTACTATATCCTTGAGCTGTACCACCGCTTATTTCGGATGAATTGTACATATTATGTCTTGTTATTTCAGAAAGACCGTAAACTTTTTCTATGGTCATGAATGCGGCGAACGGCACCATTTCATCCTTATCGTTTTTGACATAGAGCTTCAGGAGGTCTTCGGGTAGTGCCCTGTACGAAGGCAGTGCCTGCACCATTACTTTGTACTGGTGGTCGTATTTGATGAAGCTGGTTTCGTAATCGCTACCGATGAGTGTAGAGAGGGTATTGGTGGCGTTTTCGATAGTGACACCTTTTTGCAGAGCTTTTTCATTATCAATCTTGACCATGTACTGCGGGTAGCTTGCATTGTAAAAACTGAACACAGATGACAGTTCGCGTCTTTTATTGAGTGCAGCAACGAAATCACGGTTTACGGTTTCCATTTTCTTGTAATCTCCTGAACCGGTCTTGTCTAGCAGCCTGAGCTCAAACCCACCTGCCGCTCCGTAGCCTGGTACTGCAGGAGGCGGGAAAAATTCTATTTGAGCACCTTTAATGTCTTTTATTTTTTCTTCCAAAATGCGGATTACCTCTTTGAGAGAGTGTTTTCTTTCGGACCAGTTTTTTAGATTGACCAAGCAGGTGCCTTCGTTAGCTCCGGTACCTTCTGACAATATTTCATAACCGGCTGTCGATGAAACCGACTTGATATCGGGTATGGAAGATGCAATATTCTGTAGCTGAGTACTTACTTCGTTGGTGCGCTCGAGGGTAGAGCCCGGAGGTGTTAGAATGATGGCATAGAACAAACCCTGGTCTTCGTTAGGGATAAATCCGGACGGCAAAACAGAACCTATACCCCATGTGCCAAGAATAAATAGTATCAAAGTGACGAAAGTCACAAGTTGTCGGTTGACCAGTCTTTTGAGCAGGTTGGTGTATTTGCCGCTTAGTGAATCGAACCAGTTGTTGAACCCATGTAGCAATTTGGTAAAGATGTTTTTGGAGGGTACATCATTATGTTTGTTTTTGAGCAGGATGGCACATAATGCCGGAGTAAGCGTAAGTGCTACAACGCCCGACAGAATGATGGATGTAGCCATGGTTATAGAAAACTGCCTGTAGAAAATGCCAACCGGCCCCGACATGAAGGCAATAGGTATAAATACTGCAGCCATAACCAAAGTAATGGCAATAATGGCACCGTTGATCTCCTGCATGGCCTGTTCGGTGGCTTCCATCGGTGCAATATGCGATTCTTCCATCTTTGCGTGTACTGCTTCTACGACAACAATGGCATTATCCACTACGATACCGATGGCCAGCACAAGAGCGAATAATGTAATAAGGTTGATGGTAATACCGAAAAACTGCATGAAAAAGAAAGTACCTATTAACGAAACCGGTACAGCAATAACCGGGATGAGTGTGGAACGCCAGTCGCCAAGGAATAGCAATACGACTAGACCTACCAGAATAAATGCTTCAACCAGAGTATGTATGACCTTCTCAATGGAAGCATCAAGAAATGTGGATACATCATAGCTGATTTCGTAGTTGAGACCTTTAGGAAATGATTCAGCCTTAATTTCCTCCATTTTTTTCTTGACGTTTTCGATGGTAGTACTTGCATTGCTGCCGTACGACTGTTTGATTACGATGGCAGCCGAGGTTTTGCCATTGAGGCGTGAGTAGAGGTCGTAGTACGAGCTACCGAATTCTACATCTGCCACATCCTTTACGCGGAGCAGCTGTCCGTTATTGTCTGCCCTGATGATGATGTTATCGTACTCTTCCTTTGTAGTGTATCTTCCCGGGTATTTCAGTACATATTCGAATGCTTCCGATTTTTTTCCGGAACTTTCACCGATTCGTCCTGGTGAGGCTTCAAGGCTTTGTTCGTTGATGGCCTTTAGCACTTCTTCAGCTGAGGTATTATAGGCAAGCATGCGGTCGGGTTTTAGCCATATTCGCATGGCATACTCCCGGTTGCCAAGGATATCTACAAACCCGACACCGTTGACCCGTTTGAGCTCAGGCAAAAGGTTGATATCGGCAAAATTGAATAAAAACTGATCATCAAGCGAAGTGTCATTGCTGAACAAGTTGATATATAAGAGCATGTTCGACTCTTCGCGTGTTATTTTGATGCCCTCACGTACTACCACAGGTGGCAGTTTATTGATGACAGCTGCTACCCGATTTTGTACATTGACAGAAGCAATGTTAGGGTCAGTACCGACATTGAATACCACCTGAATACCGGCTTCACCGTCATTACCTGCATCTGAAGTCATATACTTCATGCCTGGGATACCATTGATAGCCCGCTCAAGGGGTATGATGACGGCCTTAACCATGAGCTCACCATTGGCACCCGGGTAGTCTGCGGTAATATTGACCTTTGGCGGTGAGATGGATGGATATTGTGTGATCGGTAGCTGGGTTACTGCCAGAATACCTAGTAACGCAATGATAAGTGATATCACGATGGATAGCACCGGCCGATGGATGAATCTGTTGAACATAAATATTTTTTACTAAGCTGTATTTAGCTTTGATTATCCTTGTTTGATTAATTGTAATTGTGCCATAACACCTGTGGGATTTACATACACTGGCTGTATTTTGTCGCCATCCTTGACGTTCTGTACTCCATCTAACAGTATCTTATCGTTGGGTGAAATACCTGAATTTAAAATATAAAGGTTAGGTATTGCCTGCCTGACGGTAATATTTACGGCCTTCAACTTATTATCATGTTGCATTACATAAGCGTAGATTTTGTCTTGGATCTCAAAAGTAGATTTTTGAGGAATGAGCAAAGCTTTGTTGACGGGCACTGTTACTACTACTTTGCCTGTTTCTCCATGTTTGAGCAGATTGTCGGGGTTTGGAAATTTGGCACGGAAAGATATATTGCCAGTACTGTTGTCAAATTCGCCTTCAATAGTTTCTATGCGACCTTTGTATTTGTGTGTTTCACCATTGGCCAATATTAGGCTTACACCTTGTTTGTCTTGAGAAATTTGTTTTTTGTAATCGAGATATTCTGATTCAGATACATTGAAATATGCATATACATCGCGGTTATTGGAGAGTGTGGTAAGCAGTGTGCCTTCATCTATGAGACTTCCTTTCTTAAATTTCAGTCTGTCAATACAACCATCAAAAGGCGCCTTTATTTTGGTGAATCCTAGGTATAGCTCGGCTTCAGAAAGCTCAGCTTTTGCCATGTCAAGTTTGGCCTTTGAGATTGCCAGTTCTGAGTCGGATACTATATTCTTGTCGGCGAGCGATTTGGTGTTTTTCCATTCGAGTTCGGCCTGTTCGTATTCTGCCTTTGCTTTTTGGTATTTTGCTTCATATTCCTTAGGCATAATGGTGAACAGCACCTGGCCTGCCTTTACGTGTTGTCCTTCATCTACGTTGATGCCTTCGAGATACCCTTTTACTTGTGCTCTGATTTCTACATTCTGCTCAGATTGTATCTGAGCTGTATATTCTTTAAGTATAGATGTATCTTTTATAACCGGGTTGGTTACTGTATATTTTTCTGTTGCTTTTTTTTCATTTTCTTTACTTTGTTGGCAAGCTAGAAACTGAAAACACAGGCCGAGTATTAATAAATATGATATAGGTTTCATAAAAGTTATTCTTTGATTGTTTTAAAAATGAATATTCCGCAAAGAATTCAATAGTTCAATTCAGCTAAATTGACAGTATTGAGCAGATATATTTTGCATTAAGTAATAGAGGCAGCCTACGGTTTTACTGAGCGGTTTTTATTCCGGGCTGTAATGTCAATGAGCATTGACGCTATGTGTATGGAAAGATATCAAATAATAAACACCTCATTGAGGAGGTAAATAGGCAAGCTTGTGTGTAATCTTAAAGATGAGAATACAAAATTATAGCTGTACCCATTCAAAGGATAGACATATTTATGCCTATTGTCCGGAAAAATAACAGAGTCACAGCTTGAAGTCTTGTCGTTGGTTTCGTTTGTGTCATCTTCGGGGTAATAATTCAAATCAGTAATATTGGAATCATTCACACAATGTGATAGCAGCCTTGAATGTTGCTGGCTATACTGAAGATTTTTAAAATATTCGGAAAAAGAAAGACTACAAGCAGTCACATGGCTCGTATTGACAAACGAGCTCACAATAAGAATAATGCCTGTAATTAACTTTTTCATATCGGTAGCAAATTTACTGGTATTAGTGTTTTGAGCAAATTTCGCAAGGAGGATTAAGCATTTTTTAACATCATGCTAAAATCTTAACATTTATCAGACGCAAATATTTCAATGTCTATTACAATGTTGTACCTCATTACTAAAGCCATTTTTTATTAATTTTTTTCATTTAAATACATCTTCATTAAGCCTTGTATTAATCTTGTAGTTTGTAAAATCCATGCTTATCTTGCCTGTTCCTTTCTCTTTTTTGCTTGAGGTCTTTGATGATTTTGAATTAAGTTCTGCAGAGAGTGCTTTAGGCATCTTGAATTTGGTCATTTCGACCGTTATAACCATTTTATCAGGCAGAGCGAAGTTTTTTTGTGTGCCGAAATAGTTGTCGAGCTGGATAGTGCCGTTGGATGCTGTGGTTATCTGCGACTTTAAGATGACATTGTTGGCGGCATCGATCCAGAATTTGCCGAGAATCATGTCGGTCGGGTTGTTAGGAATGACGTTGATGATGCGGCAATTGATGTTTCGGATTTTTTCGGCGCCTTGTAATACGGCTACGTAACTGTTGGTGTCGCGGAGCTCGTTGAGTGAAAAATATGGATTCTGCTTGGGTACGAAAGCAATACCTTTTGATTTGATGCGAAATTTGTTGGGGCTTTTATAGAAAACCTGACCGGTAACAGCATCCATGGATACGCTGGGCAGGTCGAAGTCCATGTGAACGTCCGCAATATAGTTCTGCACTTTAGCGAATTTTTTGAAAGCATTGTTGAGCAATGTTTTTGGGTTTTGGGCGGATAGTGCCCATGGTATCATGAATAATAGGAAGAAGATTCTGCGTTTCATTTAGCTTTGAATGTCTTTTCTTTTGAAATAATAAAATGCCAGTGCATTAAAAACGAATATATGACCAATAAGTATCCCGACTGATGTGAATATTAAGTTAAAGTCAAGCGGATTGTCAAACAAATTGCGCCAGACAATCATGTGTGTGGTGAAAAGGAAGAATTTGATGTGGTCAAATAATGGTATGTCGAGTGTGCCGATAATCGTAAACAGGATGATGATGGCCATGGAAATGATGATAGGCCCAATGGAATTATCTGTGAAACATGAAAGCAGTAATGAAAGCGAAGCCACTACCTGCAGGCTGATAAATGCTATAACAAATGAAAGCATGAAACGCCACAAAATGTCATTCTCGCGTAAGATAATGACCTGCTCTGTCTTAAGCACTACGAGGTCGCCCTTGCCAAAAATCAACAAGCCAAGACCGAGGGCCAGGATACCTAGCCAGATGAGAAGAAGTAGGAGATATATACTACCGGCGGTAATCTTTGCCCAGAGAATCTGTGCTCTGGTATATGGTTTGGTGAGCAGCAACCGGAGTGTGCCCTGGGCAGCTTCACCAGATATCGTGTCACCCGTGACGAGTGCTACTAGCAACGGCATTTGTATGATTAAGGTCTGCAAGATGATGAAGCACATGAGGTTGCCGTTGAGAAATTTGCCTTCTATGTCAAATGATTCTTCTAGCGATTGGGTAATGAATTCGATGTAGGTCTGGCCGTCGATGTACATGGCCGTCTCTAGGAGCAATACGATGGCTGTTATGACCGCAAAACCTATATAACTACGGGGTTTAGTGGCTATCTTCAGCAACTCGTAATAGATCAGTTTTCTCATGATGCTGCCGATGTTATTTTGAGGAAATATTCTTCAAGCCTCCTTCTGCTGATGACCTGCTGTAGGTCGTTACCACTATCGAGCAACAGCCGGATGACGCGACTTGTGTCCTGGTTATTGAGTTCGAGTATCAATTCATTGTTGTGCATTTCGATGAGTTTGCCGGCAAAAACCGAAGATTCAATAGCAGACTTCGCCTTTGCAGGGTTAGAGACGAAGAAGCGTACAAGCAGGTTTTCATCTGAGAGGAGTTTGGCGACACTACCTTCGATGATGGTACGACCATTGTGTATGATGGCCATACTGTCGGCTATAAGTTCTACTTCGCTCAGTATATGACTTGAGAGAATGACGGTTTTGCCCAGATCGTTTTTCAAGTGCAATATCAGTTCACGGAGTTCGATGATACCTTTTGGGTCGAGTCCGTTGGAGGGTTCGTCGAGGATAATCAAGGCCGGGTCGTGAACGATAGCCTGAGCCAGACCAAGGCGTTGTTTCATGCCATGGCTATAAGTTTTTACCTTATCACCTGCTCTGGCAGCAAGCCCGACAAATTCGAGTGTTTGGGATATTCTGTTTTTTGAAACCGGTTTTCTGCTCAGTGCAGCAAAGAGTTCGAGGTTGGTTTTGGCACTCAACCAGGGGTAAAAGTCCGGTTTTTCAATGATTGAACCGATGTCGGAGAGAATTTTTTCTCTGTTTGAATACAATTCACTGCCAAAAACTTCTATTCTGCCTGATGTTGGTTTAATCAGTGAGAGCAACATGCGCATAGTGGTACTTTTGCCTGCACCGTTATGGCCAAGGAGGCCGAATATTTCTCCTTTGCTGACATGTAGGTTGAGTCCGTCAACTGCTTTGATGTGGCCAAAGTGTTTGGCGAGCCCTTTGATTTTTAAAACCGGTAAATCAGTCATCTGTGAATCATTTCTGTGTGTAGAAATACGGAATATTTTATCCGGGTTGAACAAAAAATGTGTGCAATAATATCAACTTTATAGGATAAAAACCGATTTTGGTAGAAAATTTTGGACTTACAAAAATAAATTCGGGGATGTGTGGTTTATTATTTGTATTTTAGGGCAATAATAAGAAAACATTTGAATATGAAAATCTACCGAAAAAGTATTATTCCGTTATTGCTTGCGGTGTGGACCATAGCAGCTATAACATCGCTGAAGGCTCAGCTTACCGGCAATCTTCAGCAGAATTCGCCTATACCATTTCACGAAAGTGTGCGAACAGGTACATTGTCTAATGGTATGAAATACTACCTGCTCAAGAATGCCAAACCCGAACACCGGGTAGAGATTAGGCTCGCCCTCAAGGCAGGCTCCATTCTTGAAGACGAAGACCAGAAAGGTGTGGCTCACTTTGTAGAACACATGTGCTTTAATGGTTCGAAAAATTTCAAAAAAAATGAACTGATTGATTACCTTGAAAAAACCGGAACCAAATTTGGTGCTGACCTAAATGCCTATACTTCATTTGACGAAACAGTGTATATGCTCGAGCTTCGAACAGACGACCAGGCGATATTCAACAAGGGCTTACTTGTCTTTGAAGACTGGGCAGGTGGCGTCAATTTTGATCATGAAGAAATAGATAAAGAACGTGGTGTTGTGGAGTCAGAATGGCGCACTCGTCTAAGTCCGGAGCAGAGGATGCAGAACAGGTACTTCCCGGTTATCTACGCAGGCTCACAATACGGCAAGAGGCTTCCTATTGGTGATATGGAAATCATAAGGCATGCACCGTATGACAACTTCAAAAGGTTTTACCGCGACTGGTATCGTCCGGACCTTATGGCCTTGATAATGGTTGGCGACTTCGACTTGAATGCTGTAGAAAAGCAGGTAAAGGAGAGGTTCTCAAAACTGAAGAATCCGGCGAAGCCCAGGCCACGAACAGAGTTTGATGTGCCAAAGCACAAAAACACACTCGTATCGGTCTGTAGCGATAAAGAGGCGACTTCTACTACAGTAAGGCTCATGTACAACCACGATTATCACAAACCGGCTACCATTAAAGACTACCGCCAGGAGTTGATATACAATCTGTACAACGCGATGATTAACGCCCGACTTGGAGAACTTTCACAATTAGCCGACCCACCGTTTAATTTTGCTTTCTCTTACTATGGTGCCGATGTAGGTAATGCTGCCAAATATACTTCATTTGCTTCAACAAAAGACGGTGCCGCCCTGAATGGGCTGAAGGCTGTCCTGGAAGAAAATGAAAGAGCAAAACGCTATGGATTTACACCTACTGAGCTCGATAGAATGAAGAAACAGACTGAAACAGAATATGAAAGTGCATACAAGGAGCAAGACAAAACCATGTCAAGGAATCTGGTATCTGGCATAGTTAGTTATTTTCTCGACCAGACACCCTTCATGAATGCTGCACAAGAATATGAACTGGTAAAGAGTCTGTTGCCTACCATCACGCTCGAGGATGTGAACGCATGCGGACGCCGTTTTATAACAGATGAGAACAGGGTAGTGGTCGTAACATCACCGGAAAAGCCTGAAATAAAACTTCCGACAGAAGCAGAACTGCTCAACCTTGTAAATAGTGCCAAAGGCCTTAGAGTAGAACCTTATGTAGATAAGGTTTCGGATGCACCACTCATGGCTCAATTGCCACAAAAGGGTTCTGTGATCAAAGAAGAAAAAAATGCTGAACTTGGTACCACAACCTGGACCTTGAGTAATAATGCTGTCGTTGTACTTAAACCTACGACATTCAAGAATGACGAAATTTTGTTCTCGGCAACGAGTGAAGGTGGCGCATTCCTCTATCCTGATTCAGAAGACCTGGATGCCTCTTATGCAGCACCTATAATCACTGGTTGTGGCCTTGGCAATTTTGATAATATACAATTGGATAAATATCTGACAGGTAAAAATGTGTTTGTGTCACCATCCATTGACAATTATCGCGAAGGTATGAGAGGGGCAAGCTCGGTTGCAGACCAAGAGACTTTCTTCCAGCTTGTTAATATGTATTTTACTCAGCCAAGAATGGATGAAGTAGCTTTCAATTCATTTAAGACAAAGCGGATTTCGGCTTTAAAGAATTTCCTCTCTGACCCACAAAGATATTTCAGTGTAGAATCTAACAAAATCAAAACACAGGACCACCCGAGAATGAGATTTGAAACAGCCGAAGAGATAGAAAAGCTCAATCTCAAACGTATGTTCGACATATACAAAGAAAGGTTCTCGAATGCCGGTGATTTTACATTTTTTTTCACAGGATCATTTACTCCTGAATCTATAAAGCCATTCATCGAGCAATACATAGCAAGCCTTCCGTCCAACTCAGGCAGGGAAAAAATGAAGGATCTTGGTGTGCGTTTTCCGGAAGGTGTAGTAGAGAAGTCCTGGAGTAAGGGCGATGCCCCGAAATCGAATGTTGATATTACTTTTCACACACCATTTGAGTACACTGACCGCAATCGTTATGTTTTTTCCAGCCTTGTGGATGTGCTGAAAATAAAGCTCAGAGAAGAGCTGCGAGAGGACAAGGGTGGGGTATATGGTGTAAGTGTATACGGATCAACCAAAAATTTCCCGTTGGCGGAAAACACGATTACCATTTCGTTTAACTGTACGCCGGGTAATGAAAAAAATCTGATAGATGCTACCATGAAAGTTTTAGCCAAGGTAAAAGAAATCGGAGCTAACGAAACTGATCTGACGAAGGTAAAAGAAACACAACGTCAGGAAAGGATAAAGAACCTTGAGCAGAATAATTTCTGGAGCAATACTTTGCTATATGCATTCCAAAGCAAGATCAATCCTGAGTTGATACTGATGAAAAACTATGAGCCTTTCATCAATAGTCTGACAGCAGATGATATCAAATCGGCAGCTAAGCAATACCTTGACGAGAAGAGTATGATAAAAATCGTTGCTGACCCTAAGCCGGAGGTGATTAAGCCTTAAGTAAACAGATGTGGTAATATTATAAAGATGGCTGCTGATGTGATGTCGCCAGCCATCTTTTTGTAATAGTGATAAAGCTTATTTACTACCTGTAATAAGGAGTTTACTGGTTTTGGTATAATCACCTAATTGTTTTTCTATAAAATAGATACCTGGTTGAAGTTGTAGTTTATTGGTATCTATCTCTTCTATATACGAGCCAGCCGGATAGCTGCCACTTTTGAGTGTGGTTATTAGTTTTCCTTCACTATTCATCAGATGAACTTTTACCTGTTCGGTACGGTGGAGTTTGAAGGAGTAATAAGCTGTCTGTGTTGCTGGATTAGGTGAAAGTACAGGCTGGTCTTCGCTATTGCTTATTTCGTTAACCGAAGTAGTATTCACATCAACCAACGCAGTCAGGATGCTGAGCTTGCCGTTGTGCAGCCGTGTCCAAATCGGTCTTACGATATTGTTATATGCTGTAACGAATGTGTAGTCACCAAAGAAGATTCCGGAATTGGGCAAAAAGGGCGTTTCGCTGATTTTAAAATTTTTGAATGTATTGCCTCCATCTTTTGAAACTGCCATACACACATCGGTTTGGTTGTCGGAATGATTTCTGCGATCGTAAAATACAAACCAAAGATAACCCGTCACCGGGTCGATGGTCATAGAACTAAAGAACTGTTGCTTGCCTGTGCCATCATTGTTGACACGTTTGGGTGCCGACCAGGTATTGCCACCGTCTTCTGAGACTACCAACCAGACATCTGTGACATTATTACCATTGCGCTGGTCTGCCCAGTTGATATAAATATTACCATTGTGTGGCCCGCCTGAAAGGTCACAAACCATGAAGGGCAGCCCATTGCTCCTCGAAATGCCCGGAATCTCAAAATCCCATCCACCCGGATGATCCGACACATGGATGTCGTTGTCTAGCCAGGTATTGCCACCATCTGTTGATCTGTCAAATACAATGCCGGCCGGTCCGGTCCAGCAGACGTATATTTCACCGTTGGGTCCTATAGCCGGTACAGCCCCTTCTGTTGTATTACCACTGTCTATACAATCGCCCGACACTTTGTTGAGCTTCACCGGAGTACTCCAGGTGTCACCCAAATCTGTTGACCGGCTGTAAAGTATTCTCGAACTATCTTGCGGACTAAAGCTTCCGTAATTGTCAAATTCGGTCCAGGTGATGTGTAGGTAATTGGTGTTTTTGTCAACAACGACAGAATGCTTGTCCTGTGCCTTGGTACCGTTGAGTCCGGCATAACCACCATCCGACCATGTCTGTCCACCTGCATTGCGCCGCTGACATACAATCCTGTCAATCCAATTGCCATTTAGTGGGTTCGATAAGTGTAGGAAGTAAAAATTGCCTGCTGTATCAACCGTTATGATCGGATCGCCCCACACACCATGTGGACTTTGCAATACAGACTCTGTCCATGTAACACCGCCATCTTCTGAAGTATATAGATTGGCAATGTTGCTACCGGCTACAAGTTGCTTGGTATTTTTCGGGTTGATGCAGATAGACGGTTCATTCGGGCTGTTTTTGGTGCCAATGACCACGTTTGTATGTTGTGCTGATGTGTATGCTGACAAAAAGCCAAAACCAAATATGAAAACAATTTTTGTGATTAATTTTTTATCCATTTCTGTGAATATATGCCTGATTTTGTTTGTATTATGATAAAATATTGTCCTGAGCTCAAGCCTGATGCGCTTATGAAATCTCCTTTGAGGCCTGATGGCTCATTCTTTACTAAGCGGCCCGTAGGATCCAATATCTTGATATTTTCGACTATCTCGCCCGGGGATGTAAGAAAGAATCCTTCAATACCAGGGTTAGGGAATAGTGAAAATTTTCCTTCAGCTTCCTTTATTTCACCTGAAGAAACCGATACTGAACCATACTGAGCAAGCAACCATAGTTCGGGGTCAAATTTGATAGAATCCACCTTGCCGGGTAGGTCTATATCGAACTGCTGACCATTGTAAGTATTGTCAAACCGGAGAATGGTATCTTTACCGCCAATAAAAAATTGAACTGGTACAGGCATTTCAAAAAAATCTACGGACGGATGTGATTGGGTCTGGTAAATATTCAGTTTCTTATTATTTCCTTGCCCATCCTGGTTCAGTAATATGTCATACACCGGGAAACCCTGGTTGTAGTACCATTGATCGAAAAATTTTGTAAGATCTTTCCCACTTTGAGTTTCAAGTGCATCAATCAAATCGGGTGTTTTTGCAAATCCTCCGGCGTGTTTTGGATCGTTAAGGTAATTGCGCAATGCAGCATAGAAATCATCATCACCTAATAACCAGCGCAGCATGTGGACCAAATAGGAACCTTTGTTGTAAGTAAGTCTTGAACTGAATATCCGATTTACACTCGTAGTGTCATCTACCAAAACCGAGCCACCCGGGTTGCTTGTTATATTGGCTATCTTGTTGTATTTCCAGGTGTACCAATTCCATGGGTTGATAGCTTCCTGACACAAGCCTTCAAAGTAGGTAGCAAAGCCTTCATTGAGCCAGATGTCTTCCCAACTGCCGCATGTGACATGGTCACCAAACCACTGGTGTGCTACTTCGTGTGCCAACAGGGTAAATGAAAAATTTTTTAATGAGGTCATCGTCTGATGCTCCATACCGCCACCCCAGCCAAACTGCATGTGACCATATTTTTCCTTGGCAAACGGGTACGGGATGACCTTTTGATTGATCAGTTGAATGATTGGGATTATCTTTGGAATATTGGCTTTTGCCTCTAACAGTGATTCGGGATACACGTAGTTGAGCACCTCGAGTTCTGAACCATCCGGCATAGGGACGTAGTTAGAAAAGACCTCATAATTCGTAACTGCAATACCCAAAAGATAGGGTGCTATCGGGTATCGGTGTTGCCAGTGGTATGTCATTGAACCTTTCTTTCCATAAGTATTTACAAGTTTGCCGTTACAACCTGCCTTGAAAAAATCGGGTGTAGTGATGAATACATCCATAGAATCGAGTTTGTCGGTAAGTGAGAGTTTGTAGGGCCACCAGTCTTTCGACCCAAATGGTTCAGATAGTGTCCAGAGGACAGGAGTTCCATCGTGTGTGCCTATTTCGAATGAACCAAAACCATTGGATGGCGGTACACCTTGGTAATAGATACGCACAGAATCGAGTTGGTCGTATGGTACCGAAGCAGGTAGCTGAATGGTGATTTGGTCGTTGGTGTGGGTAAAATTGGCCTTTGTCTGATGATAAAATATGGAATCAACAGTAAGCGAATCAGTCAGGTCGAATATGATTTCGTCATTCGTTCCATTTGTGAATTTGTAATGTGCTACTACTTGCCCTTTGATATATCTTACAGAGGGGTCAAGCTCGAAGTACAATCGGTTGTATATAATATTGTAGTTGCTTGTGTTAAGGTTTGTGCGCAAATCAGGATGAAGGTTTTTGATATGAGCATGTGAACATTTAACCTGCGAAAAATCGCTTTTACATATTTCGTCTTGGGCTAACAGCCAGGGAGCGCTGAAGCAGAAAAAGGAGAGTAGAGTTAAAATTTTTTTCATTTTTATTAAATATGGCTACCGGAAAGTGAAAAAAGTACATTTAATATCTGAACCGAATATAAAATTACTAAATACAACATTACCAACACCATTTCTTTCATGATTGTTGTCAATTTGCTACCTTTATATACATTTCCCAGCGATTTGTACAGATAAATCAATACTACCAACGGAAAAATAAGAATGACGGGGACTTCAAGAAAATCAATCTTTAAAAGCAACATCGTTAGTAGGAACAACAAGAGTAAAAATATATGGAAATGAATACTGAAAATGATGTGTTCAACGAAATAATTCCTATTATTGAAATACAGCAGATACAGCAGTAATGCGAAGAAAGGAAGACAAATCAGTAACGTTTTGGGCAAATTGTGCATGAAATTAGTCAAAAAATTGCTAATAAAAGCATCAGGTTCTGCTTTGAATCTTGACAAGGAACTTACCAGAAGACTTTTGGTTTTTTTTGTAAAATATCCATCACCGGCTAAGGGAGAATATTTGATGATGGTCGAGTCAATATCTTGTTTCCAACTGTGCGGTGTTACAGGTTTGCCTCCAATTGAAAATTTGATTTTATTCTGGTCTAATACAGATGTTTCGGTATTGTCAAGATCGAGTCGGATGTTCTCTGTTTTTTTAGTTTCAAAAAACAGATAGGAGAATACCACGAGACTCACAAAGATGTACATGCGTATTGGGTTGATGAATCTTTTTCTTCTTCCAAGGTTGTATTCCTTCGTAAGGTGTCCGGGTTTGAAGAACAGATTCTTCATACTTGTAAAGAATTTCGAATCGAAATGCGTGAAATCCTGAAAAAAATGTGAAATTATATGTCCTACTGACTCCGGATGTACAGTGTTTTCCTGTCCGCAGTATGAGCAGAAGTTGTGAGTAACCTGTGCACCGCAATTAAGACAATTCGACTCTTTTCTGTGATGTCCGCCCATTGTGTATGAATATTTTTCCCAAAAATAAAAAATATAGGAGAGCAAGTTGTAGAAAAGAACACGATATATGCTTTTTTGCAAACCGAAATCGGATATTTGTATTATAAAGCAAGCCATACAAGTGAATTTAAAGAACAGTGAGTTTTTTTCTGCCTTACAGAATGTTGATTTCAGATATTTCCTGAGTGTCAGGTTTCTGGCTACTTTTGCTGCACAAATGACATCTACTTTGCTTGCCTGGCAGGTGTACAAGATAACACGCGATCCGCTTGCACTTGGGCTTATTGGCTTGTTTGAAGTTTTGCCTTTCATTTCGATGACCTTATTTGCCGGTCATTATGTAGATAAATATTCAAGGAAATTAATTATTGTAATATCAGCCACAGTGCTGCTTGCTTGCTCAGTTGCACTTGCTCTCTTCACTTCTTCGGGTATGCTCACTGAGCTGAAGTATGGTATCTGGCTGGCATATTCAGTAAATATGGTCACGGGTATAGCCCGGGCTTTTCTTTTTCCGGCCATGACAGCACTACGTGCCAATATCATTCGGGGGCCTCACATGCAAAACTCTATAGCCTGGAATGTCAACATCTGGTATCTGGCTGCAATATCTGGTCCTGCACTCGCCGGCCTGCTTTATGACTGGGTGGGTGTAGTTACTGCTTACTGGATTTCCGTTGCTATTTTTTCAGTAGCCATTTTTTCGGTTTTTATGATCAGAGAAAAAGGTTTGTCAAAGGGGCAGCATTCAGAAGATATCTGGAAAAGCCTGAAGGAAGGTATCAATTTTGTATTCGAACGCAAAATAATACTCAGTGCCATTACACTTGACTTGTTTGCAGTATTGTTTGGTGGTGTTGTTGCTCTGTTACCGGTTTTTGCACAGGAGGTGCTCCATACCAATGCTACCGGTCTCGGAATACTAAGGGCAGCGCCATTTGTAGGATCATTGCTATCCGGTATTGTGCTGGCAGCCCGACCTATCCGAAAGAACGTAGGCGTAATCTTGCTCACATGTGTAGCATTGTTTGGTGTTGCCAATCTGCTCTTCAGCCTTTCAGAATATCTTTGGCTCTCTGCAGTGCTGATTGGTCTGGCAGGTGTGTTCGACAACGTAAGCGTATTTATTAGGCATACCATTATGCAGCTCTATGTGCCGGATAATATGCGTGGCCGTGTTTCTGCCGTAGAAGGAATTTTTATTTCATCTTCAAACGAACTTGGGAGTTTTGAGTCAGGTTTTGCAGCAAAAATATTAGGCCTTATACCTTCCGTTGTCTTTGGTACAAGTATGACTTTCCTGTCTGTACTTTTAGCTAACCGTTTATCACCCGAACTCAAGCAACTCGATTGGTCAAATGAATCACAACAAATTGAGTAAAGTATTTCAATCTTAAAAATCACTTTGTTAATCTAAATATTGTACTCAATTGAATAAAATTGAGCATTTTTGCACCCGAAAAAAACTGAAATTCTTATGATCAAAAAATTAACTTTTATTGTTGTCATAATACAATTAACAATTATGAACGCATACAGCCAAACAGCCCCTTTCGATTTTTCCGGAATGGATAAATCGGTAAAACCAGGTGACGACTTCAATATGTACGTCAACGGACAATGGTTCAAAAATACTGAAATCCCTTCTGACCAGTCACGTTGGGGGTCGTTCATGATTTTGCGTGAAGAGAACAACAAACGTCTTCGCAGCATCATGGAAGAGGCAGCTGCCAACAAAACAACAACTGACATCAATATACGAAAAATTGGCGATTTCTTTGCAAGTGCTATGGATACTGTGCAGATTGAGAAACTCGGTAGTACACCCGTGAGAACCTACATGCAGCGGATAGACATCATCAAGAATATTCGAGATCTGGTTAAGGAATGCGGTTATATGCACACGCTTGGATTGAGCCCGCTTTATTCATTCTACGCTTATCAGGATGACAAAAACAGTGCAAAGGTTGTAGCACAGTTTCATCAGCCTCGTCTTGGTTTGCCTGAGAAAGGTTACTATTTTGACCAGGATGAACACAAGAAAAAAATTCGCGAAGCATACACTGAATACATCACAAAACTATTTGCGGGTGCGGGTTATACAAAAGAACGAGCTGCTGCCAATGCGTCCATGATATTAGCACTTGAAACCAAACTGGCAGGTGCATCAAAAAGTGCTATCGAATTGCGCGATCCGGAGGCGAATTACCATAAAATGAGTTCTAAGGATTTCGGAGCACTTATTTCGCATATCAGTTTTCAAGAATTGCAAGCCAGTTTGCTCATCCAGCAGGATACATTCATTGTAGGTCAGCCTGATTACTTCAAAACGCTGAATGATGTCATTTTATCAACACCTTTCAACGACTTGAAGGAATATCTTAAGTTTGGTTATCTGTCAGGTCTGGCTCCTTATCTAAGCAAAGATTTTCAGAAGATATCCTTTAACTTCAGCAAAGAATTTAGCGGACAAAAGGTGCAGCAGGAAAGAGGTAAAAGAATGGTTGATCTGATCAATGGGAAACTGGGCGAAATGATAGGTCAGATTTACGTACAAAAGTATTTTCCGCCGGAAGCGAAATCAAGAATGCTCGAACTTGTACACAACCTACAGTCAGCTTACGAAACACGTATAAATGCAGCTGAATGGATGAGTGATGTGACCAAGAAGAAAGCCATTGTCAAACTGAAAGGAATGTTGCTCAAAATCGGATACCCCGATCAGTGGAAAGATTATGCTGCATTACAGATTTCAAGAAATAATTTTGTACAAAATATCATCAACTCTAATGTATTTGAATACAATGAAATGGTCGAAAAACTCAAAAAACCGGTTGACAAAACGGAATGGTTGATGAGTCCGGCCATGGTAAATGCTTATTACAATCCACAGACCAACGAAATCGCTTTCCCGGCAGGTATTCTCCAACCACCATTCTTTAATCTTGCAGCAGATGACGCCATCAACTATGGTGCCATCGGAGCGGTCATCGGCCATGAAATGACACACGGATTTGACGACCAAGGAAGGCTGTACGACAATGAAGGCAACCTTGGCGACTGGTGGACTGCCGAAGACGCAAAAGCTTATGAATCACGTGCTCAAAAAGTAGTTGACCAATACAATGCATATACCGTATATGATACAGTACATGTAAAGGGTGAGCTTACTTTGGGTGAAAATATCGCCGACCTGGGTGGACTTGCCATTGCATTTGATGCATTCAAGAAAACAGCCGAATTTAAGGAAGGAAAATCAATCGACGGTTACACTCCCGAACAAAGATTCTTCCTTGGTTTTGGCCAGATATGGAGAATGAAAAATACCCAGAAAATGATGCTAAACCGCATCAATACTGACCCTCACTCTCCGGAAGAATTCAGAATCAAAGGATCTGTAAGTAACTTTACACCTTGGTATGAAGCCTGGAAAATTACACCACAAGATAAACTGTATAAACCTGAAAATGAAAGGATAAAGGTTTGGTAATATTCGAAATGTAAATGAAAAAGGCTTCTGAAAATAGATTCAGGAGCCTTTTTTTATCATTAGCTTTCTGCTAAAAAAATTATACATCTTTACTCGCGAATCCTCTTCTGTGATAATTAATCTGACCGGTATGGTAGGCGAGGTGGCTCAATAAACGAAGAAGCTGAAAGTGAATAGAACCGGAGTCGTTCCAATAGCCTTCCGGGTACGAATCAGACAGGTTATTGAGGTGGGGTAACGTTTTTACAATAAGCGCTTTTACGTGCTCTATCTCTTCGAGCAATTTTGCCCTTGGTACATCCTTGTCAGCAAACTCGGCTTCTCTGTCACGTACATAGCCATTGGAAGCAAGCGCAGCACCAACAAAGTGGTTGAGATTGCCTAGTATATGCAGTGTCAGGTTGCCGGCCGAATTTTTGGTTTCACCAACGTTTTTCCAGATATCCTCTTCATGATCGTAGGAGTTAATTTCCTTGGATATCTGGTCAAGATACTGATAAAAAAAGCTGGAAAAGTCATTTTTCATGTTAGTAATGATTAGTTGAAATGACGTAGTTTATTTAAGATATTTATCAAGCCAACCAAAGAATTCTCTCTGCCAAAGCAAGCTGTTCTGTGGCTGTACAATCCAGTGGTTTTCTTCAGGAAAAACAAGGAATCTGGCCGGGATGCCTTTCAGCCTTGCTGCATTAAATGCCTGCATACCTTCCGAAACGGGTACCCTGAAGTCTTTTTCACCGTGAATGACGAGTATGGGCGTATCCCAGTTATCTACGAAATGATGCGGGGTGAATTTGGTATATCCCTTTGGTACAGGTTTTTTCCAATAAGGTCCTTTTTGGTCCCAGTTGGCAAAGAACATTTCTTCTGTTGTACCATACCAGCTCGTGATGTTGAACATACCGGCATGTGCAATGAACGTCTTGAACCTTTTTTCATGATTGCCAGCCAGCCAGAAAATGCTGTAACCTCCAAAACTTGCACCTACCGCTCCACGTCTGTTTTTGTCAACGTATGGTTCCTTTGAAATATCATCTATGGCCGAAAGCAAATCCTGCATTGCCTTGCCACCATAATCTCCACTAATCTCATCGTTCCATTCACGCCCAAACGATGGAAGCCCTCGTCTGTTAGGTGCTATCACTATATAACCCTTGCTTGCCATTAAGTCGAAATTCCATCGGTAAGAAAAAAACTGGTTGACTGTACTTTGAGGCCCACCCTGACAATAAAGCAGAGTAGGGTACTTCTTACTTGGGTCAAAATCCGGTGGGTAAATAACCCATGCTAGCATTTCTTTGCCGTCCTTGGTTTTTACCATGCGTTTTTTTACTTCCGGCTTTTTAATGGTATTCCAGAATGTGGTGTTGAAGTTAGAAAAGCCTTTTTCAGTACCATCGGCCTCTATTTTTACTATTTCCTGAGGCTCGGTCATCGTTGTCTTTTCAGCAAAGATTACTCCGTTTCCTACCAGAATACTGTTATAATTTTGTAATCTGCTGGTTAATCTTTCTATTTTACTGATAGCAAGATCATAGTAAGCAATCTGCACAGTTCCCTGGTCATTTAACAGGAAATATATTTTTTTGCTGTCAGGCGCCCACTGTGGCCCGTCTGCTTCACGGTCAATGGATTTTGTAATATCCGTTCGTGTTTTCTTTGGGTTTTTAACCTCGGCGAGCATCAGCCTCGGTTTGTCAGCCTCAAATCCGTCTCGTTCCATACTGAGCCACACTACATATTTGCCATCTGGAGAAAACTTTGGACTCTTGTCATAACCCATGATGCCCTCAGAAATGTTGGTGGTCTTTCCGGTGGCAAGCTCGTAAAGGTATATATCTGAATTGGTACTCAATGCATATTCGGTTCCTGATTTTTTCTTACAAGTATAGGCAATGTATTTGCTGTCAGCCGACCAACTAATTTCATCAATAGAACCATGCGGAGCCAATGGGCTGTCATAAGGTTCTTTCTGAATGTTTTTGCCTTCTCCGTTCAGCTGACCATCCTTGTATGAAATATAATGGACGTTTGAGGCTATTTCATCTTCCCAGTGGTCCCAATGGCGGTACATAAGGTCGTCGTATATACGGGCATTGGCATAAGGCAGGTCAGGATATTTCTCTGTAGTAGTTTTGCCGAATTTGTAGTCGGCTGTGTAAAGTATTTTGGTGCCATCAGGTGAAAATTCGAATCCACTCAATTCAAGATCTGAAACTTTGTGTGCATTGGTGCCATCTAGCTCTACCTCCCAAAGATTGCCTTTGGAAATAAATGCTACTCTTTTGCCGTCAGGCGTAAATCGGGCATTCCATTCGCTGCCGTCAAGCGTGGTTAGCTGTTTTGGAGTAGCCGCATTTACATCTTGAATGAACAGGTTTCGGTTTCCTTTGTTGGCTGCGATGTCCATATCTGTAATGCCATAAAGCAAGGTCTTTTTGTCGGCAGAAATGTCGTCCATACTTACCCGACCTAGCTTCCACAGCATTTCGGGTTCGAGCAGAACTTGCTGGGCTGGTATGTTGGTACTGCGTAGATACAGCGTTAACAAGAGAAGCAGATACTTGATTTTTTTCATTTTAAATGGTTTAATAGTTGAAATGCGCCTTTGCAAAAGTAAAACTTACAGTGTAGTATAGGAGATATAATCACCTTCCTTAATCTTGTAAGCATCAGCATATCCGGCATTCAGCTCCAGGACATATTGCGCAGGTGACTTAGACGGAATTGATTGCCGCGAAAACGGAACCGTATTCTTAGCAATAGATACAATTTTCATATTTTTATCGATGTAAATAATGTCGAGTGGAATTTTTGTATTTTCCATCCAAAAGGCTTGTGGCTGTTGCGCATCGAAGATAAAAAGCATCCCTTGGTCCGGGCCCATATAAGAACGATACATTAAGCCCTGGGCTCGCTTTGCCTCTGTTGTTGCCAACTCTATATCGATCTTCTTGAGTTCCTTTTTATTAGCGTCGAGCAATTTGAGTTCACCTTGTTTGACAAACTTTGGTTCTCCGCCTTGTTCGTTTGTACTAGTTGAAGGTATAGACTCGGAAGTATTGTTTACGCCATTATCTGATGCCGGTGCGGATGCATTGTCTCCAAAAAAGCCTTTGATGGAAGGAAGGAGCATTCCACCGAGTAAAACGATTATCAGTAAAATGACAATCATGCCTCTTAATGAGCCCTTTTTTGCCTGAGCACCACGTCTTTCAAAATTAGCCATAATATAAATGAGTTTTTATGAACGCAAAATTAAATAAATAAATTTATAATTCTTTAAAATCGACCTGAAGTGTACAATAAATGCTTATCCACATCTGTGTTTTTTTAATAGAAATCCGTAACTTTGCGGCTTTATATTCAACAAACAAAGAGAATTATCAGTGAAAGTAGCCATTTTGGACATGTATAACGACAAACCGGGCCAGCATGGTATGAGGTGTCTGCATGATATATTACGCGAGTATGCACCTGAGGCAGAAGTATCTGTTTTTAATGTCAGGGCAAAGGTTGAAATTCCTGATTTATCATACGATTTGTACATTTCATCCGGTGGCCCCGGCGATCCGACTGAGTATGATGAAAGATGGTCCGATAAATATTTCAATTTCATAGATCAGTTAGAGCAATGGAACAAGCAACATATTGATAGTCCAAAATACTTGTTTGCGATTTGTCATTCCTTTCAATTGTTGTGCGCTCATAAGCGAATTGGTGCCATAACGGCAAGGAAGAAATTTTCCTTTGGCGTCACAGCTATCCGGAAGACGGATGATGGCAAAACAGATGACTTACTCAAACATTTTGATGAAGTGTTTTATGCTGCCGATCACCGGTATTTTCAGGTTGTAGATCCTGATTTTTCAAAAATAGAAGAAGCTGACATACATATTCTCGCCAAAGAAGAATGTAACGACGATAACAGCGAAGATTCATTGATGGTGGTCAGATTCAGTCCACATATCATCGGTACACAATTTCACCCGGAAGTAGATGTTCTCGGTATGAAAGACACGATTACCAAAGAAAATATCAGACTCGAGGTAGAAAAAGTATTCGGTAAAGGAAGATTGGTGAGAATACAGAAGGATATAAATGATCCACAAAAGATTGACAAAATGTACCATACCCTCTTACCACAATTCATCCATCTTTGCAAAGAAACGAAAGCCGGCATTCCTGTTAACGAACCAATGATCTGACAGATATGATACCTGAGTTACGAGCCGATTTCAATAAAAAATTTTCTGACGATAAGTATTCAAACTTACTTTCAGACATAAGGGAATATTTCGGTTGCGACTCTGGTTTTAGAATTGCTGAAACACCGGTATTTATGCCTGGCTACCTCAAGGAACGGTTAATGATAGCCTGCGATGAAATAATGGTATCCGTAATGTCACCTGAGTACCTTGAAAAATCCTACAAAGCCATACCTGATGAATGGCGAGTGCTGCGTGACAGCCGGCATCCTGAGTTTGTAGTAGCTGATTTTGCGGTGACAATAGATGAAGAAGGCTTACTTAAACCAATGCTCATAGAGATACAAGGCTTCCCAAGTGTATTTTTCTTTCAGATAATATTTGACAGATTATATAGAAATGTTTATCAACTACCTGTTGAATTGTCTCCTTATTTTACCGGTATGGGGCCGGAAGCTTTTACCGAATTGTTGAGGAAGGTGATAATGGATGGAAATAAACCGGAAGAAGTCATCATTCTCGAACTCGATCCGCTCCATCAGGCTACGTACATTGATTTTGCAGGTGCTGAAAAGGCCCTTGGCATCAAAACAATCTGTGTTAGGGATATTATCCATGAAGGTAAGTGCCTTTATTATATGAATAACGGTCAAAAGCAACACATCAAACGGATATTTAACCGGGTAATAGCTGATGATTGGGCAAAGCGTCCGGACCTGAAGGCAGAATTTCGCTTCACGGAAGACATTGAAGTAAGCTGGGCAGGGCACCCCAACTGGTTCTTTCGCCTGTCGAAATATTCGATGCCTTACCTGAAGTCAGATTACGTGCCTGAGACAAGGATTTTGTCAGAAATAAAGGAAATGCCTGCTGATTTGGAAAATTATGTGCTCAAACCATTGTTTTCATTCTCAGGAAGCGGCGTCATCTTCAATGTAACTAAAGAAGATATCGAGCGTGTTGATACACCTACCGATTATATTCTTCAGAAAAAGGTAGTCTATCATCCGGGTATCGTTTCGTTGGATGAACCGGTCAAATGCGAGATAAGAGTAATGCTTGTGTGGCCCGATGATGCAGAGAAACCATACTTCACTACCAACCTTACAAGACTGAGCAAAGGGGATCTTATTGGCGTAAAATTCAATAAGAACAAAAGCTGGGTAGGAGCGAGCCTTACTTATTTTTCCGAGTAAGATTTTTGAATATTTTTTTACGTCGCACCAACCAGAATTTTAATTCGTTTGCGAGTAGTTTTAATTTTTCAAATATATTCACTTTAAAGGTTCCTCGCCTGATAAAAACACTATCGCTGCTGTCAGTAAACCATAATTCGTACTTATTCTCTGACATCCATTTTTTAATTTTGTCGTAATGCGGATTCGTATAGTATTTGCCGTGTGTCTCTATAGAAATAACGGCTGGCCTGCTGTTCATGTGTTTGAGTACGAACCATTCGGCCCCTTCGATATCGATGCTCACAAGCTCAAATTCGCCGGTGTCAATATCTGAGAATAATATAGATTTTGCCAAAAAACTGTCTTTTTTATCCTTTTTGTAATTGTCGTTTACCAGGGCCGGACTTGATTCCAGTGTAGCGATGAATGTAGATGATGCACGTTTGTAGAGTTCGACAGTGCCGTTGTAATCATATACAGCAGCCTCTATAACAGTTAGCGTGGGCAGATCGCCAAAATATTTCCGTATGTTGGATGCATACTCAGGGTCAGCTTCTATGAGTGTCGTTTTGACATTTTCTTTAATAAATAGGAGGATATTCGATTCCTCTGGGTTGAAAACACCTACCTCACAAATGCTCTTTGGCTGAAAAGCTTTGTGTTTTAATTTCTTATATAAACGAAGGGCACCTTTGTTCATTTCATGAATAATTTACTTCAGTAAGAAAATTTTGATGATTCCGAGTTCATTGGGCTTACTTGACTTTTATGCTAAATATGCCCGCTGCATTCTTTAGGATGCAATATATTACACATTGTTATACAGAGTTAATACAACAATGATATATTCAAAAAAAATCGAAAAAACTTAGCTTAGCAACACTTTTATGGTTATCTTGTGGTCTAAATAAAGTGTATAATTATGGAAATTTTATCAGTTGGGATCATCATCACAGTGCTATTATTGTTCTTTTCTGTGGTCATCATTCAACAGGGTACGGTTGGTGTTATCACATTTTTCGGGAAATATTCGAGAATCATGAGGCCGGGGCTTAATTTTAAAATTCCGGTGGTAGAGACTATTTATCGTCGAATATCCATACAGAATAGGGCCGTAGAGCTTGATTTTCAGGCAATAACGCACGATCAGGCAAATGTTTACTTTAAAGTAATGCTAGTATATGCCGTAGTGGATCAGCAGGAAGATACCATCGTTACAGTTGCGTTCAAATTCATGGATGAAAGAAGCCTGATGCAGGCACTTACTCGTACCATCGAAGGCACCATCAGGGCATTTGTTGCTACTAAGAAACAAGCAGAAATATTAGGCTTACGTACCGAAATTGTTACGCACGTAAAGGAGGAAGTGGATGAAACGCTACTTGGATGGGGCTACCATCTACTTGATCTGCAATTAAATGATATTACATTTGATGATGCTATCCTGAAGTCAATGGCGCAGGTAGTGGCCTCCAATAATCTAAAGGCAGCAGCCGAAAACGAAGGCCAGGCATTGCTCATTACCAAAACAAAAGCCGCAGAAGCTGACGGAAATGCCATCCGGATATCTGCTGAAGCTGAAAGAACAGCGGCTCAGTTGAGAGGGCAGGGTGTAGCATTATTCAGAAAGGAAGTAACCGACGGTATGGCATCGGCTGTAAAAGAACTCAAAGACAATGATCTCGACAGTTCACTGGTGGCATTCTCTATGTGGACTGAAACCATCAAGCACATGGCAGAATACGGTAAAGGTAATGTCATTTTCTTGGATGCTTCAAATGAATCGCTTGAAAAAACGATGAAGCAAATGCTTGCGGTGACGGTAAAAGATCTGACGAAAGAGTAACTGAGAGTTGTTCATTAAACCAAGACAAAGCATTAGGCTTTTTACTGCAAATAATGATTACTTCAAATCCATTTTTAAAAGTTTAAAAACCATAGTTCACTATGCTTTTATATCTTTTTTATGGATTTTTTGTACTCATCATTTTCGTTTAAATGCTTAATACGTTCTCCGGGTTAATAAATCGAAATATATGAGCGTTGGTGTTTTTGCTTTGTATAGGCTATAGGAATCGCGAATAAAGAGACTTGTATTTGGGCTTTTGGTAAGCCATATTTTTTGGTACAGTCTTAGGACTGCATACTCAAACACTTCAAACAGTGTTAGAGGCAGATGGTTAATTGTCAAAGTAGTAAAAAACAACTTAATGGGAGCGGAATGCCACCATCCTTCAAAGTTGGTTTTGAAACAATAAATATTGCAGGAAAAGAATTAACAAAACAAGCATTGCGAAATGCTGTTTTTTCGGGTTCGTGGGTTTCTGACGCAAACCGTTATTTTTCTGAAAACACCAGACCTAAAATTGACGATGAATATTTAAGCGGTTTGACAAACAGTCAAGAATATTTAGAAACAGTAATAGAATGGATTTCGAGTGGCAACATCAAGCGTTATATATCAGACCGCCAATACGTCCAGGCAGCAATAGAATTTTGGAATTATTTTAGTTAGGTAATCAATTGGTCAAAAGCAACTTTTCCAAAATTCAGAAGAGAAATGAAAGGCATTGCTTGGTTTTTTTTGTACAAAGAATTTAAAGACCAAAAATTTGAAGAAGAAATTACAAAACTAATGCTTGATGATGATAGCAAGAGAGGTATTTACACCTACGTTTTGACACGAAAAGAAAGATTTTTAAATATTCGGGCATTTACAGACAATCAGCAACGTGAATGCTACGAAAGACAAAAAGGAATTTGTCCTGTTGGTACCGAACATTAAGAAATCAACGAAATGGAAGGCGACCAAATTACACCTTGGCATTTAGGAGGAAAAACCACTGCCGAAAATTGCCAAATGTTATGCAAAGATGATAACAGAAGAAAATCGGGAAAATAAGCAAAAAAAACAAACGAGCGTAATTTTTACCTCTGTTGATACAACGAGAGTAAAAAATTAGTATTTTTGCCCTTGTATTAGAAGCGAGCGTAAAATTTACACTTGAACGAAATGAGTCAATTTGATAAAAACATACCGTACAACGACCTGCCTTTATTGCCACCAAACGCAGATATAGAAACAAAAAAGATATTGCGTAAAACAATTTTGGCAGGTAGAGCTTTAGCTCAACTAAACGGAACTTTGAAAAATTTACCAAACCCAACTTTGTTTTTAGACACCATTTATTTACAAGAAGCAAAAGCGAGTTCGGAAGTCGAAAACATCATCACAACAAATGATGAGCTTTACAAATCGTTGGTTGCCGACAGAAAAGTTGAAAATTCAGCTACCAAAGAAGTATTAAGTTATAAAGAAGCACTTTGGTTAGGTTTCGAGCAATTAAAGAAAAAGCCATTTATTACAACCAATCTTTGCATTAACATTGTGCAATGTATTAAACAAAACACCGCTTCAATTCGGGTTACACCAGGAACAACTTTGAACAACACAAAAGGCGAAGTCATTTATACGCCACCAAGTGGCGAAAATGTCATTCGTGAGAAGTTGGCAAATTTGGAAATGTTCATCAATGAAGATGTAACGATTGACCCATTGATAAAAATGGCGTTAATGCACTATCAATTTGAAGCAATTCACCCATTTGCAGACGGTAACGGAAGAACAGGACGGATTTTGTTATTGCTATATCTTAAACTTTCAGGATTATTGGACACACCAGCCATTTTTTTGAGTGAATACATTATAAAAAACAAAGCTGATTATTACAAAAGCCTGCGTAGTGTAACCGAAAAAAATGATTGGGAAAACTACATTTTGTATATGTTGGATATGATTGAAGAAACTTCGGCAAGAGGTTCGGAGCGTTTAGGTAAAATAACTAC
>JAIBCG010000035.1 GCA_019694295.1 Saprospiraceae bacterium
TCAGACTTTTTTATTTTGAAATATTGAATACCTTTATGACTCTAATCAATATTTCTGATGAAAAAAATTCTGATTCCGATTTTTATTCTTTTCTTTATTTCGGCAATAAAAGCACAGACCCTTTATGACATCAATACCATTCAGGACATTAAGATAGAGTTTACCCAAAGTAACTGGGATTATATTCTGGACACAGCTGCTGCAGGTAAAGATGAATATGTAATGGCCAAATATGTTATCATCAATGGTGTTGTCTTTGACAGTGTCGGAGTAAAATACAAGGGCAATAGTACTTATAAACCCAACCAGGCCAAGAATCCACTACACATTGAGCTTGATACCTGGAAAAATCAGGATTATGAAGGTTATACAGACATTAAACTGAGCAACGTGGCCTTTGACCCAAGTTTCATACGTGAGCCATTGTCATACACCATTTTGCGACAATATATGGATGCACCACAATCGAATTATGCAAACATAAGCATCAATGGTGCTTTGATGGGACTCTATGTAAGTTCAGAATCAATTTCTAAAAAGTTTGTTAAAAAGTATTTTGGTAATAACAATAATGCCTTCTTCAAATGCAACCCAAGCGGTGGTGGCATGCCCGGAGGAATGTCAAGACCTAGCCTTGAATATCTTGGAATGGACAGCACCAAATACTTCAAAGCATACGAACTCAAGACAGATTATGGCTGGAAAGACCTGGTTCTGCTTTGTAATACACTAAACAATACTCCTGCACAAATAGAGTCAGTACTGGATGTTGACCGTGCCCTGTGGATGCTGGCTTTCAATAATCTTTTCGTCAACCTCGATAGCTATACAGGCGATTTCAGACAGAATTATTATCTCTACAAGGATGATTTTGGCCGGTTTAATCCAATCGTATGGGATCTGAACATGTCCTTTGGTATTTTTAGTTTTGCCGGTGGTTCGACACAGTTATCCACTACCAAATCAAAGCAGGAAATGAACCACCTGCTTCACATTAACGAGTCGGGATGGCCACTTATACAGAAACTCCTTGCCAACCCAAGCTACAAGAGAATGTACATCGCACACCTGAGAACCATGTTGCAGGAAAATTTTTCAAACGGCAGCTACAAGACAACTGCTCAGGAATACCACGACCTAGTAACTACCTCTGTTCAGCAAGATCCAAAAAAGTTTTTCAGCACACAAATGTTTCAGAATAACCTTAATGCAGATGTCAATGTGGGAATCTTCATTGCACCCGGAATTTTTGACTTGATGGACGGACGAGCAAATTACCTGTCCAATCTTGCTGATTTTAAGGCAGTACCACCTACCATTACGGATATTTCGCACAGCACTTTTATTAGTCAAGGCAGCAAAGTGCATATTACTGCAAATGTTAGTAATGCAAATCCGGGTATAGTTACCTTTGCATTCCGCTATGGAACGGCCGGTCCTTTCATCAAACTAAAGATGGAAGATGACGGCCAGCACAATGATGGTGTTGCAGGTGATAATATTTATGGTGCAGAGTTTGATATGGATGCCAGCCTTGTACAATATTATATTTATGCCGAAAATAATAGTGCAGGAGCATTTTCACCGGAAAGGGCAGAACACGAGTTTTATACCATTTATGCAAACATTAATGTTGTAGAAAAAGGAGAAGTGGTCATCAATGAACTCATGTCTAATAACGAAACCACCGTCACTGACCCAACCGGCAACTATAGTGACTGGATAGAACTATACAATAATACGGACCAAACCCTCAGTCTTAAAGATGCCTATCTGTCTGATTCTTATACCGAGCCACTCAAATGGAAGTTTCCTGATAATACTACGATAGCACCTAAGGGTTACCTGATAATCTGGGCAAGTGACACAACACAGGCAGGATTGAATACAAACTTCAAATTATCGAACAATGGAGAACAGTTGATCTTGTCTTATGAAAATGGTTTTGTTACAGACAGCATTACTTTTCCATCTCTTAAGAAAGATCGCTCTTATGCCCGGTGCCCGAACGGTACAGGTGCTTTTTCGAAGCTCGATCCTACGTACAGTGCTTCCAATTGTGCATCATCCGCTGCCGGTGGTTTGGTATTGTCTGACTTCAGTATCTACCCAAATCCTGCTTCTGGCAGAGTACATTTTCGCTTAACTGTAAACAATCATTCTGACCTGCGTATTAAGCTGACAGATATGAGTGGACTTACACTTTGGCAGTTAAACGGCAATGATATCAACAACGGGCTTGACATCTCTCAACTAAGCCCGGGATTATATTTTATTGAGCTGGCGCAATTGTCAACCGGAAAAACCAGCATCCGTAAACTATTGAAGTTGTAGAAAAGATTTCTTGTATCGCTGAATGACACGAGCAACTACTCGAACCTATCTGATATTTTTTTCATTTGATTCTGTTGAAATGTGAATATGAATATTTACTGAAAATTTTTCATAAAAATTTCTTCAACGAATAAAATAAAATTGCTCAAATCAGAAAAGAATGTGCATAACTAATAGTTATATTTGTCTTTCAATTGATGACTATGAGGAAATTTTTCTTGCTATTATCTTTGTTTACTTGCCAGTATCTTTTTTCACAGGTAGCATATCAGCAAATAATTCTTGATCAGAACGGCCGACCTATCAGCAATGTACTCGTTCAAGACCCGGACGGTGTTTGCAAAACCAGGACAGACACAGATGGTAAATTTGAATTGAATTGTTATCGGGAAGTATCTTCCTTACAATTTATTCTTGCAGGTGAACTGTTAGGAGAAATGAGTGGAGAAGAATTTCGTGCAAAGCAGAATTTGCCGATCAGGCTTAAAGCAAATGAGACAGCTCAACAAGGCCAGAATATTGCAGTCATTGCCCTGCCAAGTGGTAATGAAGGTGATGATGATGACTACGAAGTAAGCAGCTTGCTTGCAGCTTCGAGGGATGTATTCAATTCCATTGCAGGATTCAATTTTTCATCTGCCGGCTTTGACCTCCGCGGTTACGAGAGCGAATACCAGTCTGTTTATATCAATAATGTACCGGTCAACGATCCGGAGTCTGGCAACAGTATTTACTCAACATGGGGCGGCCTCAATGAAGTGATGCGTACCGACAGGTTTCTGAATGGCCTGAGTGCCTTTAGTAACGGATTCGGCAACATTGGAGGTACAGCCATTATTGATGCTTCAGCAGCTACCCAACGCAAGCAAAAGAAAGTTAGCTACATGTTCTCTAATCGTTCGTTCCAGCATCGTTTGATGGCCACCGTCAGCACCGGTACAATGAAAAACGGCTGGGCATTCAGTGCATCAGGTTCGCATAGGTGGGCAAACGAGGCATACGTGCCGGGTACATTTCTTGATTCATGGGCTTATTATCTGGGTGCTGAGAAAAAATTCCGCAACGGCGACCAGTTTAGTGTTACTGTGTTTGGGTCACCCACTCGCAGAGGTAAGGCAGCTCCTAGCGTTCAGGAAATGAACGACCTGGCAGGTACCAATTATTATAACCCAAACTGGGGCTACCAAAACGGAGAAAAACGAAATGCCAGAGTAGCCAATACACATTTGCCTACGGCCATCGTTGGGTACAACAAAAAATTTAATGCCAAAGCTCAGTGGAATAATTCACTCTTGTTTCAGACAGGTCGTGAAGGCAATTCTGCCCTTGACTGGTTTGACGCTCCGGATCCACGCCCCGACTATTACCGCCGATTGCCGAGTTATGCCGAAAACCCTGACGTAGCCGCACAGATTGCAGCACTACTCAAGTCAGACGAAAAAGCACGCCAGATTAATTGGCAAGAATTATACAATATCAATGATGCCTCTTACGGTACAGTTGAGAATGCAAATGGTATATCAGGCAATAACGTGTCAGGCAAAATTTCAAAATACCTTATCAGTGAACGCCGCACAGATCAGACAGTTTTGAGCCTGAACAGCACATTCAGTTATGAACTCAGTTCAGTTGCAAAATTGTCAGCCGGTGTGTTGGCACGTAGCTTCAAAGGTAAAAATTTTCAGACTGCACTTGACCTGTTGGGTGGCGACTTTATTGTCGATAATGACAAATATGCAGAACGCGATTTCCCGAATGATTCACTGGCATTACAAAATGACCTGGACGTACTAAACAAAATCGTGAAGGAAGGCGAACAATACGGATATAATTACAATACACATATCAGAAGCGCTCAGCCTTGGGCACAGCTTGATATTACGCTTCGCAAATTTGATATTTTTGCAGCTGCCAATGTAGGTTTTACAAATATCTGGCGAGAAGGACTTGTGCGCAACGGTCGTTTTCCGGATAATTCAAAAGGCAATTCGGAGAAACAAAAATTTACCACTTACGGTATCAAGGCAGGTACAACATACAAGCTTAATGGTCGTAATTATCTTTATGCCAATGCAGGATATATGACCCAGGCACCGTTGGTTCGTGACATTTTCCAGTCGCCACGTACCAGAAATACCACCATTCCTAATCTGACAACAGAAAAGACACTATCAGCTGAAGCAGGCTATATATTGCGAGCTCCGGTGCTAAAGGCAAGGGTATCAGCATATTATACACAATTTCGCGACCTTGCACGAACTACATCATTTTATCATGATGAGCTGCGTACATTTGTCAACTTTAACCTGAACGGTATCGGCAGGACGCACATTGGTACCGAGATAGGACTCGATTACAAGATTTCGCCTTCATTTTCAGTACAAGCTGCAGCTAATTTAGGAGACTATTATTATGACACCCGGGCTTATGCAGATATTTCTCAGGACAATAATAATACCTTGGTAGCTGATGACCGTCTTGTGTATCAAAAAGATTTCTTTGTAGCCAATACACCGCAGACAGCAGCAGGCCTCAACCTTCGTTATGCAGGGCCACGCAGTTGGTTTGCCACTCTGAGTGCTAGTTATTTTGATAAAATGTATATAGACTTTAACTCGGACAGACGTACGAATATAGCTGTCAGTGGACTCGATGATGCCTCAGAAACATATCTGAAGATAATAGAACAAGAAAGGCTTGACCCTGCATACACAATTGATGCCTCAATCGGTAAGAATTGGCGGGTGAAAAAAACATTTATCACACTTAACATTTCGGTCAATAATCTGTTGAATAATACGTCATTTAAGACTGGCGGATTCGAACAGCTCAGATTTGACTATGCAGATAAAGACATTAACAAATTTCCTCCAAAGTATTTTTACCTTTACGGGCTTACGTATGGAGTAAATCTAGGTGTATCATTTTAATTAACCAGGAATAAAACAAAATTATGATAAAGTCAATTTACTACATTTTTCTGAGCCTCATCATGACCGGGCTGGTTGCTTCTTGTGTCAAGCATGAGTTTGACAAACCGCCAGTGAGTACAGAAGACCCCAACTTGACTGCCAATACTACTATTGCCGAACTGAAGGCATTACATTCAGCAGGAAAATTTGACGTAATAACCGATGACCGGATTATAGTAGGTATCGTTATTGCTGATGATGAGTCGGGCAATTATTACAAAACCATCGTCATACAAGATCAAACCGGAGGTATAGAATTGAAGATCAACGCCACCGATCAGTATGTCAAATATCCGGTAGGCCGAAGACTATTTATAAAATGTAAGGGACTCACACTCGGTGATTACAATGGAGTAGTGCAGCTTGGAGGTGGAGTTTTTGACAACAACGGTAGCCCTTCACTTGGTGGTATCGAGCAGGCACTTACAGATACTTATATTTTCCCGGGCCAGTATAAACAATACGTTACACCTAAGAAGCTCAAAATTACCGAACTTACTCAGGCAGATGTGAGTACGCTTGTAGAGTTAGAAGATGTCGAGTTTGCTTCAGGCGAATCAGGGAAAACCTATGCAGATGTAGTAGGCAAGACAACGCAAAACAGAACCGTTGAGGACTGTAACAAGAACGTGGTAATCATGCGCACAAGTGGATACGCCAATTTTGCAGGTGACTTGCTGCCTACCGGCAAAGGAACACTTACAGCAGTATATAGCATTTTTGGTTCTACAAAGCAGGTATATATAAGAGATACACGTGATGTTGTATTCACAGGAACACGTTGTGGCGGTGGCTCCGGTACCGTAACACCGAATACTACCATAGCACAACTAAAGGCACTCCACACTTCAGCATTTAATGTCATCAACGGCGATGTCATCATAGAAGGTGTAGTAACAGCGGATGATCAGTCCGGCAATTTTTATAAAGAGATAAATATTCAGGATGCAACAGGTGGTCTTGGTGTAAAAATAAATGTTACGAATATTTACCAGTCGTATCCTGTTGGTAAAAAAATAGCCATCAATTGTAAGGGATTGACTTTAGGTACAGATGGTGATACCAAGCTGGGAGGCAATACTTATCAATCAAATGGAAAGGACTTGCTTGGTGGTCTTGATGCAGCTCAAATGGCATCCAACATTGTCATAAACGGTACAGGTACACCTACGCCCAAACCTGTAACTATCAATAGTCTGGGTGAAGCCGACTTTAGTAATTTTGTGATTCTAAAAGATGTACAATTCGTGTCAGGTGACGTAGGGCAGCCCTATGCCGATGCAGCCGGCAAAATGACACTCAACAGAATAGTTGAAGACTGTGACGGGAATACAATCACAGTACGTACAAGCGGATATGCCGATTTTGCATCTTCGTTGGCTCCAGGTGGCAAAGGGACGCTGGTAGGTATTTATGAAAATTTTGGTAATACCAAACAATTGTTCATCCGATCTGCAGCTGATGCAAGTATGAGTGGTTCAAGGTGTTCCACAACGCCTACTCCGGGCCTTGAAGAGTTGGATGAAGACTTTGAAAGCCAGCAAAATGAAGTGGATATCAGCTTGCAAGGTTGGACAAATATTGCAGTAGCAGGCACTAGAATCTGGCGAGGAAAGGTTTTCCAGGGGAATGCCTATGCTCAGGCTACTGCCTTCAAATCGTCTGATGCTACTAATACAACCTGGCTTGTGACACCTGGAATGGATCTTTCAACACCCAAAACACTTTCATTCGAATCAGCCAAACAGGTGTGGGTTCATGATGGTCTGAGTGTTTGGATTTCTTATGATTTCAACGGTGGCAATGCGGCATCAGCTACTTGGACAGAAATAAGCTGTACATTAGCAGGAAAGAATGACCCTGATAATACATTTATTCAGTCAGGTATTATAGACCTGCCGGTCAATACTTCAAAAGCATATATTGGCTTTAAATATACCGGTGACAAGACAACCAATACCACTTCATACAGAATCGATAATGTGAAGATTAAAAAGAAGTAGGGCTTGGGTTCAAAGGATATTTTCAGGTTTCAACAGTTCGAAGTAAAACACGATAAAGTAGGTCTGAAGGTTGGTACAGATGGTGTGTTACTCGGTGCTTGGGCAGACGTTGCAGGAGCACAAGACATCCTTGATATAGGTACAGGTAGTGGCCTGATAGCTCTCATGCTTGCTCAACGACACCCGAGTGCAAATATCCATGCTATCGACATCATGATAGCCGCGAGCGAACAGGCTATAGAAAATTTTAATGTTTCACCTTGGGCAGAGAATCTGAGATGTTTTCATATTTCTGCCCAAGACTTTGCAGAAGCCACTGCACAGCGTTACGATCTGATTGTGTCAAATCCGCCATATTTTTCTGATGGATTATTATCCGGTGATAAGGGTAGGGCATCTGCCAGACATGCCATATCATTGCCACGGGATGAGCTTGTCAGCAGTGTAAAGACGTTACTGAGGCCAAGTGGTCGGTTTTGTGTTATTTTGCCATATCTTGAAGGATTGCGTTTTAAGGAAATAGCACAGACGGCAGGCTTGTTTTGTAACAAGACAGTAGGAGTAAAACCTGATATCTATAGTAGTATCAATCGTTGGTTGATGGAGTTTTCAGTCAAAGCAAGCCGGTATCAGTACAGTGAAATATTCCTTAAGAATGAAACCGGTGGCAGGTCAACAGTATTCAACAGCTTGACTTCCGAATTCTACCTAAATGTATAAAAAAAACGGCGGATATTGATTCCACCGTTTTTTTATTAGTTTTCGTTAGCTTCTGCTTCGTGTTCTTTCAGAATTTCCAGAGCCATATTAAGGATGGTTGTATCTTCAAGGAATACGATTCCGCCTTCAGGGCCAGGCTGAATGTGTTGGTCAACAATTCCACCATTGTCAACTTTGTGTGCGCCAAAATAATTTCGGACGGTTTGTTCATCAATGTTTAAATGGTCTGCTATCTTTTTTACGCTACCGTGTGGTAGTTTGTGTTTGATGTTCCTCAACTCATTGAAAGTAATATTCATAAACCTTTAGTTTTAGAAAGTTAAATAATAGGATGAATCAATGTCTAAATATAGATGTTATTGTTGTGAAATAAAAATTTTTGCCCTGATTTTTTTTGGATTATATTCAAGTTTTTAAAATTAAGAATTTATTTGCAAATAACGCATAAAATACAAAATATAATTTCGAATAATACAAACTGCTTTGTAGTATTTATAAAATGTCTATTACTCATCCTGCATGTTGCTGAATGTTCAACAGTCAAAACAATGTTTAGATGCGAATAAGACCGTAGTATTGTTTCGCACTCATATCATAATGATACAACGCAGTTACAGCTATTATTTGTTCCGGATGTGGATAAGAAATTGTCTGTTATTTGTAAAATTTATCAAATGAAGTCAACCAATTCAATATCGAAGATTAGAACGGAGTTTTTCGGGATAGGACCTATACTTTGTGAACCATAACCCAAGTACGACGGAATCAAAAGTGTGCCTGTGCCTCCCTTCTTGAAAAGGGGAATGCCTTCCTGCCAGCCTGCAATAAATTTTGACAATTGATCGTTCAGGACTTCATCTCCTACGGTTTTGTCAAAAACGACTTTATTGACCAGATAGCCTTTGTATTTAATCTTTATTTTTGAGTTAATGGTAGGGTGGTCACCTGTTCCTTCTTTAGTGATGACATAATAAAGCCCGGAGGCTGTTTTTTGTGCAGTGAGCTGATTAGCTTTAATATATTCTTCGATGATCTCGGTATCTTTGGCAAGTTGTTGTTCGGGTGTGAGCATATCTTCTTTGCTGCATGCCGTTACCAAGATCAACAAACCGAGTGTGTACAACAATTTTTTCATATCAGATTTTTTACAAAAATAATCAGCTTTTTCAATAATTGACTATATGATGAAAACAAAAGGGAATCCGTAGCGAATTCCCTTCTATTTTAGTTATAAATTTATCACTTACCGAAGCAAATCAAATGATCCTTTTAATAGCTCGACATCTCCGTCTATAAACTTGATGCGCATATACCAGACAAATGTACCCGGGTTCATATCCTTATTTCGGAATTTTCCATCCCAGAATACATTTTTATCCCCGAGGTAAAATTCTTTTGCTTCGTACACCATTTCGCCCCAAGAATCGAATATCCTGAATTCCTCAACGAATGCATCTTCTTCTCCATGTGTGAGCAGCACATCATTGACGTTGTCCGCGTTAGGTGTAAATGCCGTTGGTACGAAAACATACCGTGTTTTGTCAACATATACTACAATATCGTCATAAGCCGTACAACCATTTTCGTCTGTTACCACAAGCTTAAATAATACCGGGTCTGTCAGTGCAGGTAGTTTTGGATTCGGACAATTCTGACAACTAAGCAGGGTAGTATCATACACTATCCATTTATAATTCAACACTCCTATACCATTTGTGACTACTGCATTGAGTTGTGTATCGCGGCGCAACTTGATATGGATGTCCGGCCCCAAAGTAACTGAGAATGGAGGTGGTTCTGTGACAACAGCAATTCCGGCATCGACTGTACATCCGTTTTTGTCTTTCACCTTACAAGAATATGAGCCTGAACCTAGCCCGATGGCAATACTGTTTGGTGAAAAATTATTGCCATCAATACTGTAATAGAGTGGTGGCGTACCACCCTGAGCTGTGAATATTACCTCACCGGTCTTCTCTCCGAAGCAATCAATATCGTTACCTACAACAATGGCTGTAAGAGCGGCATCAGGCTCTACCACAGGTATTGATTCTGAATAAGTACACGATTTGCTGTCGGTAATGGTGAGAGAATAAGTGCCGGGTGCCAGTCCGGTCACTATCTGAGAGCTTGCTCCGGTACTCCAGCTATATTTATATCCCGGTGTGCCACCGTCAGGTTGTGCTTCAATGATGCCATCAGCAAAGCCAAAACAGCTGACGTTAGTGACTATGAAATTAAGATCAAGCGTATCAACCGGGCTGATGGTGTAAGATGCAGTCTTTAGGCATCCTTTTGAATCTGTGAGTTGAAGTGTATAGGTACCAGCACCAAGGTTCGATGCTGTAAATCCTGTGTCACCATTACTCCATTTGCCCGAATAAGGTTGTAAACCACCTGAAACACTTACAGTAATGCTACCAGTTTTGTCGCCAGGGCAATTAATACCTGTGATGGTAGGCAGAATTACCATATCCTCCGGTTGTTTGACTTCAATCTCTTTGGTCACCGAGCATCCCATAGCATCTGTTACGGTAAGTGAATAGATTCCTGCGGTTAGGTTATTGGCTACATTAATGTTTGACCCGTTGCTCCAGATAAAAGTATAAGGTGTAGTACCTCCATAAGCAGTAGATCCGACAGAGCCATTGCTTCCGCCATAACATGTAACATCAATAGCTATGAGGTCAACAATAATTGCGGCAGGTTGAGAAATATCAAATATCGCGGTCTGCGAGCACCCACCGGCGTCTGTAACTGTTACAGTATAGGTGCCGGCTGCCAAACCGGTTACTGTTTGGGTGGTTTGCCCCTGCGGATCACTCCATTTGTATGTATATGGGGCTGTACCTCCATTAACGATTGCGGTAGCCACACCGTTGAATACACCACTACAACTTACATTTCCTACTTGAAATTCGATATCGATTGCTTCTGGTTGGTTAATGGTTATGTCAAATATCTTTTGGCAATTGTTTTGGTCAGAAACTGTAACTGTATAGTTTCCGGCAGCGAGCCCTGTTGGGGATGGTCCACTTACGTTACCAGGGTTCCATGTGTAAGAATAATTTCCTGTTCCGCCTGAAGCGTTTATTGAAATACTTCCGTCACTACCTCCAAAACAAGTTACATCTTTGGTAGTAGGTGCAGCTGTTAATTCAGCCGGTTCACCGATAGTGATGCTACTCGTGATGGTACAGCCGGATATGTCAGTAGCTGTAACTGAATAGGCGCCGGCAGTCAGGAACGATGCGGTAGGTAAATCCTGGTTGAGCGGATCATTCCAGAGATAAGTCCATCCTCCATTACCACCATTTGCCGTTGCAGTAGCAGTACCTGATTTTCCACCAAAACACAATACGTCAGTACCTGTAAGTTGGATATCGGCAGTATTGGGTGAAGATATAACGATATTGTCCTTGACAGCTGTACATCCATTGGCGTCAGTGATGGTAACCGAATAAGTGCCTGCAGCAAGATCATTTCTTGTTGCTACTTTTGCGCCATTATCGCTCCAAATATAAGTATAAGGGGCCTTTCCTCCAAAGGTGTTGACAGATGCAGTACCATCGCTGGAGCCAAAACATAAGGTCGGCGTAACTGTAACCGTCGCGTTCAGCTCAGGAGGCGAAGAGATGACTACCTCCGCAGTTGCAATACATCCTGCACCATCGGTTACAGTAACATGATAAGTGCCTGCGGCCAGATTGGTTGCCTGGAAGCCTGTTTGAGCCAATGGATCATCCCAAATATATGTATAAGGTGTTGTACCTCCGTCTGCAATAGCCGTAGCACTACCATCTGAAACCCCGAAACATGTTGCATTTTTGGCAGTGACGCTTAGTGTTACTGCGGTTGGCGCCGATATGCTTGCCTGGCTTGTTTGTGTGCAACCGTTTTTGTCTGTGATGGTAACATGGTAAGTACCTTCTGCCAATGCAGTAGCTATTTGTGTTATCTGATTGCCTGCATTATTATCCCAAAGATAAGTGTATGGTGCTGTACCACCATTTGGGGTCACGCTAATAGTGCCATCTGAGCCGTTAAAACATTTAGGATTGACAGTACTGGTAGTTGCACTAATTGCCTCCGGCTCCAACATTGTAACTGAAGTTGTTTTTTGACAACCATTCTGGTCGGTAATGGTTACCTGTGCGGGTCCGAGTGGTACATTGGTAGCAATAGAATCCGTTGATCCATTGCTCCACAAGAATGAATATGGCATTGTACCTCCCTGAACAGTTGCACTTGCTTTACCGTCCGACAAGCCTTTACAACTGATGCTGTCCGTCAATATTCCTGCTGCTATTATGTCTGCGGGTTGGGTTATATCGAATACGTACGTGGCCGGACACCCTTGTGCATCTATGACTGCCACAGAATATGTGCCTGCTGCCATTCCGGTAAACACACCGTTTGCATTCTGCGTAGTACCATTGTCAAAAGTGAATGGTGGGTATTGGCCGGTAGCAGAAAGATCTATCGAACCATCCTGACTACCAAAGCATTTAGCATTGGAAATGCTCTCAACATTGACTGTCGGAGGAACGCAATTTGGCGTCTGACATACAACCGTATCGATATATCCGTCACATAAGCCGGCAATCTTTACGTACATTGTAACGGTCTCGTTCAGCGACAGGCCAAGTACAGTGTGGTTAGTAGGGCCGGGGAGTGGAGCAAGCCAGTTGACGCCATTAAAACTGATAAGGTAACCACCGGTAGCTGCCGGATCGGCTGTCCAGGTAAAGTCAATAGAGTTGGCTGTTATAGTGCCGCACTTGACATCCGGTGCAGGTATCTTATCAATTACATCTACCTGGGTTTTTTCTGACACTACACATCCATAGCTGTCAGTAACATTTAGGATAAATTGCTGTGATGTTGATGGTTTGAGGTTGGTTTCGGCACAAGTGGCACAGCTGGTAAGGTTGCCAGGGGTCCAGGCATAGTTTATTTCATAAATAGGTTTGAAAGTAATGCTCCAGTTGAGCAATTTCCCGCCAATACCAAATGTGTCATCGATCAGGAGAAGTTTCCAAACACCATTGGTCGGATTGGCACCACCCTGATACAGATAGTTCCAGTCACCTTCAGGCATAAAATCCCCGGTGAAAGGTGCATAAATAGCAGGTGCACCAAACGGATCGCCATAGTTAATTGGCTGGGTGGCTGTTGGTACAAAGCAGGTGCTTGTATAATTTTTGCCGTTACGGCCGTTGTCGGTAGTCAGTTCCATAAATTGTCCACCTGGTGATACCAGAAATATGTCAATATCATCAATCCATGAATGCATAACATTTAAACATACTTTGGAGATCATCCCAGGTCCCAGCGTGGTAGGTATAACACCATTGACCATGATGTCCGAAAAAACGGGTATGCCCTGACCGCCTGGTGTGTCAGGGTCAGGAATATTGAGTACAATGTTATTCTCAAAAATAGATTCTGCAGGTAACTGGATGGGCAGAGTGCCATCTACAAGTACGGAGTCTGTTTCGCATATCTGGCTGAGTGGTGGTAATACAGGTGGTTTGAGAACATTGTCTTTTATGTAAAGATAAAATGTGTCAAGATTACAGAAGTCGCGTTGAACGGCAATGGCGATGGGTTCTGTGGCTTCTGCAAGTCCGTCTTCGAATGCTTCTATAATAAATACAAGCTCACTGTCACCTGCCTGTATTATCTGGTTAGGAGCAATAAAAGTATAGTCTGTGCCATTGGTAGCTAAGCTGGGGTCATCGATTACCTCGTAGTTAATGGTAGTGTCTTTAGGAGCTTTTTTAGGCAATTTTAATTTAAAATAACCTTTATCACAACCTTCAGCTATGGCACCGTCAAGACTGGTAGTGATGGTCGTAACTCTTACAGCACCTGTACCAAAACTTTTTGCTTCAAGAAACACAGCCGAATCATAACTGCTGTCACCTTTGTCTGCAATAGCGAGTTTGATGGTGTATTCTTCGCATGGTGTGACAATGACTTGTGCAATAAACACATTCAGTACTGCATCGTAAGTAATAGTTGTGCTACCTGTTTTGTCGTTATAATACATCGGGTATTGAGGAGTACAGGATGCGTTAAACGGATTGCCGTTATGTACATTGTTGATGGCCACTGGTATGTTGGTAAATGTTAGACCTTTTGGGTCCATTGGGTCGGGTACCAATGCTATGTTAATGGCATTATTGGAAAAAGGCCCATTGATACCTGGTCCGGAAATAAAAAATCCGAATACATCATTAAATCCTGTACATGTAAACTCGGGATATTCTTCTGATGCAAATGCGTATTTGAACCGTAGTGTATCTGCATTGGGTTTAAACTTGATAATGTATTGCGATACATCATTTACATTACCACCGTTGGTGAGCGCTACCAGGTCCGGGTCTGGTACACTGTTGCCGGATGTCTGGCCGGAAGTACTTGTCGAAGTATTGGCTGTTGCAGCTGAAATGGCTTTGCCTGAAGACATAACCAAACCTTTGTCAATCTGGACATCTTTCAATCCATTTCCAAAATACCCTACGGCATCTGAGCTTCCGTTGTATTGTACACTTGTTATTTCGACACCTTCACCCAGAAAGACGTTTTTGATCAAATCGACCGGTGGTATCCCGCCACTAACGACACTTATCTGTGCATGAATGTGGCTTGTACTCCATAAAACAGATGTAATAATGAGTGAGCAGGTGTAAAAAAAATTTATAAATTTCCTCATACTTAACTTAATAAAAGTCAAAAATAGTGAACGTCGTTGTATTTTAATAATTATTGCTGATTAACTACAGATATGCTAAGCAACTGTTTTGTGAATTGAAATTATTATTTTTTTATAAAATAATATGTATTTGACGAAAATTTGTAGCTGTTAATCCAATAATTTAGTTAATTCGTAGCAACTATATTACTTTTGGATTTCAAAATGTTTGTTATGAGACAGTTCTTTAAATTTGTTTTTGCTTCTTGTTTAGGTATTTTTTTGTTTTTCATTGTATGCTTTTTGATACTTATGCTCATAGGGCTTGGGTCTTCGGGTGATAGTTTCAAACTTGCCCAGAACTCTGTATTGCAACTAAAGTTCGACAAGCCAATTCCTGAAAAGACCAATAACCTTCCATTTCAGTTCAGCGGCTTTTCTAAGGCAGATAATGAAATTTTGGGAATGAACGACATCCTTGAAGCCATCAGACATGCCAAAACTGATAAAAAGATTAAGGGAATAATGCTTGACATCAGTGGATTTCAAGGCGGATTTGCCAAAGCTGCCAGCATTCGTCACGCATTGAAGGATTTTGCCGGGGCAGGGAAATTTGTAATGACCTATGGTGATTACTACTCGCAAGGCTCATATTATTTATCTTCTGTTGCCACAAAGGTTTATCTGCATCCTATCGGAATGGTTGATCTTCGTGGTCTTGGCTCACAGATACCTTTTATGAAGGATTTTCTTGACAAAATAGGCGTAAAGGCACAGGTTTTCTATGCCGGTAAGTTTAAAAGTGCAACCGAACCATTCCGGTTTTCGAAAATGAGCGAGGAAAACCGCTATCAGATAAAGGAATATCTGGGCGATTTGAATACAAATATGATGAGAGACATAGCAGAATCTCGAAAATTATCTTTATCAGAGCTTATGGCAAGTGTCAATGCTTTTGATGGTCATGACCCTGACTTGTCGCTTGAGAAAAAGCTGGTTGATAAGCTTGGCTATTATTCTGATATGATAGCAGAAATGAAATCCAAAATTGGCCTGAAACCTGAAGAAAAGCTCAATATAGCATCATTGTCTGATTATGTTACTACCTACAGCAGTTCTGAAGATTTTTCATCAAAAGACAAAATAGCCGTAGTATATGCTGAAGGTGAAATCAAAGATGGAAAGACCGAATATGGTGAAATTGGTTCTAAGAATTATGCAAGTATTTTTAAGAAAATAGCAGAAGACAAAAACGTACGTGCCATTGTACTGAGGGTCAATTCGCCTGGAGGAAGTGCGGTAGCTTCAGAGACTATCTTGCATGAAATACAAAACGCTAAAAGTAAAGGCATACCTGTGGTAGTAAGTATGGGTGATTTTGCAGCTTCAGGTGGATACTATATATCATGTGCTGCAGACAGCATATTTGCAGAGCCCAATACACTTACAGGTTCTATTGGAGTATTCTCGGTTTTCCCAAATGTACAGGAGATGATGAATAAAAAACTTGGTATCAACTTTGACACCGTTTCTACGGGCAAGTATGCCAATGCTTTCAGTCCGTTCTTCTTGCTTAATCAGGATGAATCAAGGATTATGCAGCGTTTTACCGATAAGATATATAATGTATTTCTGCAAAGAGTAGCCAAGGCAAGGAAATCTACCACCGCTCAGATTAACGAAGTAGCACAAGGCCGTGTATGGACCGGTCAGGATGCTGTAGGTGTCAATCTTGTGGACAAACTAGGGTCACTTGACGATGCCATTGCCTGTGCCAAACGAATGGCAAAACTCAAGAACTACCGCATCACAGAATATCCGAAAATAAAAGACCCGATTACTCAAATTATTGATGAACTAAGCGGTGTGAAAGACGATCAACAAGAGAAGGCTATAAGAGCACATCTCGGAGTATATTATGAATACTACGGACAACTCAAAAAACTGAATGAAATGCGCGGACCACAGATGCGGATGCCCTTCGATCTGAACATTAGATAAATAAGTAATTTTGAATACAGCAACGCCTCAGGAATAATTTTCGGGAGGCGTTTTTTCTTTTTATAAATATTTTTACCTGAATTAATAAAGTAATTTTTACTTTTATCCTTTAAGTAAGGACAATGGTGTTAGATATTTTCAATATTATATTAATGGTAGTGCTGCCATTTTGCGCTATTAGATTGGTGAAATCTGTGTCGGTACTTGCATCCATCAGTCCGGTATTATTGTGTTATGCCTGTGGAATAATATTGGCTAACATCCCCGGATATCCTGTCAATGAAAAGCAGGTTACCCAAATCCTCGAACTGGCCGTCATACTCGCTATACCGATGTTGTTGTTCAACAGTAAAATACAAGACTGGAAGAATCTGGCCGGGAAGTCCTTGCTGGCTTTTGTACTCGCAATAATAGCAGTATTGATCTCGGTGCTTGTGTTTCCATTGTTGTTCAGAGATTTGCCGGATGTGGCTCTCATGTCGGCTATGCTTACAGGTGTGTATATAGGAGGCACGCCCAATATGCAGGCTATCAGCATAGCATTGGAGGCCGACAATAATCTTTTTATTAAAGTAAATGCAGCAGAGGTAGCAAGTGGCGGTATTTATCTGCTGTTGCTGGCAGCTGGTTTTCGCAATGTGGTTCTGCGGATTCTCAAACCATATTTCATATACAAAGTAGGAAATGAAGCAGAGCCGATATTTAATGACCCACACGGAAAAGTGAAGCCGATGGACGCATTGAAGAATATCCTCATAAGTCTGGCTCTTACAGCATTGGTTTTATTAATTACCAAAATGTTGTATGGTGACCTGAAACACTCCATTTTTATAATGATTGCCATTTCAACGCTCAGCTTAATTGCTTCACTTTTTCCTCGTATCAATGGTTTACCCGGCAGTTATCCTACCGGTGAGTATTTCCTTTTGATCTTTTGTGTGGGCATTGGACTTATGGCAGATTTTAGAGAGATATTGACCGGCAGCCTTGAGATATTGTTATTTGCAGGTGGTATGTTGATTATGATTATTCTGGTACATATCACACTGTGTTATTTGTTTAAAATAGATGCCGATAATATGGTTATAAGCAGTACAGCTACTATTTTTGGCCCGGCATTCATCGGTCAGGTCACAGGTATTCTGAAGAATAAAGAGTTATTGGTGCCCGGTATGATTATGAGCCTGATAGGCTTGGCAATAGCCAATTATCTTGGTGTAATGGTTGCACAGCTTTTGGCAGGATTGATGTAGTGCGGATTTTGCCGGAGAAGTTTTTTAAACTGTAGAAACAATGTTATTAAATAAATTCTTTTATTTAAAAGCATCGCCAAATATTTTGAATCTAAATGAAACTCTCTTATATTTGTTTGAATAAAGAAAGAAAAAAATCTGGAAACCCATCTGAGTTTGCCCGGTTACATTATTGAAAGATAAAATCGACTGGTATGAAAACTTTTTTTATCCGTATCTTGGTAGTCATCCTGTTTTTGAGCGGAGCTGAAGTCGTACAAGCACAGGGAATGCAGGGTGCTGTTACCGGCAGTGTGGGATTCTTGGTTCCGAAATTCAGGTTTGGGTATGAATCTCCCCTCGGCGTTCATGGCGGCATCGGACTTTTAGCGAACTTGTATGTCGGTACATGGCAGGGCATCTATGCCGAACCCTTTATTCGTTTTTATCCAAAAGACAACTCTACCGGATTTTTTGGCCAGTTCAAAGCAGGTTTCGGCAGTTTTAAGGTATATGATTATGAATCATTTGATGGTGGATTAACACACTCGCATTGGACAGCTTCAGGGTATGGGATGGGCTTCGGACACAAGTATTATGATTCGGGGAATTTTATCGTGGAGACCTATTTTGGATTCCGGTACATATCGCAACCGTATTACAAGTACAAGAACGGAACAGTTGACAATGTAGGTAAATACGGTAGCTCTCTGAACTGGAAGGTCGGCCCCGGATTTCCGTTTCAGGTTTATATCATGGTGGGCTACCAGTTTAGAAAAAAAGCACCTGATACCGACAGACCGGTTTACGAATTGTAACAGAAGTAGTACATGATTTCTATAAAGCTATAAAAAATCAGGCACACCGGATGCTTTATCTGATGTGCCTGATTTTCTGATGGTAGGTATTTGAATGATTATCTTCTGTCGCCAAAGAAACGAAGCAGATAAATAAACAAATTTATAAAATCAAGGTACAAGGCAAGAGCACCCATGATAGCACCTTTTTGTCTTATTTCTTCATTTTCGTGCAAAGCATAAGCTTTTATTTTCTGAGTATCGTAAGCTATGAGGCCCATGAATACGGCAACACCAACGTATGATAAGATCCAATAAAGTGCGGAGCTTTTTAGGAAAAAATTTACAACAGATGCAATAATAAGCCCGATGAGTCCGAAAAACATGATTTGTCCGAGGCTGGTAAGGTCAGCTTTTGTAAAATAACCAATGGCACTCATGGCACCAAAAGTGCCTGCAGTAATGGCAAACACGGTGAGCAGCGAAGCAGGAGTGTAAGCCATGAGGATGACACCAAAGACGAGCCCGTTGAGTGCTGCGTATGTAAAGAACAGAGCTGTAGCAGTAGAAACACTGATTTTGTCAATACGGGCTGTCATATAGAAAACGAGGCCGAGTTGACCAAGCAGCACAACCCAAAAACCAAGTTTATTGCCCAGGATAAAGTTGAGCAAAGTTTCACTTGATGCAACATATTGGCTTGCCAGTGCAGTTACCATCAATGCCAGGAACATCCAGCCATATACTTTGGTCATGTACTTTGATACATGCAGGTTTTGCTCTTCTTCAGAATGAAAAATAAGCGAGCGGGGTTCATTGGTGAATCCGTAATTTTGCTGATTGAAGTCCATGTTATAATATTTATATATAAAAGGCAAAAGTAGTGAAAAAAGTTCTGTTAATGTTGAAATAAAATTTGTTGAGAGGAATAATTCCAGATAAAAAATATACAACAATAGTGGCGATAAAATTTGGGTTTAACTTTGTATGAGTAACTGGTTGACCAGTACCCATCAATGGCAAGAATAAAAAGCCATGTGATTCTTTAAGTAATATCGGGAAAATGCCGAAAATTGCTTCAAAAACCAATATCCGAACTTTCTACATCGTTATACCTTTATTCTACTCTTAGTCCGCATAAGTTTTTTACCCATTCGTCTGCCCGAACAAGTATTGTAGAATTGGCATTCGCCCATTCATTTTTACCGGTTTGGATGAAAGGCAAAGATTATAAACATGGGTTCATTATATGCACACCAGGATTGTTGATAGAGAGTCGGATGTATTATGATCAGTTTTAATTGCGGATTTTTTTGTATAAAAATGAGCCGGTTTGAAACAATAAAACTGCGGCAAGTCCAATCAAAAGGCCAAGAATAAATTCGCTTAATAATACAGGCAATTGCGGTAAAAAGTCATGAAATACATTGATGTTGTGTGCAAAAATACCACCAGCGACCAATACGAGTGCGAGTGTTCCGATTACAGCCAGTGCTCGTATCACGTACGGAAGCGAATTTACCAATGCCCATCCTGTTTTTGGGAGCAACCCATTTTGGTTTTTACTTTTACGGATAAGATAAAATCCGGCCTCATCCATTCTGACAATCAAGGCAACCACACCGTAAACCCCTACTGTAGCCAGTATTGCAATAACAGAAACAACACCAATCTGAACCACTAAACGTTCATTCATAACAGTTGATAAGGCAATAACAATAATCTCTACTGATAAAATAAAATCTGTAATAATGGCTGATTTGATTTTACTCTTTTCATATTCAAGTAATTGTGCTTCATTCATGTCGGCTGTTATTTCCTTACTTGACTCGTGGTTATGGCCCAAAAAGAAATGAACTATTTTCTCTACACCTTCATAAGCAAAATACAATCCACCCGCAATTAATACAATGGTGATAACCGAGGGCAAAAATGCACTCAGCAAAAATGCCAACGGCAGGATTATGACTTTGTTTAGGAACGATCCTTTAGTGATTGCCCATAATACCGGAATCTCACGTGATGTAGAAAACCCGGAGGCTTTTTCAGCGTTAACCGCCAGATCATCACCTAGAATTGCAGAAGTTTTTCCTGCTGCAACCTTGCTCATAGAAGCAATATCATCTAATAAAACTGTAATATCATCAAGTAATGCAAAAATGCCTGAAGCCATAATATTTTTTAATATTCCACCCAAAGATATACATTGACAAGAGAAATTTTAAATGGACAATTTCAAAAAAAATAAAAATAACCAAAATGGAACGAACCCTAATGGCTTTTACACGGTATTGAAAAAAATGTATTGCAATGAAATTGAATCGTTACTTTTATACAACCATGCTCAAAATGAGGCACATACGTGAAAATGATCAGCCATAGTCGGAGATGTGATTTATCTTTGCTCAACTAAAGCTTAAAGACTATGCAGGACAACATTGCTGAAATACAGGAAAAATTCAAAAAAACGGATGAAAGGATGCATCAAATGCAGAACGATATTGAATTTTTTGAATCCTTCTTGTCGAGATATGCTGAGGCAGTCAAAAATATAGCCGAGGTAGAGGAGTTTTATTTTAGTGACTCGTATATGCAAGAAATGGAAATCCTACGGAATGACAATCTCGACCAATACTGGTCAACGAGCGAGGACGGCATCTGGAACTTGGGTATAGAATATCGTTCTGTCAGGATCAAACTACTGAAAATGCTGACAGACAGTATCTATAATGAAACGCTACTGATAGACAAATAGAAAGACAAGAACTAGAAAAAGTACAGGAAAATGATAAGTAACCCACAAGCGTAATGTACTTGTAGTGAATTGTTGGGTGCAAGTGTAAAAAGACAAAGACCCAACAGAAACTAACTGACTGAAGCAATAAAAAGTAAACCATTTTGACAGGTGAAAACAGCCCTTTGTTGCCAACGCATAAGGGCATACAATCAGAATGAATAAATTAACCATATGATATTAGACAACGAAAACGGAAACCTAAAAGTCCACGAATGGATTTCAAAATATACAAAGACAGGAAAACTCTCCATTGTAACGGGATATTTTACGGTTGGGGCTTTGGCTTATTTCTCAAAAGAAACAAAGGACAAGATTGATGAATACAAATTCATACTTGGCGACATCGTAAACTTTGACTCAGACAAGGACAGAGCACTAGACTTGCTAAATGAAGAAATAAACATTGACGCATCTTTAAAACTAAGCAAGGTTGCACAAGAAGCAGTTGCATTTCTGGAACTTGACAAAGTAAAAGCTAAGACACTTGAACCAAATTTTTGTCACGCAAAAGCGTATTTATACAAGCACAACGACAAAGACCCTCAAAAGGACTATTATATTTCAGGTAGTTCAAATTTGACAGAGGCGGGCGTTGGTTTAAAGACAACAAATAATGTAGAATTGAACATTGGCAGCTTTGGTTCAGACCCGCAATACAACGAGTTAATAAAATGGTTCGACAGCTTGTGGTCAAGACCACAAGCCCACGACTATAAAACCGTTGTTGACGGCAACGGTGGAGTAAATCGTATTCCATTTAAAAAATATCTGATTGACGAAATCAAAAAGATTTTCACCGAGTATTCACCCAAACAACTTTATTTCAAAGTTCTTTTTGAATTGTTTGGTGACGAACTCCTGCTTGAAAAAGACAATCCAGAGTTTAACCGACAAATCGGACGACTTGAAAATACAGTCGTTTATAATTCGCTTTATGAATTTCAGCAGAAAGGCGTTCTGAGTTTGATTAAAATGCTTCAAAAATATAACGGAGCCATTTTAGCCGATGCAGTAGGTTTGGGTAAAACTTGGACTGCCTTGGCAGTGATGAAATTCTATCAGTTGCAAGGGCGTGAAGTGATTTTGATTTGCCCAAAGAAATTGCAATACAATTGGAGAATCTATCAAAAGAATCAAAACTCAAAATTTGAGAAAGACCAGTTTGAATATTTCCTAAGATTCCATACCGATTTAACGGAGGACTTGATGGAAAATTACCACGACAGGGCGGACAAACTTTTCATCAATGAAAAGCCTAAACTGTTTGTGATAGATGAAAGCCACAATTTGCGAAACGACAAGTCAAAACGATACAAATTTCTTGTTGACCAGATTCTTTCACAAAATGAAGATGTAAAAGTGCTGATGCTTTCAGCAACGCCAATCAATAATTCATTGATGGATATTAGAAATCAATTCAAACTAATTGTAAGTGGTAACTCAAAAGGTTTTGAGGAATCATTAGATATTAAAAACATTGATTACACTTTCAGGGCAGCCCAAAAGGCATTCAACGAATGGACACAAGAACCAGACCCCAAAATTGGTGAATTCATTAAAAAATTACCACCTAACTTTTTCAAACTGACAGATTCTTTGACTGTAGCTCGAACCCGAAAAATGATTGAAGGACATCAGGATGGTTTGGAGTTTCCAAAGAAATCAAAGCCTGAAAATATTTTCGTTACACCTAAACAGATAGGAAACTTTGAAAGCTTTGAAGAATTGTTCGACCATTTCCCACCAATGCTTTCAGGCTACCAACCATCATTCTACATTGATGAATTTGATGAAGCAGATGTTTTACACGATGAAAAACAGCGTGACCATTTCTTGGTAAAGATGATGTATATTTTGATGGTCAAACGACTAGAATCATCTTGGTTCTCATTTCAATCAACCGTTGAAAAAATTTTGGCACATCATCAAAATGCACTCGACAGAATTAAAAAATACCAAGAAACCAAAAAGGAAACCGGCTGGGATGAAGCACAACCTTCTCTGTTTGGTGATGATGATGAAATCTTGGCACAAATTGAAGATTTTACATTAGGTAAAAAACGCAAAACCCGTTTGGTTGACATTGACCGTTCTGGAAATATTGAAAACTACAAAAAGGATTTAAAAGCAGATATTGAAGCCTTGCAATTATTGCAATCCAACTTAATTCACTTTGAACGCAAGATTGCCAAAGAGATTAAGAAACCACGAAATCACGCAAGTGAGGATGATAAACTGGAAACATTAATCAACCGAATTGAAAAGAAAAGACTATCATGTGAAAATCACAAAAACCAAAAAGTTCTGATTTTTACAGTTTACAAAGACACTGCCTTTTATCTTTTTGAGCAGTTAAAAGCAAGAGGTTTTGACAAGGTGGCTGCCATTAGTGGCGACACGTCAATGGTTTGGGATGAAGAAGGAGAAACAAAACGCTACGAACCAATACTAGAACGCTTTGCTCCTTTTACCAAACTGTTCAGAGAGAAAGAATGGCAGTTTGAGCCAAGCAACAAAGAAATTAATTTGAAAAGGCAGTTTGACGAGTGGCAATTGTGGATTGCCGATAACGATAAAAAGACGTACGCCAAATTGCAAAACCCAATTGATATTTTGATTGCAACAGATGCATTAAGTGAAGGACAAAACTTACAGGATTGTGATTTGGTTATAAATTATGATATACATTGGAATCCTGTTCGTGTTATTCAGCGAATGGGTCGTATTGACCGTTTGGGCTCGCCAAACTCCAAAATTTTCGGAATCAACTTTTGGCCTTCCAATAACATCAATTCCTATTTGAATTTGCAGGGAAGAATTGAACAACGTATGGCTGCAATGAAATTAGCTGGCTCAGAAGTTCATTTAGATTTTTCCGATACATTCAAAGAAATGGCAGAAGACGAAAATCTGGAGCAGAAGCAAAAGGCAAGAATGTTGGAGCAAATGCAATCATCTTGGGATGAAATAGACACCGAAAAATCATTGGGCTTTGACGACTTTTCTTTGGAAACATTCCGCCAGGAATTATTAGAAGAATTAAGAAAGAACGAGCAGTTTTACAAATCGCTACCAAACGGCATTTACACTGGTTTTAAAGCCAATCAAGAAGTTTGCCCACAAGAAGGAATGATTGCTCTGCTAGGTTATCCGAGTAAACCATCCAAGTCGAGCAACTTTGAATACAAAGGCTACGAACTCATATACATCGACCACTCGGGCAAGTCGGTTTTCTTAAACCAAAAGGAAGTGCTGGATGCATTGGCAAAACACAAAGACGAAATTCGCTTTGTTCCAAAAGCCATTGACCAAGGCGAACCAAAATCCATTGAACATTTATCTGCAGCTTTGTCTGCTTGGTTAAAAAGTCAGGCAACAGAAGAAGAGGTTCAGGAAGATGGAACGGTAAAACAAAAAATGGGAAAAGCTGCATTGGATATGTTGAACAAACTGAAATCAGGCAGCAAAACCACCATCCAAAAACTAAAAGATGAAGGTTCAACTTCGCAAAAATTTAATAAAGACAATTTCGATTTAATCACTTGGTTTATTGTGAGTTTGTTGTAAAAATTATTTTTGTGCAATATAAAAAAGCAATAAGTGAATAAAGAATATATTGAGTGGATTCAAGAACTAAAACATCGCATTAGCTCTTCTCAAATTAAAGCAGGTTTAGCTGTTAATGCTGAAATGATTACGCTTTATTGGAGCATTGGAAAAGATATTGCTGATAAACAAGAAAACTTGGGTTGGGGAAGTAAAATTGTAGAGCAAATGTCGAAAGATTTGAAACGTGAATTACCCGGTACCAAGGGTTTTTCTCGCACGAATCTCTTTGCCATGAAACAATTTTATTTGTTTTATAAAGACAGCGAATTTATCCACCAAGTTGGCGGACTAATTCAAAATGATACTAATGCCGAGAAAAATCAAATTGTCCACCAAGTTGGTGGACAATTTGATAGTGGTGAATTAGTACAGCAAACTGCCAGACAATTATCAAAAGAGAGTATTCTTTGTAAAATTCCGTGGAGACATCATATAGCTATTTTACAACATTGCAAAGATTTTGAATCGGCAAGCTTCTACATTCAACAAACCATTCTCACCAATTGGAGCAGAAATGTATTGGAAATTCAATTAGAATCAAAACTCATTGAACGACAAGGAAAAGCATTCAATAACTTTGAAATTACCTTGCCCAAACCACAGAGCGATTTAGCTAAAGAAACGCTTAAAGACCCATACAAATTTGACTTTCTGACCATAGAAGCAGACGTACAAGAATTAGATTTAGAAAAACAATTAACCGAAAATATCACACAATTTTTACTGGAGTTAGGAAAAGGTTTCGCTTTTGTGGGCAGACAATATCCATTACTGATTGGAGAACGAGAACGAAAAATTGATTTGCTTTTCTATCACCTAAAAATGCATTGTTATGTTGTAATTGACTTAAAAATGGGAACATTTGAACCCGAATATGTTGGCAAAATGAATTATTATCTTACAGCAGTTGATAAGCAACTAAAAACAGAGATAGAAAACCCAAGTATCGGTATCATTTTGTGCAAATCAAAGAATAGTATTGAGGTAGAATATGCACTTCAGGATATGAACAAACCTATGGGAATAAGTGAATTTTCCTTTAATGAATTACCTCAAAATTTACAGCGAAATTTACCAACCGTCGAAGAATTAGAAAACGAACTTAAAAAACTGAACAATGAATAGCATCAGAAACTTTAATAGAAAAACCTTTATCGAAGCCTTAAAAGATTTCTTTAGTGATTTGAATGTGCCGATGAACCATGTAGCAGACGAACCTACTTCGGCTAAAGAAATTTTGAAAGACACCTACAAAGAAAACGAGACTTTCCAACTCATAGACGATGTTTATTTTGTAGGAATGATAGATGATGCCGCTTTTGAAGAAAATAATTCATTGGCTATTGAGGAAATTAAATCTGATTATGACGGAATCTTGATTTTTGGTATTACCCTAAAAAATAGAACGAATGGATTATTGCCCACTCGTTCGCAATTAGCCGAAATTTCTCGTGCTTTCAACCGAGAGTTTTATTATACGCCTGTGGTGATTGTCTTTAAATATCAAAATTATTTGGCTTTTGCCAATACCGAACGCTTGAAATACAAACAAGAATGGCGTGAAGGCGAAAAAGCAGGGAAAGTGAGCTTGCTTCGAGATATAAATATTGAAAAGCCTCACTCCGGACACGAACGTATTTTGAATGAACTCAGAATCCAAACTAACGGCACTAAAAAAGTAGATTCTTTTGCCAAATTGTATGCGTATTGGCAGGAAGTTTTTAGCGTTAGTTTGCTCAACAAAAAGTTCTACCAGGAGCTTTCCAATTGGTATTTCTGGGCTACTAAACACGTTGTTTTTCCTGGTGAGCCAACAAGCGAAACAGCTTATCAGAAGAATGCAAAATTAGAAGACTTATTGCAAGAACACAAAGCCACCAATGTCATTCGTATGCTCACTCGATTGCTTTTGTATGGTTTATCAAAGAGAAAAAACTGATTCCCGAAGAGTTGTTTGACTTGGAAACTTTGCAAAGAGATTACCTCAAAGAAATTTCTCCGTATCACGATGAAAACAGCTTATTCAAAGACGGAAACAAAAACAGTATTTACTACAAAGCTATTTTACAAAACTTGTTCTTTGCTACGCTCAACTGCCCAATAAAATCAGATGGTATTGACAAAAGAGAACGTAGTTTTAGAGGCGAAGGATATGGTACGCACCGAGGAATTGATTATCTGATGCGTTATAAAGAATATTTCAAAAATCCGGATGCGTTTTTAGAAAAGCTGAACCAAGTAGTCCCTTTCTTAAACGGTGGATTGTTTGAATGTTTAGATGACAAATACAACAACGTTTACATTGACGGTTTCTCCGACCAAATGGCCAAAGGCGAACAATTAGTCGTGCCGGATTATTTGTTTTTTGGACTGTAAGAACAAACCGACCTAAGCGATATTATTGGCGATAACAAATACAATAACGCTGCGGTAAAGGGATTGATAAATATTCTGAAATCCTACAAGTTCACCATTACCGAAAACACACCAATAGAAGAAGATGTTGCCCTTGACCCCGAACTTTTGGGTAAAGTGTTTGAAAATCTGTTGGCAAGTTACAATCCCGAAACCAAAACAACGGCTCGTAAGCAAACCGGCTCGTTCTACACGCCAAGAGAGATCGTCAACTATATGGTGGACGAAAGTTTGATTGCTTATCTGAAAAATAATGTACCCGGAGCTTCCAGCTTCGGGACTTCCCAAAGCAACCCCAAGGTATCCGGAGCTTCCAGCTTCGAGATTTCCCAAAGCAAGGATGCTTTGGATACATTATTGCACCAACTGGTATCTTTCGATAACATCAATCCATTTAAAGATGATGAAGAAACTACGAGGGCTATCATCACAGCACTAAGTTCTTGCACCATTCTCGGCCCGGCTTGTGGTTCGGGAGCCTTCCCTATGGGTGTTTTGCAAAAAATGGTACACATCTTGCAAAAACTCGACCCGGAAAATAAAATTTGGAAAGAAGTACAAAGAGCAAAAGCGGAAGAGCAAACGTTGGAAGCGTTTGATACATTAGAAGACAAACATGCGCGTGAACAGCGACTTTTGGAAATTAACGATGCCTTTGACCAAAACATTAACGACCCCGATTATGCCCGTAAATTGTTTTTGATTGAAAACTGTATTTATGGAGTGGACATACAACCGATTGCTACACAAATTTCTAAATTGCGATTCTTTATTTCCTTAGTAACAGAGCAAAAAGTAAACCCTGAAAAAGACAATTTTGGCATACGACCTTTGCCTAACCTTGAAACCAAGTTTGTGGCAGCCAATACCTTGATTGGAATAGAAAAGGAAAACAATTTATTCTCAACCGATGAGATAAAAGCATTGGAAAAGCAACTGAAAAAAGTACGCAGCAAACTCTTTAGCGCAAGAACCAAAGAAACCAAACTCAAATACAGAGAACAAGACAAAGAACTGCGCTACCAAATTGCCGATGCACTAAAAAGCCAAGGTTTACCTTTGGAAAGTGCCGAGAAATTAGCCGTATGGGATCCTTACAACCAAAACACATCTTCTCCTTTCTTTGACCCTGAATGGATGTTTGATATTAAAGATGGCTTTGATGTGGTGATTGGGAATCCGCCGTATTTAAGTGTTGAAAAAATAGATAAAGTCATTAAAGATAGTATCAAATTATTTAGAACTGCATATCAAAAATACGATTTATATGTTTTGTTCTATGAAAAAGGGATTAGCTTTTTAAAAACTAATGGATTTCTTTCTTATATAACTTCTAATAAATTCCTTTCACAAGGTTATGGATTGTTGCTTAGAAAATTTTTCTTATTAAGCAAAATATTTGAAATCGTAAATTTCAACTATGATATATTTGAAAATGCAACTGTAAGGACTTGTATTCTTAATTTACAGAAAACAAAACCTACAAATAATCATAAAATTAAAATTATAGATGTTAATACAATTAAAGACATAGAAAAATTCACATATAGAAGATATGAAATTTTAAACCAAAATGTATTTAACGAAACGGAAGAAAACAATTTTAGAATTAATTTAACACAGGAAAAAATCTCTCTTTTAAAAAATATAGAAAAAGACTGTATTAAAGTTGAAGAAATTTGTTCTGTTAATTATGGGTTACGTCCAAGTAGTGAAAAATTAAACTTAAAAAAAGAAGCATTTATTTATAATGAAAACCCTAATAATAAATACAAACCATATTTTGAAGGTAAAGATATGGGATATTGGAAAATTGCAAATTCGTCATACTTAGATTACCAACCCAACGTGATGTATAATGGTATGTTTAAAGAATTATTTGAGTATGAAAAATTAGTTGGTTTAAGAACATTAAGTGATATTAATAAGCTTCGATTCATCTATGATAACAATGGATTTTATTGTAATGATGCTGTTGTTATTTTAACACTTTGGTATTTATTTGAAAATGTAAATTATCAAACCGTAAAAAGATTAATAAATCAAAGTAAAATAAATTATTCAAAACAGTTTAGTTATAAATATTTACAAGCAATTCTAAATTCTAAACTCATTAAATTTTACGTAAACGAGTTGTTTTATGACGGTACTCATTTTTACCCTAACCATATGAAAGCATTACCTATAAAACCAACAATAAGTTTAATACAAATGAAATTTGATGTAATTGTAGAATTTTTACATTTTTTGCAATCACAAAAAATAAATCAAATAATTCCAACAATTACAAATAAAGATTTAGCCAAATATATAGAAAATGTTCTCAATTTAATGGTTTGTGAATTATACTTCCCCGACCACATGAAAGAGCGTGGCATAGATGTGTTGGAGTTTGTAGAGCGAGATATAACAGAAGTAATGCAAGGCAGAGAATTTGAAAAGCTAACGGATTCGCAAAAAGAACAGGTTATCGAGCAGCTCCACCATAAATGGACCGACCCACAAAATGAAGTAGTCAAGCGAATGGCACAATTTAAAGAAAAAAGCCCGGAGATATTAAAACCGATATTGGAGAGTTAAATAAACTTTATGGCATAGAAGCCAAAGAAGAAATTGTATTAGATGAAATGGAGGAAGATATTTTAATAACAAGCAATGGACATTCTCATGAGAATAGACATAAAGATAAGCTATTATGCTGCTAATTTTTTGATTAATTCAAAATGTTTATCTAGAGGCGATCTTCCATTTAGTGAAGTATGAATCCTAACCGTATTGTACC
>JAIBCG010000095.1 GCA_019694295.1 Saprospiraceae bacterium
ATCATTACAAGAGCTATTTCAAGCAATTCATCAGGTGAATAATCTTCAAACTTAAGGATTTGATCGAATCTGCTGCTCAGCCCCGGATTTGATTTTAAGAAATTCTCCATGTTTTCTGTATAACCTTCTACAAAGACAAAGAAAAGGCCACGGTCATCCTCCATCCTTTTGAGAATGGTTTGAACGGCTTCATCACCAAAGTCGCCGTGGGCAGAACCGCCCTTCATGGTTAGCGTATAAGCTTCATCTATAAACAATACACCACCGAGTGAATCATCCAGTTTTTCTGTTGTTTTGATAGCTGTTTGCCCTACGTAGCCAGCTACGAGTCCCTGACGATCGGTTTCGATCATGTGGCCACGTTCGAGTATGCCAAGGGCTTTGTATATTGAAGTGAGAATCCTGGCTACTGTAGTTTTACCGGTTCCGGGATTGCCCAGAAAAACAGTATGTAGCGAAAATGTATTCAGTGCATTTTTTCCGGTTTCTTTATAAAACTGAACCAGACGTACAAGTTCGTGGATTCTTGCCTTGATCTCAGGCATACCAATGAGCGAATCAAGTTCGGCAAGTGACGAATTCAATAACCCGGCGTCAACCGGAATATTAGGCAGTATTCTGTTGGTAGTTGTACTTATTTTATCAATATCCTGAGGTAGTACTATTGCTAGTTCTTCAGTAGGCATTTGTTCAGGGTGTTTTGCCTCCATAATGCGCAGGCCGAGGTTCATCTTGGCTTGTTCTATCAGGTCAAATACGAATCTTGCATTGCCAAAAGTCTTGTCACGTGTGCGGAAAGCGTTGACGATTTTTTCATCAATCTTGGCTTTGGCGGCATCGCTAAGCTTAATATGTTTCTCGCGAGCGGCATAATCGGCAATGACTGATAACTCCTGTGGTAGGTAGTCAGTAAAGTCAAAATAAAGTTTAAACCTTGATTTCAAACCTGGGTTCGAATCAATAAAATACTTCATCTCCTTTGGATAGCCGGCAACGATGACGGCCAGATCACCATCACCGTTTGACATTTCTTTAACGAGTATCTCAATAACCTCGCGTCCAAAATCTTTGCTATCGTCATTGGATCGTGCCAAAGCATAGGCTTCATCTATGAACAATACACCTCCTCTGGCTTTATCGATTGCTTCCCGAACTTTTGGGGCTGTCTGTCCTATGTATTCGCCTACGAGGTCAACTCTGTCCACTTCATGCACATGTCCACGACTCAAAAGACCCATTTTCTTATAAAGTTTCCCCATCATCTTGGCTACAGTTGTCTTACCTGTTCCCGGATTCCCGGTAAAGACAGAATGTACAAGCATTTCATCACTTTCCTTGTATCCTTTTTCTTTACGCAATTTCAAAAACTGAAGATATTGTGCGTGTTCTTTCACCTTTCGTTTAACATCATGCAAACCGATAAGTTTGTCAAGTTCGTCAAACACTTCTTCAAAAGGTACTGTATCCTCTTCTACTTCAACAAGCATTGTGGTGGACTGGTTAGCTGGCAACATAACCCCTGACACACCTTCTTCAAAAGTATCACCAACCTGAAACGGTATGACGGCCAGCAATTTATCTAGAAAAACTATTTCAACCGTATATTTTTCCTTTCGCCATGAGCCTTTTACATTAGAACCCCACCCTGCTGTAAGCCTTATCAATTCTTCCTTTTTCTCCACCTTCATCAATCGCACTATCTGCCCTTTGAGTTCACGAGCGTCGTTAAAAAACTTTATGAACAATTCAAGTTGCCAGGCTTTATTGAAGTTGTTGTTTTTTAGGACAATTTCTGAGTAAATATATCTGGTATCTTCTTCAGAATATGATTTATAATATACCCTTTCAAGCTCAGGTACATCATCGTAGGGGCCTTCATATAGTTTAAGGCTCTGAATTTCGACATACGGGTTTATCTCTTCAAGAAATCTGTTTTCAGCTTCTTCAATGTAAAAATATTTGGTGGCGATTTTTTCATTTTTTACCCAGACTTCCCAGAAGTATGTGCCTTTTTTCCAGAAAGCTCCTGGTTTTTTATTGCCCCAACCTTCACGTATATATACTACATTATCAAATTTACTTACTTTTCTTTTGAATGCAAGGTTACAAATTTCCTTCTTTTCTTTTTTTAGTACAAAGCACTTCAATTCAAGTTCAATCTCCCAATCATCTTCATCAAATAATTTGTTGTAGAATGAAAGTTCTGTGTAAATATATGATGTGTCAAATCGATCAAATACCTGTCGATACTTCTTGCGATTGTCAGCAAGCCACTCAGTAGAGGCATATACTTTAAGCTCTCTGAACCTATAATTTTTCGTTGATGGCAAATTGTGAGAAATATCAGACATTGACGATTGTTTTTATTGAATAATAACGCATTTAATAATTGATCAGTTTCTGCAAAACTCAAAGATGGTGTTATTTTTTAGAATTTTTTTTTAATAAATTGTTAAAGATGGAACAACAAAAACTGAACTATAAGTATCTATATTTGTGACTGTAAGAATTTTTAAATTAATTTAAGTAAAATACAAATAGCTGGTTACGTGAAAAGTCTAATGTTAAAAGTGTGTGTTGTTGTGTTGACTATCATAACAATTCCTGGTTATTTGTGCTCACAGAATTCCGTTCAGGATTGTTCTGGTGCAATTCCAGTTTGTGGTTTGACCACCATTGATGCTTATTCTGGCCTTGGAGATATGGACGATTTCCTTTCTCCACAATCATCATCAGGTTGTCTTGGAGGTGAAATAAATTCAGTTTGGTTAATCATCCAAATTGACGAAAGTTCTGCTCCGGGCAATACCCTAACGATGCTTATTACACCTAAAAACGGTTTGGCTGCTGATTATGACTGGGCTATTTATGGTCCGAATGCACCTTGTGGTATTCTTGGTATGCCTGTAAGATGTTCTGCGGCACCGGGTAATTGTTTTTATTGTCCAGGCACTGGTATTGCAGGTGGACAAGGTTTTCCTTTAAATTCAGAAGACAAGGCAAGTGGCGACGGTTTACTTCCACTTTTGAGTACAAAACCTGGTGATGTATATTATATATGTGTCAACAATTATGATGATGACCCCGGAGGATTTTCAATACAATTTGGAGGCACTGCAATACTTGATTGTGACCCTAACCCACCTTGCGTTATGCAGGTTTCTGTTTCTCCTGATGTTACTGTATGTCAGGGCGAAGCGGGCACTTTTCAGATGCATGGCTCAGAGATAGGTGGCGGCGGACTCGTTGACTGGCTGTGGACAGCAGATCCTGCAATTGCCGTCAATTTCCTTGACAATCCGAATATTGCAGATCCGAGTGTAACTATACCACCGAGCTTTAGTGGGCCTATAACTTATACTCTCACAGTTACCAATCCGGCTTGTTTTACTTCCAAGAAAGTAAAAGTGTATGTCACTCCCACTCCACTTGTTACATTAGACCCTATACCGCAGGATATTTGTAGTTCGGCAGATCCAATACAGCTCAATTTTTCTCCACCCGGTGGTTATTTTGATGCGTTTGGCCCGATAGACAATGGTTTTCTTGATCCATCGCAATGGGGCGGTGGCATTTTCAATATTAAATATACTGTACCTTTTGGAAACGGCTGTGTGGGTGATAATGAAATAACCATCAATATCCTGAATGCACCATTGGCTCAAATTGACCAAATTGATGATTTTTGTGTGACCGATCCGGTATATCAGGTACTTGCTTATGATACAGGAGGAAAATGGAGTGGGAATGGTGTCAATGCCAAAGGGGAAATCGACCCCAAAAAATTAGGCCCGGGCACATTCTCTGCTATCTATACAACCGATAATGGTGTTTGTAAAACAAAAGATGAAGTATTGTTCAAGGTAAATCCTTTGCCTAATGTCAAAATAACAGACCCGGGACCGATATGTAATGATACCATTCTGATAACCCTTAAAGGCTCACCAGCAAAGGGAAAATGGAGTGGTTTACCGGATTCACTCGGTAAGTTTAATCCCAACATTACTAAGCCCGGTACATATAAGGTCTTCTATAGCTATACTGATTTATTTGGCTGCAAAAATAAAGATTCGCTTAATATAAAAATTAATCCTGCACCTTTTGCCGTAATTACACCTAGTGCACAGGTATGTAACAGCAACCAAAACGGCAATACATCATTACTTGATTTTAGTTTACTGATTTCTGCAGGCGATGCAGGTGGCAGCTGGCAGGATATTGATGGTTCAGGGGCCACAGGTACATTTCCTGTCCTTGATTTTTTAAATGCTGCACCCGGCAAATACAACTTCACTTATACAACCAATTCTGCCCTACCGGGCTGTGATGAAGTTAGCTATACAATAGAAGTAGAAGTAGTGGACTGCAAATGTCCGGCTTTGTTTTTAACACCGTCAACCATACTATGCAATGACCTGACCAACTACGATCTCAGTAATCTAAAATTAAATACTAACGACGGCACTTGGTCAATAATAAACACTCCTCCGGGATCAAATCCTGCCCTTATAACAGGAAATAACATTAATATTCAAAACAAAGATACCGGAAATTACACTATCGAGTTCAAACTTGTAACCACTCCGCCTCCAGGATGCGATAACACCAACACTACAGAAATAACACTTCATGCACCGCCGGTTCTTACTTTTGCTCCGACTAAGACAGTTTGCAACAAGATATTGCCAGGTAGTTCTCCAGTCACACTTGATTTGGACACTTACATCACTTCTCCTGACAAATCTGGTATCTGGACAGAAATAACTTCCTCTGGTGCATCGGGTACCATGCCATTCCTTGATTTTACCGGTGTAACACCCGGCACATATACTTTTTCTTATACTACCAATTCAGCTCTGGCCCCTTGTACTGAAACCACAAAAACAGTTGATGTCATTGTTCAGGATTGTGAATGTCCAAGTCTTGCTTTGACAAAGCAACTCGAACTATGTAATGATGGTACCACATACGACTTAAACCTCCAAAAAATTACAACCGAACCAGGAAGCTGGACCTTAAAGCAAACACCTCCGGGAGTAAATCCTATTTCATTGACTGGTTCCATTATTTCGATTTCAAATAAGGATGCCGGAAATTATGTTTTCAGCTTTACACTTGCCAATAATCCACCTGCCGGTTGTGCAAACTCTGATGACATAACTGTAAGCCTCTTTGATTCGCCTGAGGCAACGGTATTATCAACTGCCGAGGTTTGTAACAGCAACTCTAGTGGCAATACGACTATATTGAATTTTAATGATTTCATTATTTCCGGTTCAAAAACAGGTGTTTGGCTTGATTTGAATGGTTCAGGAGCTAGTGGTAGCTTCAATTCAAAGGATTTTACGGGTGTAATGCCTGGCAACTATACGTTTTCTTATACAACCAACACGGCCAATTTCCCATGTACGGACAAAACCTACAACATCATCATTACGGTGAATGACTGTAACTGTCCCGGGCTTGGCCTTATTAAATCTACCAGCATCTGTAATGAAGGCAATACCCAAATCGACCTCAATAATCTAAAGATAACATCTGAATCCGGAAACTGGGCGGTCAAATCCAAACCTACGGGTAATCCTGCTAATTTAACGGGTTCATTATTTGATGTCAGTAATGCGGCAACTGGCAATTATGTGATTACATTTACACTTCAAAATACTCCACCTCCAGGGTGTCCGTTGTCTGCAGACCTGACCATTGAAGTATTGGCACCACCAGTAGCCACTCTGAATAACACTGTTTCGGTTTGCAATTCCACCGGTTCCGGCCAGTATTCTACTGTATTGAATCTGTATAATCAAATAACTGCCGGTGATAAAAGTGGTAGTTTTGAAGATACTGATAATTCTGGCGCAAAGCCCATTGGCAACCAGCTTGATTTTACCGGAGTTGCGCCTGGTAATTATAGCTTTACTTATACTACCAACAGTGCTACTGTCCCATGCAGTGAAAGTTCCTATACGATTGAAGTTATAGTAGAAGACTGTGAATGTCCAAGTGTGGCTACAAAAAACCCGGGCAATTTTTGCTCAGATGATGCAGATTATAATCTCGACAATATAAAATTAACAAATGAAGCTGGTACCTGGAGTATCATTTCACAGCCACCCGGCAGCAATCCTGCCAATATTGTCGGAAATATGTTTGAAGGAACCGATGCTGATCCGGGCAATTATACAATTCTTTTTACCCTGAATACAACACCGCCTCCAGGATGTGCCAGTTCTAGCCAGCAGAGCTTTAAAATTTCAGAAAGTTTGACGGCAGGAAATACTCCTCAGCAAATTTCTATATGCGCCAATGACGCACAACTTATAAATCTCAATGCGAGTTTGCAAGGAGCATCACCGAATGGTATTTGGACGGAAATATCAGCTAACCCATCCAAAAATAATGTACAGAACATACAGAACGGTTTTTTTGATACCAAAAATCAGGCAACCGGACTTTACCAACTTGAATACAAGGTGGTTCCAGCAATGCCATGTACACCACAATCAGTAGTATTGTCGATAATAATCAATGAAAATCCGGTAGCAGATGCCGGGCCTGACAAACTAATAACATGTGCAGAACCATCAGTAAGCATAGGTAGCAACAACAGTACAACTGGTGCAGGAATAAGCTACAATTGGTCAGGAAATGTAACAAATGCAAAATCATTAACCACACAAACTGCTGTACCCGGCATTTACCAGTTAACAGTCACCAACACAAGCACTACTTGCTTTTCAACAGATAACGTTACAGTTACTTTAGCCAATGATCTCCCTTTGCCATCCAACCTTGAAATTGACTCCATTAATTGTTTTGGTCAGTCAGATGCCAAGATAAAATTTGATAATATACAAGGTGGTACAAGCCCATATACAGTGTTTCTTAATAATGTAGATTTTGGCAGTGCACAGTATTTTACAAAGCTGCCACCTGGCACCTACGAATTAAAGATATCAGATGCCAATGGTTGTACATCAACACAAACAATCACAATTACAGAACCCGAGAAAATCTATCTCGAACTCGGCTCAGATGTCACAGTTGAGTTGGGTGACAGTGTACACATCGAACCATTCATCAATATTCCTTTAAGCAATATAGACACTATTATCTGGACACCTTTGATAAACGGTCCAAACGGTGTGTGTGCCGGTTGTTTCGATCATGTATTATACCCATATTATACAACCCCATTAGAAATGCTAGTAATTGACAACAAGGGATGTAGAGTAAGCGATCAGATGCATATTACCGTAGATGTTGTACGGCAGATATTTTTCCCTAACATCTTTTCACCAAATGAAGATGCACTCAACGAGCGTTTTTACCCTTTTGCAGACGACAGAGTTGTCAAAATACATGAATTCCGAGTATTTGACCGATGGGGTAATATGGTATTTGAACAGACAAACTTCTTACCAAACGACTATGACAAAGGTTGGGACGGTACACGTAATGGCAAACATCTGAATGCAGGCGTGTATGTTTATTATGCAGTTGTAGAGTTTAGAGACGGTGCGAAGAAGGTATTCAAAGGTGATGTAACCCTCGTGCATTAAGATAAAGTACTGCGCTTAGACAAAAGCTTAAATTTCATCGACCATCTTGGAGCGATTAAGTACGATATTGCTTAATTTTACGTTTTAATTCAAATTTATTAAAAATATCCATGATGAAAAAAATTTTATTCGGCTTGTTCTCACTTATTTTTATGCAATCGGCATTTAGTCAGGACAAGGAATTACCTAAGAATTGGTTTAATCTTGATCCGGCTACAGATGGTTATCCGGGTATGAGTACAGAGAAAGTTTACAACACATTATTGCAAGGCAAAACAGGTGTACCTGTGATAGTTGCTGTTCTTGACGGAGGAGTAGATTACATGCACGAAGACTTGAAAGACATCATGTGGAAAAATCCAAAGGAAATACCTGGAAATAATATTGATGATGACAGAAACGGTTATATTGATGATGTGTATGGATGGAATTTCCTTGGTGGCAGAGATGGTAAAAATGTAGGCGTTGACAATCTGGAAATAACAAGAATAGTACGTGCAAAAAGAAATAAATTTTCAAATGTTGATCCTAAAAACTTGAGTGGTAAGGATAAGAAAGAATATGAAGAATATCTCAAGTTAAAAGACATCGTTGACACTCAGAAAAAAAATGCTGAAAGCAGCTTGAAATTATATTCTGAAATGCAGACCAATTTACGGAATGCTGAAAGCAAACTTAAAGCTTATTTTGGTAAAGATGTTATTACACTTGAAATGCTTGATTTGATTAAAAACACCGATTCTAAAGAACTTAAAGATGCAGTAGCCTTAATGTCAAATGCACTCAAAAATGGATTTACAGCAGATGACCTGCAAGATGCGGTGGAACATTTCAGCAAACAGGCCGATTATCAGTACAATGTTGATTTTAATCCAAGAAATATTATAGGTGACAAGTACGCCAATTCTTCGGAGAGATATTATGGTAATGCCGACATCAAAGGCCCAGAGTCATTTCACGGTACACACGTAGCAGGTATTATTGCAGCTAACAGAACCAACAATCTGGGCATCCAAGGTGTAGCCAATAATGTGCAGATAATGGGTGTACGTTGTGTACCTGATGGAGACGAGCACGATAAAGATGTAGCCAACTCTATCAGATATGCAGTTGACAATGGCGCACAGGTAATCAATATGAGCTTTGGCAAATCGTACAAATGGGATAAAAAAGCAGTAGATGATGCAGTTAAATATGCAGAATCGAAAGATGTACTGTTGGTACATGCGGCAGGTAATGACAGTAAAGACAATGATAAAAATGATAATTTCCCAACAGATAAATTCGAAAAGGCCGGATTATTTGCTAAGAAATATGCCTCCAACTGGTTAGAAATAGGTGCTGCCTCTTATAAGACAGGTGAAAATGCAGTAGCCGGATTTTCTAATTATGGCAAAAAGAATGTTGATGTCTTTGCACCTGGTGTACAGATATATTCTACCATTCCTGAAAGCAAATATGGTTTTGCCCAAGGTACAAGTATGGCAGCCCCAATGGTTGCAGGTGTGGCGGCAGTAATTCGATCATATTATCCTGAATTGACAGCAGCACAGGTTAAGAAAATCATTATGGATTCGAGTATCAAAAGCAACCAGCAAGTAAAAAAGCCGGGCACAAGAGGTACAATGGTATCATTCAGCGAACTAAGTGTATCG
>JAIBCG010000036.1 GCA_019694295.1 Saprospiraceae bacterium
CTACAGGTGGAATAAGGAGTGGCAGCAAAAAATTAGACAAATACTACCCAAGGAGCTTCAATATGGGTATATCAAGAGAAGTTTTTGAATCAACCGGTGGATTTCCTGCCGTAAAATTTGCCAACACGAAGGCCGCCGGAGAAGATATTGAGCTCAGCATCATGATATATAAAGCCGGATTCAAGATCGGTTATATAGCTGAAGCTTACGTTTACCATAAAAGGCGTACAAGTCTGAAGATGTTCTTAAGGCAAGTGTTCAATTTTGGATATGCGCGTGTTAGTTTATCGAGAAGGAACAAAGGAACTTTAAAAATGGTGCATCTTTTGCCATTGCTTTTCACACTGGGTACCGGAGCGTTGTTGCTGATGTCAGTTCTATTTTCATGGAAATTTCTTTGGCCGTTGATGGTGTTTTCACTGATTGTTTTTTTGGATGCATTATTGAAGAAAAAGAGCATCCGTATAGCAGGCACAGCATTGCTCACCAGCTACATCCAACTCATCGGTTATGGTTGTGGCTTTATCAGTGGATGGTGGGAACTATGTGTGCTGAAAAAAGAAAACATTTAAAAACAAATCGCAAGAAAGCCCGGACATTTTGTTGTAACTGCCCATTTGTAGGTGTTGATAAAAAAAGTGGAATGATAATTTTTATCATAAAGAAAACAACTCAAACCCAGATAATGCATTAGACATTTGGGTTAAAAGATAAGTGCGGTGTAATATTACTTGTACAATAAAGAAATAGACAGAAGAATGAAAGGGGCGACTTACATATTACTTGTTATTTTGACTTGTTTCGGGTCATGTGGACCTGCCATTTACCAATCATCAAATTTTGATAAAAAACAAAGAAAAATAAAAATCATAGCCATATTGCCGTTCAGTGTGAACATCGATATGCATCATTTGCCCAAAGGCATCACCCCTGAAAACATCAGGAATGCAGAAGAAAAGACCGGTTACGACTTACAGAGCAGCAGTTATACCTGGTTTTTGAAAAGGCAGGATAAGTACACAACAGTATTCCAGGACATCGACAAGACAAATGCCATACTCAGGAAGGAGAAAATCTCATACAGTGATATTGCCTTACAAGATAAAAGTAAAATCTGCAAGCTTCTTGGTGTAGATGCCGTCATATCGGGCAGATCGTCCATGTCAAAACCCATGACAGAAATAGCAGCCGTTGCTGTTGGCTTGATATCCGGTGCGTGGGGCCCTACCAATAGCATCAGCAATGTGCTTACCATACATGATATGAAAGCTAAGCTGCTATGGAAGTACGACCACAATGCAAGTGGCTCGGTATTAACCAGCCCTGACAGCCTGATAAAATCGTTGATGAAAAATGCATCTCGAAAATTTCCATTTAAAAAATAAACCATAAGGCCACAGCGTAGCGAATAAAGAAACCGCATACATAGATTATCTTTGCACTATGCAAGCAATATCGGCTGTCATTATCACATACAACGAAGAACGCAACATCGCTAGATGTCTAGAATCCTTGCTGCAGGTAGTGGACGAAATAGTAGTGATTGATTCATATTCTACAGATAGAACGGAAGAAATTTGCAGGCAATATGGAGTACGGTTTATCTCTCATGAGTGGGAAGGATATTCCGGATCAAAAAACTTCGGCAACAGTCAGGCCACGCATGACCTTATTTTGTCATTAGATGCGGATGAGGCCTTATCTCCTGCGTTACAAAAGAGCATCCTGACTATCAAAAACGATGAAAGCACATTCTTCTACCGTATTGGCCGTATAACCAACTATTGTGGCCATTGGATACACCACAGTGGTTGGTATCCTGACGTCAAGTTGCGTATATTCGACAGGCGTATTTCTTCCTGGGAAGGCCATATTCACGAAAAGTTAAACAATTTCAATCCAAAAGACGCCCCTTTACTTAAAGGTGATTGCTTTCATTACAGCTATTATACCCTGGAAGATCACAAGGCACAGGCAAGGAAATTTTCGATGCTAGCAGCTGAAGACTTGTTTTGGCGCGGAAAACGAGCAGGCTGGTTCAAAATATTGCTGTCGCCTGTACATAAATTCATAAAAATCTATCTGCTTCAATTGGGCATTCTGGATGGGATTGCCGGGCTGCGGATAGCTTATATTTCGGCACATGCCGTTTATTTAAAATACCATACACTTAAAAAACTTCATGCCAGTAGCAAGTAAAAGGCCGATTGGCACCAGAATCATTATCAGTCGTACGGACAGCATTGGCGACGTAGTACTTACATTGCCGCTTGCCGGTATCATCAAAGAGTATTTCCCGGAGTGGCACATCATTTTTCTGGGGAGAAACTATACGAGAGAGATAGTCTCACTATCAGAACATGTGGACGAATTCGTGAACTGGGACGACCATGAAGCCGTCAAACAATTGAAAGCAGACATCATTGTACATGTCTTCCCGGTGAAGGAAATAGCCCAATGGGCAAAAAAACAAGGCATTTCCACTCGTATTGGCACCACCGGCCGGCTGTATCACTGGCTTTATTGCAACAAGCTGATAAGGCTCTCGAGAAAAAACTCAGATCTGCACGAAGCACAACTCAACATCAAACTACTAAAGCCATTGGGCATAGAAACGGATTATCCGCTTGAAAAGATACCGGATTATTACGGCTTTACCAGAATAAAGCCTCTCGCCCCAAAATGGCTGGAAATGCTGAAAGGAGACAGGAAAAACATCATCCTTCACCCGAAATCGAAAGGAAGTGCACGAGAATGGGGGCTCGAAAATTTTTCCCGTCTCATCGGTTTGCTTCCGGAGATTGAATACCGGATTTTCATTAGCGGCACCAAGGAAGAAGGACTTCAGTCAGCGCCATTATTCAAGGAACACGCACACGTTATCGACCTTACAGGACAAATGAATCTTGGAGAGTTTGCTTCCTTCATAGCAGAAGCAGATGCCCTGGTAGCTGCCAGCACAGGACCATTGCACGTAGCTGCTGCGTTGGGCAAATGTGCCATCGGCCTCTATGCCCCCATGCGACCCATACACCCCGGGCGTTGGGCGCCACTCGGCAGACAGGCGAGCTATCTGGTGATGAACCGAGAATGTAATGATTGCAAAAAAACGCTGGATTGCAGGTGCATACGTGACATTACGCCCGGGCAGGTGAGTGAAATACTCTCCCAATTGAGAAAGTAGGCTGGTGTGCTAGCTTAAGCTAAAAAAACAAGCCCTTTGGATGGATCAAAGGGCTGTGCGGAAGTTGTCACTAATCTCTGTTCATCAGGTTTCAACCTTACGCGGCATTTCCTGATTTCTAACTTCCGGATATTTACTCAACTTAAAACTCTAAGCCAAAAAAAAATGACAAGTATGTAAGTCTGTATATTGTGACGCTTACAATATCGGATTTGTTGTGTACACATCCAATTTTAATAAAAATCTAATGAAAGCTATGATTTTGTCAAGATGATACGGTTGACTGAATGACAAATTCATAACGAACAGGCAATTAACAGGAGTTCTCCGGGAATCAGAAATAGGTCTTAACGGCAAATTCAAACTGCTTGATAAAAATATCCTTTATGGCAGAAATATTGTTCTGTTCATAAAACAGCAGCATTGCCTTTTTATATTCAACCGAATCAACCGTCCTGAAAGAAAGCGGACAATACTTGTAATGCATTAATATGGCATTGCTGACTATCCTTGTCGTTCTCTTGTTCCCGTCCATGAATGGCTGGATGTAGGATATAAGCACCAAAGCAATTAGTGCCTTCTCAAATACATTTTCTTTGTCATTCACTAATTTACAGCTTGAATCAATGGCCTCGCGTATCTGGAATTCGTTGTCGAGCGACCGGTAATTCGTACCGGAAATGCCCACCCTGCGCTTGCGCAAATTTCTGTCAACTGCCAGCTCTTTTATCAGGATGCTATGAATATCTTCAATTTTAGAGACAGATAAAGGGCTTTGGTAATCCGGATGTGCTACTAGGAAATCAATTGCTTCCTTGTGATTCAACAGCATAACGGCTTCTTCCATCGTTCTTCCTGCGGCGGTCTCTTTATCTTTGAGCAGGCGTTCTGTCTCGAGCAAGGAACTTTCTTTCCCTTATTGTTCTTCTTCAATTATCATTCTTCCAACCTCAAAATAAGTCAAAACCATAGTATGATTTATGGATTGCACAACTTGTTTTCGGGCTTCCTTGAGCAAGAGGGAAATCCTTTCAGAAAGCCTCTTTGGTGTAATATCTGTCATATCTGTTTCATCCAGGTTATCATAAAAATATATGAAAGTTGGCAATTAACTTATCAAATTAAAGTCGTTAAGCAATTATTGCATAATCTATCAGAAATAGGAGCCGATACTAACTCCTATTTCTTATCATCACAATCCACACCCATCCGCCTTACCCACATCTTAAAGATTTTATCCACAAGACTTTAATGACAAGGCAGCCAGAAAGCCGGCTGCCTTCCCGGTTTTACTTTAACACTATGAAAACATAGCGTAATTATCATCATTTACTGAATATGGCGCTACAGCTAGCTACTGTCTCATTCGATGGAAGATTATAGTGTCTCGCCTCCACGAGGAGGTTTTTAGGATCGGACTTATCTACTGTAAATTCAATATACGACGACGTTTTATCACCTATTACACAATGTCTTGGTATTATAAATCTAAACTTTGTCGGACTCAGGTTTTTGATCTATGTGTGTCCAGTACCATACCCGCTTGAGCCGGGTAAAGAAACATACGATATACTAACTTCATTCCCAATACTATCTATATTTAAAACATACTTATCGGTGCAACCACAATCAAATGAGCCGGCATAACAGGATTCGCATTTAGAAATACAACTGTTTACCAATAAAATCTTAGTTGAGTTGCAGGCGCATTCGCCATCCTTGCAATATTGTTGAAACCCACAAGGCGTAGTGCACTCCTTATCCATCTTCATCTTTTTGCAGCCGGCACTTGCCATGACAATACATACAAACAATACAACTATACTTCTTATAATTAAAATTTTTGAAAATGATTATAAAATAAATTTCCATTTGTGTCTTTACTTAGTAGAATATAACTACCTGGTGGTAAATCACCAATATGTAGTTCATTCAATTCTTGCTCTGGATTCCCAATTGCCAAAACCTTTGACGTATTCATACCCAAGAACAATCCTCACACCACTTACCACTTGCCAGACAAAATTTTACTCTTATTTCATAAAACTGAATCGGGCGTAGAGTGACAGGCTTCGGTAATATGATTCAACTTTGGTTTTAAATACTAATGGCTCATCTTTTGTAAAACTGGTAAAATTATGGCAATATTCAGCACCTACAGTAATGTTTTTGTTAAAATGATACTCAATGCCAAGATTGGCACCGGCTGTTATTGAATTGTAAACATTTCCGCCAGTATAGTCTTCATAGATTACCAAATAATTTTTATTCTTCCAGATATTTTTATCAACCCTGCCACCGGCAAGCACTGAAAATTTATCATTTATCCTGTATCCAATGTTGACAGGGAAAGACAACATATCTGAAATCTGGCCACGAACAACTCCTGGAATAGTATCATATTTTGCATCAGGTTCTCTGTATCCTCGCTGAGTCCATTCGAGACCCGTAACGAGCTTAACTCCATTGTCAGCAAATTGATATTCAAGACCAAAGCCAATAGTGGGGCGAATTAACGGAGTATAAAAGTGATCGATTCTCTTATAAGTACCATCCAATTTTTCAACTTTTGAATTTACGACACTTCCTACTGCATCGGCTTTAAAGTAAGTTTTAATCTGCGCATTTGCTACATGGGTACTGAGGATAAATAAAACAAATAATAATAATATTTTTTTCATCAGAAAGTGTAATTTAAGTTAAATTCAAAGCCTTGAGGACATCTGCTAATAACAGTATTTTTTACACCAAAAAAAAATGGATCGTTTGTATCTTTCACTGAATAAGGTGTAAAAGCCCTTTCGAAATGCAAGCCAATAGCCCAACTTTTTGTCAATCTGTATTCTCCTCCAAAACTCCACAGAAAAAAATAATTTTTATATTTCGTTCTACTGCCAAGACCTTTGAATGCTGTATGCGGCTCACCAAGTGATGGCAAACTTGTGTTAGAAGTGATAGCCAAATCATAATTTATACCTGCTACTAATGATAATCTTGAATTTTTCGGAGTAAACACAATTTCTGAAGTAGCTCCCAAACATTTATGCCAAGAATTAAAAATAACGTCGGGGTAATAACCATCACCTTTGGGGCTTGATCTTTCAATGAACCGGACTCCCAACCGTACCTTCCAGATATCATTAAATCCATATCCGAGCTTGCCACCTATCTGGTATTTAAGCCCAAATAGCGGACCTTCGCTACCCGTATATACAGGCTGGTTATAAAAAAATAGTGTAGAAATGCAAGAGTAATTTGGTCCTGCATAAACTGTATAATCAAGACGTGACTGTGCAACCACACAATGAAACATCACAAAATACAGGAAGCTTAATAAAAAGATTTTTCTTCTCCTCCAATTTTTAATTTAATTAAAGATTCACAATCAAACTTAAATTCGGAAACAATTAATTTTTTATCGATTGCATCGTGTTTCTAAGGCTATATATGGAGATTTCGTCCTGCTACCAGAAAATCGTACATACTTCAAACAGAACTCGGGTTCAAAATCCACCAATGCTAAAACGGGTTGATTTGCAAAACCGTAACGACGTTCATAGGTTGCTCTTGCTTTATCAGTTACGCCATAAACTGAAGCAATATAAGGGTTGGGTGTAATATTACAAGCGTGCGTAATCTTGAAATCAATCTTATAATTATTATAGAGTTTAGCACCATACCAAAAACCTAAAAATCCTTTCTTCTCATTTTTAATTTGAAAAACAAAATCATAAGCCGGATATTTCCAATAATAGCCAGAACTAAATGGGTCTGAAAAATAAGTAAATCTTGGTTCTATAAAATATTGTATGTTTAATCTGCTTTTGTCAACTGTTTTCGAATCAGTAAAAAGCAATGGACACCCATCATGACAATTACCACCTCTTACAATAATTTCAGTTGCAAAGACGCCATATAAAGTATCTGTTTCCAATGTTGTCATTGCATTAAGCATTTTTGAATCATCACCATCCAATACCTGCAACAGGTAACCATTGTATTCCTTACAAAGGGAAGTACCTATTTTAAATTCGCCATTCATATTTGCAAATTCTAAATTTGTAAGAAACTTATTTGTAAAACTTGAATCTTCAGCTTGAAATTGTACCTTGTTGTTAAAAGTAGAAATGACATACAATTCCTCTATTGAATCAGTTGCCATTTCCATTAAATTACAAAATTCCTCCTAAGCAATGTTAGGCGTTTCAATACTCAACGAACTTCTGTATTGCTCCAATTCCAAAGAATCAGCTAAATTAATAAAATTCAGCGTTTGAATATAATCAGCAAATGTATTAAAACAAATTCTTCCATTATTGATAGTAAAATTGCCAATTTCATTTGTGGTACGATTACCTACAAAAGGGTTAGGTATTGTGTTATCAACTACGTTGGATTTATTCGTTTGAATGTCATCCTTTTTACAGCTACTTAACAGTAAAATAATCGATAGGATAAATGTTATGAAGATATAATCTTTAACATGAAATCCTGTTCTGTTCTGTTCTGTTCTGCGCTTTTTCATAATTTATAAAATTTAATGGGTTAAAAAACAATACAAAACATTAAAAAATCGAAACTGTACCTATTCTTGTCTATTGTGTGATATTTGATTGCCTAAAAGTACTTTGTTAGCTCCGGCGCTGTAAGTTTTTTCAACACTTTTTATTAAAAAAAATTAAACACCAAATAAATGATATTATTTTATTGAAAATCATCCTTTTAATGCTGCACTCAGGCCTGAAACGGTACATGGAGGTATGTTACACCATCACAATCTTGGTACACATCTCCAATATTTTGCCCATCACTTTCTGATTTTTCCCAAAAGGCTTTAGTAAAAAAGCAGCTAACTTGAGCTGCCCGACGTTCTATACCTTGTTAGTTTGAAGTTATTTTTTTCTTTTTACCAAATTTTTCAAAAAGCAGAACCACCACTACCAAAACAGCACTCATATAATAAGCTCTGAATTTGTGAATCTCGTCTCCCCAAACAAAGTTAGAAATTAAATATATAATATTTAGCAGCAGAAAATAAAATGAATAAAGCGAAACAATCCTTTTCATACGAATAATTTTTATTTCCAGAAGCCCATACTTGTAGTCAATCCATACAAAGCACCTTTTTTTATTCTTTTCCATTGCCCCTCAGGCTTCAGTTTACCATCAGCGATGTCATCCAGAACAGCATCCAACCAACCAATAATATAGCCTGCACAATCTAATTGTATCATAGGAATGTCATTATTGTTATCGATTATCTCCAGTGTCCAATAATCATAACTACTCAATAATAAGGCATAACCTTGTCGTATTTCTTCATCCATCTCGGTATTAACTTTTACAACTATTGAGTCTCTGTAGGTTGAACCTAAATTCGTGTTAACCATTGTATAAATTAGTTCAATTGCCTTATACTTCTTAGTTGATGAAAATTCTGGTATGTCACTTATAATATTTACAAAATTATTTAAATAACTTACAATGGAATCCCTATTCAAAAGAATAGTATCAATTAAATTCCAATTAATTTCAATATTACTGTAATTTACATTATTTGCATTAAAAGCTTCAAGAACATTTTTAATAGTGAGGTTCGGAAAATTCGTAAATTGATTCCGTGCGTAGCTTAATCCTTGGTAATGATATTGATAAACGTCGTCATATACATCTGTTGTCAGAGATTCTAAATTCTGGTTGGAAGATGATGTATTGTTCATCAAAGGCCATACATTAAAATCTTCAATTCCATCTTTACAAGAAAAAATTAAAACAAAAAAAGCAAATAAAACAAGGTAGAGGAATTTTCTTCTGAGATTTCGTAACCCAGATACTAAGATATTGGTATCCGTTGTTCTGTTCTGTGCTGTGCTGTGCTGTGCTGTGCTGTGCTGTGCTGTGCTGTGCTGTGCTTTTTCATACTTGATAAATTTTAATGGGTTAAAAAATAATACAAAACATTAAAAAATCGAAACTGTACCTATTCTTGTCTTTTGTGTGATATTTGATTGCCTAAAAATACTTTGTTAGCTCCAGCGCTGCAAGTTTTTTCAACACTTTTTTTTAAAAAAAATTAAACACCAAATAAATGATATTATTTTATTGAAAATCATCCTTTTAATGCTGCACTCAGGCCTGAAACGGTACATGGAGGTATGTTACACCATCACAATCTTGGTACACATCTCCTTTAGAAGTTCTTCGTGTGTAGTGCTGACATTGTCAACTCCTTTAGAGCGCAGGTCGTACTCACGTAGCATGCCAATGACTTTTTCGCATTGTGTGGCAGTGTATTTTGCGGCAGCAGCCTTATATTCTTTAAGGAAAAACAGTGTACCGAGCTTGAGTACCTTCGCCTGCTCGGTTTCTGAAGCAGTCCTGACCTGATGCAACAGATAAATTTTATTAAAATATGAAAAAAGATTGGCAATCGTAACGGTTATCGGATTCTTTTTGGCACTAGCATTGAAGTACATGACGGTTTTCATCACTTTCGGCATGTCGCGCAAACCGATGAAGCGGTTGAGTTCGAAAACGGAGTAGTCTTTGCTGATACCGATATATTTGTCTATCAGATTGCGGTCGAGTTTGGTTCCGGCAGGTATATTGAGCTTAATTTTTTCTATCTCGTTGTTTATCTTGGTGAGGTCGTTGCCGAGTGCTTCTGCCAACACTGCCTGCACATCGGGTGTGGTATTAATCTTGTGGTCGCGGAGCAGATTGCCTATCCAGTCTGCTATCTGATAGTCGGGTATGGGCTTCGACTCGAACACGACTCCGCTGGAAGCTGCCAACTTGGCAAACTGAGTTCTGCCATCCACTTTTTTGTATTTGTGTGCCAACACGAGTACCGTCGATTTCATGGGTGATTTGATATATCCGGCGAGTTCTTCTATTTTTTTGAGTTCCTGGGCTTCACGCACGATGACTACCTGGCGCTGGCTGATCATGGGATACTTGCTCAACAGGTCTGTTAGGGAGCGCACATCTGTATCTTTTCCGTAGCATATCGTCTGGTCGAATGCTTTTTCTGATTCGGTCAGCACGTTCTTCTCTATGGCGTCCTCTATCTGATCGATGAAGAACGGCTCCTCGCCATGCAGCAGATAGACGGGGCTTATTTTACCGCTTTTGATATCCTGAATGATTGACTGGAATGTCATGAATCGAATATTTTAATACAAACAATGCCTCAACGGATACAAAATGCCTGTATCCCGTAATTCAAGAGATAAGAAACATCCCGTTTCTGATTAAAACCATCCATAACCAAGGCCTCTGAACGGCCATGGAATGCTTAGGAATATCACGAGAAGTCCAAGACCATAGTACAACCAGATGGTTTTGAATTTCTGCGTACCGGTGCTCTTTTTCTTGGATGCAATACGCCCTACTGTAATAAGAGCAATACCAATGAGCATACCCAATATGTGCTCTACTGCCAGAAAGCGCAATACTTTGTCGGCCATAGCGGTCTTCATATCTGTAAGGGCATTCTGCACGGTTGGGCTTGCAAAATACATATAAAGCCCTATCAACAACTGAAGATGGGTAACTATCATAGTATAAAGGCTGAGTTTATCGTCTCCGGCTGCAAATGCCCTGCCTTGCTTATAACCTGTATAAGCTTTGTAAATGGTAACAATCAGCAATATCAGAAGAACGTATCTGAGTGTGCTGTGAAGGTGCATCATACCTGTGTACATAGTCTTTATAGTTTTTTAATTGTGTGCCAAAGATAAGAATGATTCTGTATAAAAGAAGGAAATTCCGCCTTTGCGGCAAAATAATAAAGATTCATCATCCAAAGCAGTTTTACTTTCAAATCAGATTTTAGGTTTTTGAGTTACTTTGTAGGTCCCCATCAAAAAACTCGTCTCATCCAGCTTAAAGTTTTCAACACTAAAGTCTTTCAGCCTGTGTTTTTGCCATTTTCCCGTAGGGAATATCCTGAACACTTCACGCCCGTTCGTGACTTTCTGTGGCATATCGAACTCCTTCACCTGACAGTTCCAACGGTAGTACAGGTCTATATTTTTTCCCTTTTTATCGATGAAATATTCGAATACGGGCAACTCTTTGTACATCAGGAATTGTCTGAAAAACGGTGTCAGATCTTTATTGAAATATTGGTTGGTAAAATCGACTACTGCAGTTGTGTTCGTAACGCTTCCTGCAAAATGGTTATACACGGCCTTCAGATAACCGAACCACATACTGTCGTTATTGATGGTGTTCCTAAGGCTGTGCAACATCCAGCTTCCCTTGTAGTAGATGTCGCTGTCTTTCCAATTGTTGTAGTTGACATCTCGTGGCCCTACCATCGGACTTAAGTTTTTGATGTACGGCTTCTGGTAAACGAGATAATCCACTGCCTTTTTATAATTATTGATCCATTCTACATAGAGCGCTTCGCAATAGGTTGTGAACGATTCATGAATCCACAGGTCGGCATGGTCGTCGGCTGTCACGCTATTACCCCAATACTCGTGAGCCGATTCGTGAATGATAATAAAATCAAAATTCTGGTCATCGGGAATGCGGCCACCAAGGTAACCACGGTTGTACTGATTGCCATAAGCAATGGCACTCTGGTGTTCCATACCGAGGTAAGGCGATTCGACCAATGCAAAGCCGTCGTTGAAGTAAGGATAAGGTGCGAAATAATGTTCATAAGCATGCAGCATCCCGTCCACTTGTCTGAAATGCAGTTTTGCCTTAAAAGTTTTTTCACCCAGTGTCCAGTAATCTATATCAAGCCGGCGGTGTTTGAAGTCGAGGTATTCGTCATCTATCAGGTAATAATCTCCGGCATAAAATGTTACATTGTACAGGTTAATCGGGTAGGTCACTTTCCAGTGAAACTTATTCTTCCCATCGCCAAGTGGGGTTTTACCAATGAGGTTGCCATTTGAAATACATGTAAGGGAATGTGGCACTGTCATGCTGAAACTCAGACTGTCTGGTTCGTCGGCCGGATGGTCTTTGCAGGGCCACCAGAGACTGGCGCCTGTACCTTCGCAGGCAACCGCCACCCATGGATTCTTGTTAGTATCTGTTTTCCATACAAATCCGCCGTCCCAGGGTGCATTTTTGGCTATTACCGGCCTACCTTGATAATAAGTTCGCAAGGTGGCTTCTGTGCCAGAGTGCTGCTTCGGCACATCAACAAAGACGGCATTAAATTCCCTTGTGTAAGTACATTTTTGCCCTCCAAGCAAGATAGAATCGATGATCATATTGTCAAAAAGGTCAATCTGCAACCGGTTAAAATCATTTTTTACCTTGAACCTCATGTCCACGAACCCGGTAATCGCCTTGTCGGCCACCAGTAGTTCGAGGTCGATGTTGTAATGGATCACATCATAGCAGTTGCGCTCAGGACGGAGCGAGCCACGCAGTGTATCGGCACGGGTAAATTTTTCGGTAGTGGTTTGTATAAATTGTGCATAATCTGTTACCGGCAATATTCCCAACATAACAAGCAAAAGCAGTAATCGTGGCATGATGTGATTGATTTTTTTGTAAAAATATAAATTTTCCACAAAAAGGCAGATAGTAAAAAACAGTATATTCAATCCTGCATCAAGGCTGCATCTTTGATATCAATCTTGCTTCTGTTGGTTTGAAAATCCTTGTATCAGCTACAAAAGTGCCGAATGGGACAAGTGATGCCAGATAAGCCAGAAAGTTGGTTTTAAAGTTCCATTTTGCTTGCATATTGACCAAGAACACTGCAACACAATATGCGATGAATAAAGCACCGTGAGCATAACCGATCACCTTGTTTGGGCCTGTGATTTCGTATATATACTTGAGTGGCATGGTAAGGCCAAAAGCCAGGTACGATATACCTTCCGCCAATGCCAAAAATCTGAGTGCAGCTATCTTCGTTGTCAAAATCTTAGAATTTTTGCCACAAAGATATACCTGTTTAAGTCAGAGGCAATGGCACCGATTTGTTTTGACAATACCATGACACATACCCAAGTAATCATTATCTAACAATAAAGCTATTCGTCAAATTCCAGTTTATAAACACTGCTATTTCGGATATCTTCGTGTGACGAAAACGTAACATCAAGGTCTTGGACAAGTCCGGTATCGAGGCCATAGACCCACCCATGTATGGACAGTTCCTGCCCTTTGCTCCACGCACATTGTACGATGGATGTCACGGCCAGGTTAAGCACTTGCTGTTTAGTATTCAATTCGACCAGTCGGTCAAACTTTTTTTCTTCATCAGATATTGATTGTATCTCGTCTTTACTAAAACGATAACCATCCTTAATATGTCGTATCCAGTTGTCTATCAGCCCGACAGAATTATTGCTCATTGCTGCCTTGACACCACCACAGCCGTAGTGCCCGCAGACTATGATGTGCCTCACTTTCAGCACATTCACAGCATAATCAAGCACGCTGAGCATATTCATGTCTGTGTGTATGACCATGTTGGCTATATTTCGGTGTACAAATACTTCTCCCGGCTTGGTACCTATGATTTCATTGGCTGGCACTCTGCTATCCGAACATCCGATCCACAGCAGCGGTGGCTTTTGTGCATCTTTCAGTTTCAAAAAAAACTCAGGGTCTTCAGACAATTTTGAAGCTACCCAATTCCTGTTATTCTCGATTATTTTTTTATAAAATTCTGACATAATTTTGAATGATTAATTACAAATTTAGTTTATTTATACAACATCTGGTTGAATCGATTTAAATTCCCGCAGTACCGTGCTCGAAACTTTGTGTCGTTTTCTGTGTTTAATGATCATATCGTGTTCTATTGATACCTGTCTGATATCCGTATTGGTATTTTCGAGTTGATATTCTTCCTTGAATCCAACCAACACCAAATCAATATTGCGTAGAGCTGCTCTGATTTCTTTAAACTCCCGAATGCTGTCAAGAATATCATGTGCGATATAGACGGTATCAGATGCATTGATTATAACCTTCGAATGATTCGGCAGTGCATCCAGGGTAAACAAAATGGCAGCTTTATTCAGGAACGATACCTCCTGGGCTAAATGAATGTGTATAACATCGCCTTCGTGGTATCCATCTTTCCGAAAATAATAAGCCCGTTTCATATTGCCACGCAAAATTGCAAAAATACTCATACCCATTCCGAGTGCAACTCCGGTTAACAAATCGGTAAAAACCACCGCAACCACTGTAAGTAAAAATGGTACTGCCTGGTATTTGCCTCTTTGCATAAAGTGCCTGAACACACTTGGCTTTGCCAGCTTAAAACCTATAACCAATAGTATGGCAGCTAATACACTTAAGGGAATTCTATTCAGTATGGTCGGGATAGTCATAACACTCACCAAAAGCAACATCCCATGTACAATGGTAGATAGTTTTGTTCTGGCACCGGCATTTTTATTGGCTGAAGACCGCACTACTACCGAAGTCATGGGCAAACCTCCGATAAGTGAACTTATCATATTGCCCACCCCCTGCGCTTTAAGTTCAAGGTCAGTATCAGTCAGTCGCTTTTGAGGATCCATCCGGTCTGATGCTTCTATACACAAGAGGGTTTCGACAGATGCAACAACAGCAATGGTAGCTGCTACAACCCAAATTTCCTTTTTCAGCAAAACAGAGAAATTAATCCCATTTTCTGTATTTATGAAATCCGGAAAAATAAATATTCCGAGAATGTCACTCATATCATGAACAACGGGTAGTTCTACCAAATATTCAGATGATGTAATAGCCAATGGGCTACCAGCGTTGATAAATAATTCGTTGAGTAGTGTTCCACAAATTACTGCCAAGAGTGCACTTGGTAAAAAGTTCATTTTGAGCAATGGCCCGACCTTGTCCCAAAGTAGAATAACCGACAATGAAACCAGTGATATGAACAATACACCCGGCTGTACCTCAGACATTGCTTTTACCAGATCACCAAACATTGAAAGACCATTACCTACCTCTGTAACTGAACCCAGGGCTTTTGGTATTTGTTTTAAAATGATGATAATACCTATCCCTACTAACATTCCCTCAATAACATTATTCGGAAAAAAGTTGGAGATAGAACCTGCCCGAAGGAAACCAAACATCAGCTGGAGCACACCGGCCAAAAAAACCGCCGTGAGAAAAGCCTCAAATGACCCTAAAGTAGAAATTGAAGAAATGATGATGGCTGTCAACCCTGCAGCCGGACCTGAAACACTTATATGAGAATTGGATAGAGAACCAATGACGATACCGCCTACTACACCTGCTATAATACCCGAGAACAATGGTGCTCCTGATGCCATTGCTATACCCAGGCACAAGGGCAAGGCTACCAGAAATACTACTAAGCCTGAAGGAAAATCATACTTCAGATTAGCCAAAATTTTATTTTTAGACATGTCTGTATAATGTTAATGTTGAAAAAAAATACGGACTCCAACTTTCTGTTACTCATTGAGTGCCAAAACGTTGATAAATCCTGTTAAAATGATATCACAGCAAGGCTATGACTTTCTACACTAACAAAAGTTCGGGTGGGGGAATAATTATTTCACCGGTACGGTGCTCATAATGCAATGATAATTCCTTAAATATATTTTCTAGACGATTTTCAAAATTTATCAGATCTAAAGCTAATACTCCAATCGAGCATTCCATTTTCCCTTTTGCACCATGCTCTCCGCCATGCTGGTGCTCTTCTTCGGGTAAATTTTGCGCCGAAACCAAAGAAAGATTATTATTACCGATAAATACCGTATTTACAGTAGCAAGCACTGTAAACGAAGTAAAAATAAACAATAAAAAAATAGCTCTTCCTCTCATTCGATACAAAAATAATATTCTCCTACCATATAGGCAAGCATTGTAAACAATACGCCTTCATTACAAGCTTATTCTGCCCTATTTGTGTGTACACTCTCCTGCACAACACCTGATGATGCCGGATGGTTTATTCAACAACAATTTTTATATTTAACAAAGGCTATATCAATAATTTAAATCGAAACAAAATATTTTACCCGACTACCATTAGAAAAACTGCATCTGAACCAGGTAAAACTTAAAATTTTTAAAAAAATTACCATTATCTCCCCCTCTCTTTACAACCCTAATACTTAATTTTACAAAAATAAACAAAAAATGAAAAACCTTCTCGCCCTCTTGTTGCTGTCGTTCCTGACCACTACCCTCTCCTTTTGCCAGACAAGGCCTGCTCCTTACGTACACCCGGAAGGCAAATATTACACCATCAACGGTGCCAAAATCTGGACAGAGACCCTCGGCAATGGTCATCCGCTCTTCCTCATCGCAGGCGGACCCGGCGGCTCGCACGTCGGCCTACACAGCTTCGACCCACTCGCCGATAACCACAAACTCATCTACTTCGACGGCTTCGGTCGTGGCAAGTCGGACCTGGCTAAAAGCCCTACAGAATATAGCCTGCAACGCGATGTAGAAGACCTCGAACAGCTCCGCATTGCCATAGGCTTAGGCAAGATCGACATCCTTGGCCACTCTTACGGCTCTGTAGTCGGCCAGGCTTATGCTATTAAATACCCTCACAACGTAAGCCACCTCATCATTGCCAACGGATTCCACTCTTACCTCATGTGGCAGAAAAACTGCGACAACTCTAACCACGAAATCAAGACCAATTACCCGGAAGTCTGGGATACACTCATGACCGTCAGAGAACAAGGTTTTGTATCAGCCGACCCGATCCATCAGGAGATCTATGGCCGCGTCCCTTACGGATTCCTCTACGGCTACAATCCCGACAAGTTCCGGGGACCAAGTCGCTTCTCAGATTACCCAAACAGAATGAACACAGAGCTTTACTACCAAATGGTGGGCAAAGACGGTGACTTCGTCGTCACATCCGACATCGGCACATTCGACTTTAGGCGCGACATCGGCAAACTCTATATGCCCATACTCGTCATCGCCGGGCGTTATGACCGCGTTGCAGTACCTTCCGAGATGGTCAAGTACAAAAATTTCTGCCCTAAGTGCGAATACGTTACATTCGAACGCAGTGGCCACAACCCACAAGTTGAAGAACCAGAGAAAGAATTCAATCTAATCAACGAATTCCTTGCAAAATGAAAAGGCTTTTATGCATCTGTAGCTTTGTCGGTTTCTTGCTAAGTCTTGAGGCACAGACACCCGATTACATTACTAATCAATACGATTACACAGTCACCAAAGACATCAGCTACGGCTCAGATACTGCTTATGACGGTAAGCTGACAGAACTGTTCCTCGACCTGTACAAGCCAGTCGGTGACAACAACTGCAAACGACCTGTTATAGTACTCTTACATGGTGGTGCCTGGATAGGTGGCGACAAAGCCGAAGGCCAGATACCCGCAGTGGCAGCACAGTTCGCTGCCAAAGGTTGGGTGGTGGCAAGCATCAATTACCGACTTGGTATGCATACGGCTAAAGGCTACACCCAATATCTGCTTTGCCCAACCGACAATCCGGCACTATGTGCTCATGTGTGCGATTCGTCAGAAATATTCAGAGCCATCTACCGCGGCATGCAAGACACTCGCGGTGCCATCCGTTTCTTGAAGCTTAGAGCAGAGTCCGATTCTACCGACGTAGCCAATGTGCATGTCGCAGGTGAAAGCGCAGGTGCATTCCTGGCTATGTACACTGCCTACCTGAACCGTGATGAAGAAAAACCATCCGAATGCTATGAGCTACCCGATGCACCGACATCTGCCCCTGCCTTCAACTTCTGTCACAAAGCTCCCAAATCGCTCGCCCGTCCCGATCTCGGCAGCATACACGGCTCACTCCACCTGGGCGAGGCGAACGACTCAGTGCAAGGCGTGGCCTGCTTTTATGGTGCCATGCATGATCTAAGCATCATGGACGACAACCTCATGCCTACCTACATATTCCATCAGGCCTCAGATGTTATCGTTTACTACAAGCGGTCAAGGCTGCTCAATCGTCTGTCCGATTGCCTCAGCAGCATTTGCCAACCTTATTACAACATGCCACTCATGTCTGGAGGCTTCCTTATCAAAAAACACCTCAGTGACCTCGGAACCTCCGCCCCGCCTTACAAGGCAGACATACTTGAGAACAGTACTGCATTCGACTGTACTATCAATCCACCCGGGCATGGTATCGACAACATCCCATTACGCACCAAAAATATAGCAGAGCTGTTTGCGCCCATAGTGCAAACCAATGGCAATAATCCGGCCGATAACTGCCAGACCACCCATATTACCACTTATAGCTCTACACACTTACGCATATTCCCAAATCCGGGCACAGGCGAATTTATTTTATCAACACCAGATGAAATGGAAGTAACAATCAACATGACAGATGTATTAGGCAGGCAGACCAATATTATCACCAACAAAATTTCAAATAATGCTTACAAGGTAATATTTATGGAAAATGCACATCCGGGCATCTACAATTGTAACATTATTTCGCCAAATAATAAATGGTCAACAACATATATTTATAATAATTATTAGCGTCAGTACCAAAGTTTTTGTACCTTTGCAGAATATTATTTCTTTTTTAACGTTAATACTTTATAAACCCACATCACTAAAAAATTTATATGACAAAAGTACTCTTCGGATTTTTACTCATCGGTCTTATGACTTCATGTGTCAGCAAGAAAAAATTCACTGCTCTACAGTCTGAAAAAGACCAGCTTATGCAGATGCTCGAAAACAACAAAAAATTACTTGCAGACTGCAACGACGAAAAAGCAAAACTTACTGCCGACCTGTCTGCCAAAGGTCAGGAAGCAGCCAATGCTACCAAACAGATCAAGTCACTCGAAGACCAGATCGCTTCACTTAACAACAACAACACAAACCTTCTCAAGCGTCTTGAAGACCTATCCATCATCAGTCAGGCGGGTGCCGAAAGCATCAAAAAATCGCTCGATGCCATGAACGAAAAAGACAAATACATCAAAAACCTTACAAGTTCAATGGCACGCAAAGATTCTCTTAACCTCGCCCTGGTCATGAACCTCAAAAAATCACTTGCTGATGTAAACGACACCGACGTACAGATCGAAGTGAAGAAAGGTGTGGTGTATATTTCTATCTCCGACAAGATGTTGTTCCAGTCAGGCAGCTCAATGATTAATGCCTCAGCTCAGAACGTACTTGCCAAGGTAGCCAAAGTACTCAACGACCACAAAGACCTCGACATCCTTGTAGAAGGCCACACAGACAATGTTCCTATTTCTACCGAAGACATCAAAGACAACTGGGACCTAAGTGCCAAGAGAGCAACAGCTGTAGTGAGGACACTCCAGAACAAATACAAAGTTGATCCATCAAGGCTCACAGCCGGCGGTCGTTCAGAGTATTCACCTAAGACATCCAATGCCACTACCGAAGGCAAAAAACTCAACCGCAGAACAGAAATCATCATACTTCCTAAGCTCGATCAGTTCTTCCAGATGCTTGCACCCAGCAAGTAATCTCAGACACTGACCCAAACAAAAAAAGCCTGATGGATATCATTCATCAGGCTTTTTTACATACACAAACCAATAGAGCAGTATATTGTATTTCATTTGGGCGTGCCCCTGTCGGGTCAGGCTATCCGCCTTACTTCGTGCCGGCTTCTATCCTTCACGCGCATTATTTTGTAGTATGACAAATAAGTAAAGCAATGTGATAAGTGGGTATGGTGCAGGGCGGAGTGCATAATTTCAAATTACTTAACTCACACAGTTTCTCTCTTAACCCAATATTCTACTCGTACTATCTTGGCTTAATGCATGGCCTCACTCATGTCCACCTTGGTTTTGCCTGACCTTATCATGAGTATAAAAGGGACACATAGTAAGAACATGATGCCGATATACAAAAACACATCGCGGTAAGTGAGGATGGATGCCTGCCCCATAACGCCCATATCGAGTACATAGTTGGCTGCTGCACTTGCCTGATTAGGTGCCATACCATGTTGCATCATGTTGTAGGTAAGCCCGGCTTGTCGCTGTGCAAGATTGACATTCTCCGCAGTCATGTTTACGACCAGATCTGCCCTGTGCTGAGCATTCTGGTGGCTCATGAATGTAGTAATAATGGCAATACCAAATGAACCACCCAACTGGCGCATCATGCCGGTAAATGAGGCTCCTTTGCCTATATCTTGCCCCTTGAGCGTAGAAAGTGACATGGTAGTAATGGGTATGAACAGCATACTCATGGCCAGACCACGAAGCATTAGCATCCAGAAGAAATCGCCTTCACCCGTAACCGGACTGATGATCTTACTTCCCCAAATACTGTACAGAAAAAAGAAAAACATTCCGGCAGCTGCCATATAATAAGGCTTTATTCCTTTCAGTATCAACTTGCCGATTACCGGCATCATAAATGCCGTTACAAGTGCTGCCGGTATCATTATCATTCCGGCTTGCTGGGCATTCCACCTTAATGACGTCTGAAGATACAAAGGAATGATAAAAGTAGATCCGTACAAACCAAAGCCGAGTATGAAAGAAAGTATCGTACCAATCCTAAGATTACCATTGCGAAGTACATGCAGATCGACAATCGGATTTTCGCAGGTCCATTCGCGCCAGATGAAGAGATAAAAACTGATGGCACTGGTGACAGTGAGCGCAAGTATCACCGGACTGCTAAACCAATCATCTTCCTGACCACGCTCCAGTATATATTGTAATGAACTGACTGCTAAGGCCAGAAATGCTATTCCAGCCCAGTCAATCTGCCGGGCTGATTGCTTTTCGCCGTATTTCGGGCTCCTGACAAACTGCAGCGTGAGCGATGCTGCTATAATGCCTAAAGGAAGATTGATGTAAAAGATATAAGGCCAACTGAAATTTTCAACAATATAACCACCAAGCGGCGGACCCAATGTAGGGCCTATGATTACACCAAGTCCATATATAGCCTGTGCCATTCCTCGTTTTTCTGGCGGATACACCTCAGTAATAATGGTCTGCGAGGTAACTAAAAGAGCTCCACCGCCTAGTCCCTGGATAAAGCGGAATAAAACAAGCTCCCACAGATTGGTCGAATTGCCGCAAAGGAAGGATGCAACTGTAAAAATGATGATCGATGCTGCAAAATAATTGCGCCTGCCAAACTGTTGCGACAGCCAGGATGTCATAGGTACGATGATCACATTGCCAATGGCATAAGCCGTTATCACCCACCCAATCTCATTCAGTGTGGCACCAAGATTGCCCTTCATGTCATTGAGTGCAACATTTACAATGGTGGCATCTACTATCTCGAGCAAGGCACACATAATGGCCGTAATCGTAATAATGACTCTACGACTACCGTATTCTACCAATGACTCCTGATTCATACCTGTTGGTTTAATGATGTTCGGTTGAAGTGTTTTATCTATTGTAGGTGCACATCTACCTTTACGTTCAAGCCTGCACGCAGCTTGGCTATTAGGCTGTCAGACGGATTTTTGAATTCTATTTTTACAGGCAACCGTTGGACAGTTTTAATGAAATTACCGCTGGCATTATCCGGTGGCAACACTGCAAATTTCGAACCCGTCGCCGGACTGAAAGAGGTGATTTTGCCTTCAATCTGTCTGCCGGGGAATGCATCTACATTTATACTTACTTTCTGCCCGATATTCATCTTGGCGAGTTGTGTTTCTTTAAAATTTGCCACAACCCATTTCTCTTTGTCGGGGACAATATTGAACAAAGACTGACCTGCCTGTATGAACTGACCCGGCTGAAGGTTAACTTTCGATATCTGTCCGTCAACGGCAGCGGTTATTACAGTATAACTAAGGTTTAATTTAGCCATCTCTACTTCGGCTTGTCGTAGTTTAATGGCGCTGTTGGCAGCGGCTACCTGTTCGGCCTGAACTTTTTTCTGAGAGCTGACAGCTTTGGTTTGTCTGGAAGCGGTCTGTTTTTGCGATTGTAGTACATCGAGCTGGCGTTCGGCACTTTGTTTGGCTGCAAGTGCCTGTTCGTATTGCTGTTGTGTAATACTGTGATCCTTAATAAGGTTTTCGTAACGCCCGAAGTCCTGGGTGGCACGCCACAGATTTACTTTGGCAGCATCTATCTGAGCTTCAATGGTATTGATGTTAGATGCCGAGCTCACTATATTGTCAGATACTACCTGGACACCTGCATCAGCTACCGAAACATTGGTGTGTGCTCCATTTAGTATAGCCTCAGCCTGCAGTAATCTCAGTTTGTAATCGCGGTCATCGAGTATCAATAGTGTATCGCCTTTGTGTACCATTTGATTATCACGGACACGTACTTCACTAATGTAACCCGGTACCCGAGGTATTACCGGACTTATCAATGACTCGACCTGGGCATCGTCGGTTTCTTCATGCTTCAGACCATGTAGATATTTGACAGTACCATAACTGCCACCTGCAAGCAATAGAATAGCAAATATGATAGCAAATTTCCGGCTCGATTTTTTCCGTTCTTCAGCCTCTGCTGCGTGTTTTTGTTCTTTATTTCCCATTATTGTTAGTTTTAATAATATTAGTGTAATTTCAATTTAAATACTGTCCTGGTCTTTTATTTTAATGATTGTTTTTCAATCGTTCCTGCTGTTTCTGCCAGCTTGTTGTAGGCTATGACAGCATCTGCTTTTGCAAATTCGTAGTTGAGTCTGGCTTGTAGCTGCAACACATCGGCATCGAGCAGATTAGTAGTGGTTTCGAGCGAATTGTCAAATTTGTTTTTCGTTATCCGGTAATTTTCGTTGGCTTGATCTACTGCTTTTTCGTAAAGTGTGATTTTTTGCATTGCCTGATTATAATCTTCATAAGCTTTTACAACTTGTACACGGATGCCATCCTGTGCCTGCAAGTTATTCCAGTATAATTGTTGCTCCTGAGCTTTAGCCTGCTTTACCTTTGTTCCTGTTTTGTACAATGATGAAATATTGTAGCTGAGGCCTATCCCGATATTGGCAGCATTAGCCAATGTGAGTATATTCGGGATATAACCGGCTATATATCCACCGGTGAGTGCTACAGATGGATAATATTCACCTTTGATTGATTCTGTGTTCTTAGAGGCTGCTTGTTGTCTGGTTTGTAATGCCAGCAGATCTGCTCTGGATGCAATGGCCGTTTTCTGCCATTCTTCTAAAGGTTGAAGCTGGGTTAAGGATGGTGGCCCGGCATTTTCCAGCTCCAAAACTGTATTCTCCGGGAGGCCAAGAAGAAGATTGATACTGTATTGGCTTACCTTGAGATTGTTTTCGGCTTCCGCAATTGTAAGCTCTACATTCGATTGTTGTAGCTCTGCTTTCATAAGATCGTTGCGTGCCAGTAGGCCATTTTTTTCCAGGTTTGTAAAATCTTTAACGCGGCTTTGTGCTTGTTTGAGGTTTTCGTTTAGGAGTTTTATTGCCGATTGAGCTTTGTACAAGTTATAATATGAGGCAATGATGTTCAGGATGACTTTGTCCTTATCTTTATCTGCATCAAGCTCAGTGGCACGCTTCAGCAATTGTGCCGCTTCGATACCGTTGCGTATCCTGAATCCTGAAAATAAAGGAAGGCTTGCGTTAACAGAAGCATACATCATTTGGTTTACCTTCAATGCTTTGGCACCTTGCCCCATATTCGAACTCGTATCTTGAGGGTTACTGCCCGGTAGAGGAATCTTTAGATCGAAACTTGGTTGTAACATCCGCATATAGGCACCTGATGCATTTATTTCGGGCAATTTAATATTATTCAGCTCCCGTATATGCCACGAGGCCGCTTCGATACCGGCATTGGCTGCCTTTAGCTGTTTGCTGTTGGCCACGCCTGTATTTATAGCCTCCTGCAGACTAAGATGCTTGACATCCTGTGCATAAGCATGCGAATAAAAAAGCACATAAATGAGAAACCGGATAGTGTTTGTCGTTATATTTTTCATTTTATTTGTTTGTGAGATAATATTTGAACATTGTTTTCAAATGTTCCCTGAGTTTTGGAAAAATGAATTCTTCAAATGCAGATTGGTCGCCTTCGGCAATATCGTATTGTTCGCACAGAAAGCGTCTGTTGTTCAAAGTCTGATTGACCGTACCGAAGAGAGTCTGCGCCAGCATAGTTATATCAATGTTTTTCCTAAAATATCCTGCTTTCTCACCTGCTTTTACTGCCGCTTTCAACATCGAACCATTCTTCTGCTTAAGTCCGCGGATGGCATTGTACAAGGCATGATTTTTGGTTCGCAACTGTTCGCGTGACAACAGTAAGTAGAAATCAGGATATTCAATGAAGGCATCAATATAGGCATCGATGATCTGTTCTATCTTTACAGTCGGCTCCGCGTTCCTGTCTTTTACTATTTCCTCTACCTTGCTACGAATGCTTGAAGTGTATTTCAGGAAAATAGCCTCCAATAGCTTCTCCTTTGAGCCAAAATAATACGAAATCATGGCAATATTGATATTCGCCTTCTTCGCCAGGTCGCGGACAGGTGTTTTTTCGTAGCCATGCTCGGCAAACAGGCTTAATGCATGCTTCATTATTTCAATCTGCTTGGCATTGAATTTTATCATTTTCCGTCAGAATGTTTTCCGAATGCAAATTTAAACATTTGTTTAATATTTAAACAATCGTTTGATTAATATTTAACAAGAAATTATAAGAGATATAAGTCGTAGCCTCTTTCGTAATCTTTTTACCTACTACTACAGTTACATTTTCTTATTTTTGTAAAATATTCTTGCAGACCGGTTTGTGGTATTCAACAATAGGAGATAGAAAATCTGCTTGTAATAGAACGGTGACCAGATCAATACTTAAACACAATTTTCATTAAACAAAACACACCAATGTACCGGTGTTTGAAAATGTAAAAAATGCAAAACGACATTGAGGCACATTTCATCGAAAAATACCTTGCGCGAATAGCATTCGAAGGTACGCCGGTAGCTGATATGCGTACATTGGTACAGATTCAGCAAAAACACATTGCCTCTATTCCTTTCGAAAATCTGAATCCGCTATTAGGCATTCCTGTTCTGCTCGATGACGATTCACTTTTCAAAAAAATGGTGTTGAACAAACGGGGCGGCTATTGTTTTGAAAATAATTTGTTGCTAAAGCGAATATTGCAACTCATCGGATTTGATGTGCGTGGCCTGATGGGTAGAGCCGGCCCGGCTGAAAATTCTGTTGGGAGAACGCATCTCATACTCTTGGTAAGCCTGGGTGACGACCAATACATCGTTGACTGCGGCTACGGTGGCTTTGTACCTACTTATCCATTGCTTCTCCGCAATGACCTTATACAGCACACACCGAATGAAGAGTTCCGCATTGTACAGCATGCTGAAGACCTGCGGCTCGAGATTTTTGTTGACGGTGAATGGAAACGACTCTATGAGTTTGACCTGAGACATCACATCATCGCTGACTATGAAGTGGCCAACTGGTACACCTCTACATGTCCGGGTTCGCGATTTACTCATCAGCTGATAGTGGCCAGAGCAGAAGGCAACCGGCGATTCACATTAACTGACCTTATATACTCTGAATACAACCATGGCAAACGGATTAAAAGAACCAAACTGGACAATTACCCTGATATCCAACATTTGCTTGAACGCAACTTTCTGATCGACCTGAGTGGGTTGACAGGCCTGCAGGAACTTGTGGAGCACAAACTAAAGAGCGAAATCTCTTGATTGAAGAATACTTGTAATCTGTAGAAAGTATATTATGGTAAAATCGGTAGAATGTCAGAATTAATATCTGATTCCTGCCGGGAAATTGTATTTTTGCCCGACATGAAGCGCATCTGATTGCCCTGAAATTTTTTGTACTGTTTTTATAAAATATTCAAAACGAAAATGCCGATTCGCCAACTAACGAAACAATTTCCATTCTGGCTTGTGACACTCAGTGTAGTGTTTGGTCTTACATTACCGATACTCATACAGGAAGGGATGTTTCAGGATGCAGTGCTGTACAGTGCAGTGTCGCACAATCTGGCTATTGGATTTGGCAACTTCTGGTTTCCACAATACAGTACACTTAATCTTGAAGGCATTCCATCATTTCACGAACAGCCACCTTTGGTATTCGGCATTCAGGCTTTGTTTTATAAATTGCTGGGCGACAGTATGTATGTTGAAAGATTTTATACCTTGTTGATGATCGTACTTCACATTCTGCTCATCAGGTATCTGTGGAAAAATATCTTTCCCGACAATGAACGCTACATGGCAGTGGGCTGGCTGCCGGTACTATTCTGGATACTGATACCTGTAGGCTACTGGTCGTTCAGAAACAATATGATTGAAAATACAGTAAGTGTCTTTACGTTATGTTCGGTGATTGTCAGTTATAAAAATGTACAGTCTGACGGGAAGAATATTCTGCTCTGGCTTGCATCCGGTTTCTTCATTTTTCTGGCTACATTCAGCAAAGGTGTTCCAGGATTTTTCCCGATAACATTTCCATTCATTTACTGGCTGGTAAGCCGGAAAATCAGTTTCCGGGAATGTGCTCTTTACACTATGATACTTACAGCTGTTCCGTTGATTATGTATGGCGTTTTCCTACTTTTTCCGCAGAGCAGAGAGAGCCTGAGCATATACTTTTACGAAAGGTTGGTACGTAGGGTCAATAGTATGCCTACAGCCGATTACAGGCTAGAAATTGTGTGGCGATTGTTTACCGAACTCATTCCTGTAATGCTTTTTGTCATACTGAGCTACCTGTTGTCAGGTATAAAAATGTTGCGTAGCATTTTCCCGAAACAGAAAGCCGATTTTCTGCTGTTTTTGTTAGTCGGCCTGTCAGGTGCATTGCCACTCACGCTTACCATGGTACAGAAGGGTTGGTACATGGTGCCTTCATTTCCGTTTCTTGGTATTGCCTTTGCCGTTCTTGTAGTTCCGGTCATTTCATCAACTATTCAAAGAATTGATATGAACCAATGGAAGTACAAGTTATTTCTTACGGTTTCTGTGCTTCTTTTTGTATCAATGACGATTTTCACCATTAGCCAAAAGGGAAAAATAAGCAGAGAGCAAGACGTGATAAGTGATGTATATCAAATAGGTAGTGTAGTACCCCGTTTTTCGACGCTCACCGTGCCTGCTAAAATGTATGACCAGTACGACTTTGTACTTCAGGGTTTTTTGGTCAGGTATTTCAACATCAGTATCAGCCCTTACAAGCAGTACGAATATTTTCTGAAAGAAAAGACAATGGATACGACAATTCCGCAAAACTACCAAAAGCTTGATCTAAAATTGAGTAAACATGAACTCTACAAAACAGTTGGTTTGCCGTCTCAATAATTGTTAAAAGTTATTTGCTTTTTTTGCAATTGCATTACGAGAAACTTGTTACCCGATGAATGAACCGGGATTTTTAAATGCCCATCACACGACTTTGATTTTTGGGGTTTTACTCACCCTTCATCCGTGTCGGATCTTGTATATGTGAATGATTTTGAAGCAAGGATGAAAACGTTTCATTATTCAGTAGTATATTAAGCTAAAAAATAGTGGCAGCGATAGAACTTTTACCGCCGCCACTTTTGATCGATGACGGTTTATTGAGAAAAATTTAGGTAAACGTATCAGAAGGTGTAAACAATAACTCTCTCTGTGCCGGTAGATACGATTTTGATGTGTACCTCATCCCTTACACCGCCTGCTCCACCGGGTATATAGAATGTCGCTTTGCCTTCATTGTCCGTTTTATTGGTTGAACTGCTGGAGTAACCGTCAGTGCCTGTGATGCTGAAGTAGATGTCTTCGCCACTCTTGGCCGGAGATATTTTCGCTGTTACAGTCACTCCTTCTCCCGGTCCTGGGTCAGCCGGGCTAATCCAAACTGAGAGTGCGTATTGTCCATTTACATGAGGTGCATTTGGGTCGGTGTTTACCGGAATGACAGAAGCAATTTCTTCAATGACTTCAGCGATTATCTTGTCTGTATAACCCTTGATATTCACCGGTGAAATAACCCAATCACCACCAGGGAGCATAATGTCGATAACATCTTCCAAGTCCTTGTCATCTTTGGTTGGGTCAACTGATATCACCACATTTGGTCCGGTTTGATTTTTGTTGTTATCTGCTTTTACAGCTATGGCTACATTTGCTTTGTCTGCCGTATTGCCATCCAGTATCTTGGCCAACCCATAGTCGATAGCGCTTTTTACCCAATCGGCAGGATCATCAGAACCCAATGTATAGTCTGTCAATATTTTGATTGCTGCACCGGCAGCTTCACTAAGTTTGCCTGCATCAACAGCACCATCAATGTCAACAAAACCACCAAGATAGTCCGCTATCTGCTCTTTTACCTCATTTTTGATAAACTGCTTAGGGTCTTTATATACTGTTTCTATTTTTTCAGCATACTCCTGCCCTTTTTCTACTAGTTCAATCCCTTTGCCAAGGCCAGGAGCTGCCACTTTGGTTACTTCTATTATCACTTCTGCCCCTTTGGTCACGCCCTCTGCACCTTCATTTACAAACACCTTACCGATTGTCAGATTTTTATCTTGAGCTACATCGTTAAAGTTTGAGTAAGGGTTGTGGTAGAAATCGTTGTAAATCCTGGCTGCTGAGTTATCTAGCTGCCCGTCATTCAGCTTTTTCCAAAAATCACCTTCAGAACTTGCTTTTCCTTTCAGCTCTGGGCTCAATCCATCATAGAGCTCTTTTCTTTCGCCTTCAGTAAGATTGGAAGCTACTGTGAGTATTCTTTCTCTTGACCTTTTAGATGATCCACTCATCCAGCCAAAGAATTCTCCTAGTTTGCCGGCCAATCCTCTTGTCTGTACAATCTTGCCCTGTACTCCTGAACTAAGCTGATCGTCCATTCTGCCTGCAGCAGCTATTACATCCTTTTCATAAGCCTGAAGCGCATACAAATCCTTGTACATTTTATCAAGTTGTTCTTTCGTGTAATTTGCCTTTCCGATTTTCTTAGTGTAGTCATTGGTCATGGTTTTCATCAGGTCAATCATTACGCCTTGTTTGACAGCATTGAACTCAACAAGGATTTCGGTATCCTTTTTTACTTGTTCGTTTCCAGGACTAGATGCATCATCCTTTTTACATCCAGGTGCCATCAGTACAATTGCCATCATCAGTATTGTTGTCATGATTTCCAATAATCTCCCGATGCGTGTTTTTCCGATTAATTCATGTTTGGTTTTCATAAGTGAAAATTTTTAAGTGATTAAAATTTGTTTTTCATCTTCATTACAAATATGTACATTAAATAATACATAAATTATGATTTAAATCATAATATTTCAATGATTTTACTCAACCAATCAGAATAGAGACTTGCGTAAAATGAAGATAAACCCAAAAAATCCAATAGAGCATCTAGTCTAATGAATGTCATTAGAGATATACTCAAATAAGCTAAAGAAAATCAGCCAGTTGTCT
>JAIBCG010000096.1 GCA_019694295.1 Saprospiraceae bacterium
GGGCGGACATTTCAGTATTTCTGATATCGTACTGGATGGCGAACTACCAGAAAAACTCCGCAAGGCTGCTGAGATGTATGCAGGTTGTGTTTCAGGGGCGATCCAACAGTCAGACTATCTACAAATACTAAAGGATGCAGGCTTTTCAAATATTTCTGTACAAAAAGAAAAACCCATCATTGTGCCCAATGATATACTGAAGAATTATCTAAGTGAAGACGAGATATTAGCATACCACAACAGCAACATAAGCATACGTAGCATCACTGTGTATGGTGAAAAGAAGAAAACTTGCTGTGGTCCGGAATGTTGTTAGTCATTTTTATTCGCTATGGTTCACTTTGGGAAAATTTTGATTTTTTTTCAATCTTTTTTTAAACCCAGTCGAATGAAATCGGCTAGATTCACGTTTAGAAAATAAAACATTTGATTTATGCAAGCCAATGGATCAACAGTAGCCGAAATACTGGCTAACATTCCTGACGAAAGAAAAGGAGCATTTACGAAATTGCACGAAACCATATTGGACAATCTGCCTGAAGGTTTTGAGCCGGGCATCAGTTACGGTGGGCTTGGTTATGTTGTGCCACATTCGGTTTATCCGGCCGGATACCACTGCAAGCCATCCGAACCACTTCCGTTTGCAGGTATAGCATCTCAAAAGAATTCCATCAATTTTTACCACATGGGCATCTATGCCGATGCTCGACTGTACGATTGGTTTGTATCAGAATATCCGAAGTATAGTAAGCAAAAGCTGGATATGGGCAGAAGTTGTATCCGTTTCAAAAAACCGGATGATATACCTTTTGAGCTGATCGGTGAGCTGATGCAGAAAATGACTTCCAAAGACTGGATAGCCTTATACGAAGAGAATTATTTGAAGAAGTCAAAAAAATAATAAGATCTGAACAGGTGACAAACGAGTCTGAATGTTACCTGTTCAGTTTTTCTCTTCTTCCGTATTTATTTATCTTGTGGCGCATCATAGTTTACCATCCAGTGTACACCGAACTTGTCTGTAAACATTCCGAAATATGCTCCCCAGAAAGTTTGCTCCAATGGCATGGTTATTTGTCCGCCGGCCGATAATCCGTTGAACAGATGGTCCGCCTCATCTTTGGATGTAGTATTAATAGAGAGCGAACAATTGTTGCCTTGCTTGAAGTTAGACGACCAGGCACTTCCGGTATCGCTTGCCATCAGGCTGGTTTCGGCACTTATTGGCAACATCACGTGCATGACCAGATTGCCGTCTGCCTCACTCATAGCAGGCTGGCCTTCTACAGAAGGCATTTCGTTGAACCGGGTGAATACGGCAAATTCACCACCGAAAACAGATTTGTAAAAATTGAAGGCTTCCTCACAGTTGCCATCGAAAGTAAGATACACATTTACTGCTACCATTTTGGGTTTAATTTAATGTTGGTTAAAAAAATTATTTAATTTAGGGCAAATTGGCCGGAAACTGTTGGTTTTTTCAAATACACTTTACCGAATATGTTCTGATTCCGAAGGGTAAAATTAAGTATTCATCCGGTAATTCTACATCTTTCAGATGGCTTCATTTCAAGTTTTAAACCATTATGCCTTTGCCAGAATTTTTTCAATGGTATTGATATTCCTTGTTGTGGAAAATTCCTTTCGGGCTAGTTTGGCCTGGTATTTTGAAAATACGCTTTCTAGTGTCATTCCCTTCAATACGCACCAGTAAATGATGTTTTTATACTGTACAATAGCTTCTGTTTCTGCTTGAACCATCTTTGTGTCAAGCAATGTATCTTTTTCTCTGAAAATAATATAACGATGATACTCGGGGCCGGCTTCCTGAAACGGATAGGCTTCCACAATTTTTTGTAAAGTGACGAAATCAACCACAATGACCTGAATGGAGAAATTAAAATCTTTCAACAAGAATGCTTCTATTTCATTTTTCAAGTCGTCGGTATTCTTGTCACTAGATATGATGACATTTCCGCTTGCCAGTACGGTTTGCGGGTTTTTAAATCCGGCCTTGATAAAAGATTGCTTCAACTCATCCGACTTAACCGTTCTGCCACCAATATTGACACCGCCCAACAATACTGCGTACATCATAATATTCGTCATTCAATTATAAAGATACCAATAGTCGGATACAAATGGGTTTGTAAACAAATTTTTCACCATTAAAATATTATAATCGGTACATATTAACAGTTTTTCTCAGCTTTAATCTTCCAATTATACACGCACAACCACTTCCACCTTTCGCTACACAGTATTTGATGGTCAACAGACACCTGTTGGTTTTCGAAATCTCATCGTGTCGGTAATTACAGCGCATTTCTTGGAGAGATTTAGAGAGTCAGACTTGTTGGTAGCCATATTAGTTACCCAAGCTGTAGCTGATTTCCTTTCATTCTTTTGGCTCAGAATATAGCACAAGCCACAAGTGTGTTATAAAGGTTTAATTCATACCCAAGCTACCAATTGTTTTCTTGAAACTTTCGAGCTGGGCCTTAAATTCTTTGGTAAAATAAGTAGGCGAAATGTTGTTCACCAACAGAAGAAGTAATCTGCTGAGATCTTCCTTGCTTTTCACTTCAGATACACCATGAAGAAACGCACCTTTTTCAGTCTTCCATTCTTTAGACATGGTTTTCGGATTGAGTAGTTTGTACAATTCGAATAGGGCAGAGGCTGAGCCTGTAAGGTCCTTGGCGTCTTGTGTCTTCATTTTTTGAAGAAACGAAGCACTTTGCGTTTTCCAGTCTTTCGAGAAGGCTGTAGGTTTTAATCCATTCACCAATGTGGTTATCAGGCTACCGAAGGGTGCTTCCTGCGTGAAATTTTCTCGTGTAACATTATTACATTTGGTTAATTGACTGGCGGATGAAGTATTCATCAGTAAAAAAAGGCTGAGAAAAATGGTGGTTATCTTTTTCATGTGTCAAATATTTAATTAGTGACGGATGATGCCAAAGTTAAGCATTTTGCTGATGATTATCTAATATCTTCTAGCTGTAACCGGAAAAAAATTAGAACTTTTCACAAATCCTGTTGTTCAGAATGAATAAAACAGCTGCCATGACCCATTTAAAACCAGGCGATGCCGCACCAGATTTTTCAGGTGTCAACGAAAACAACGAACCCATTTCACTTAAGGATTTTGCAGGAAAGAAGCTCGTACTTTATTTTTATCCAAAAGATGATACGCCCGGTTGTACAGCCGAAGCATGTAGTCTGCGCGATCACTACGAAAAATTTCTCTCCGAAGGTTATGCCATACTTGGTGCCAGCCCCGATTCGCCTAAAAGGCACACCGCTTTCATCAAAAAGTATAATCTGCCATTCAGTCTGCTTTCAGACGAAAGTAAGCAAACTCTCCTCGATTATGGAGTCTGGGGGCCGAAGAAGTTCATGGGTCGCTCTTACGAAGGCGTTTATCGCACTACATTCATCATCAATGAAAATGGCATCATAGACGAGGTCATAACGGAAGTAAACACCAAGAACCACGCCTCACAAATACTGGCTGGCTGATAGATATTTGATACTCAGTAAGGTTTATTTGCCAATGCAATAAGGGTAAATATGTGTATTGCTTTAATGCAGTACAGACAATACCAATATATGTTCGCCATTGCTACTGTTGATATGTACGAAATACAGACCGTTAGGCAAACTTGCAGTATTGAGTCGTATCTCTTCACCTTCCCTTATTTTTTCTATTCTGTATAATTTACCGGAGCTGTCAAGAACCTGTATTTCTGTTAGGGCATCTATCTGTTCGGGGTTACACTGTCGTAGCATTACATATTGGTCTGCCGGAACCGGAAAAGCCGTAAAGCCACTGACTACATCTGATGAATTTGGTTTGATAACAAGGTTCAATATCTCTGTACATCCGTTGGCATCCGTGACGGTTACTTTATAGGTTTTGCCGGCACTCAAATCGGAGCGTACCGAGCCATTGAATCCGTCAGACCAGGTATAAGTGAACGGGGCTTTTCCTTGCTGGGTAAGGATGGCTGATACGGTCTTGTTGTTATCTGTAATGGTAGAAGTGAGCAGTTTAGATTGAGGAATCTGCTTATCCGGCATATATAGATTGAGTGTGGTGGTACAGCCTTCTTCGTCACTGTAAAGCAGTGTATAATTGCCTGAAGCTATATTGGAAAAAATGAATGTTAATGCAGAATTTTGTGTTGCTACCACCTGATTCTGGCTGTTGAGCAATGTTCCGCTAGCTATACCATTACTTTCAGGAACCGCCACATAAATGAGTCCTTTATCAAAGTTGCAATCAGGCGGAGTAACGGAGATGTTATTCTGGTCGGGTAGTTCTTTATTGCCAATTTCAATATTAACAGTTTTTATACATCCGTGGTTGTCTGTATAGTTTATGGTATAAGCACCTGCAGGTAGGCCGGTTGCGATATAGCTTTTCAATGAGGCATCATGCGACCAATTAATATCAGTAGGGTTTCCGTTGGTGAAGACCAGTTCTATTTCACCGTTTGCTTGCTTGGTACAGGCAGGTTTTACATTTGTAGCCAGATCTAACTTGTTACCTGAATAAACGACGTTGTATGGCCCGAATGTGTAAGCATGATTGTTTGAAGTGACGGTCACCGTATATGAACCGGCTTCAGGCACTTCTTTTTCGATGATAAAGCTGCAGTTAATGTTTTGTGCATTCTTTACAGTATTATCATCTGACCACTGATACGTCATATTAGCCGAAGCAACAGAGTTGATTTCAAGCTTTATCTTGCCTGAAGAGTTGCAATCGATGTGGCTGATTTGGGTATTAACTAATTCGGCTTCCGGGTTAAAAATGACCGGTTTCTGCATTTCTGCCACTAAATTGGCTGAACTTTTAGCTTTCAGTTTGACCTGATAATTACCCTGTACAGCATAAGTGTGTGGTGGTGGTTCAGCTTGGGTAGAGGTAGTACCATCTCCGAAATCCCATAGATAATCAACGCCATACTTTGTATGGTTTTGAACCGATACCGTGTTGCCACAGACGGACTGTGTATATGCAATGATTGGTTCGGCAATACCATTTACCTGATACTCATCATTGGTTATGAGCAATCCGCTGTCATACACGCCATCTCCTGCGTCAGCTATGACAAACTTAAAGTGGTAGCTTTTACCTGTCTCCATAGGATATTTAATGAGGAAAGGCTTTGTAAAGCCGTCATATTCTATGCCATAATAAATGGTATCATTTGGCAGGTAGGTCGGATTGCTGGTATAATATTTGGAATATGCGGTTGAACCAAGCGGAGGTGTTACGTTTTGAATATCGCCATTCATACCTGGGGCGCCCTGGTTTACATTATTTATTCTGATAGGAAGCTTACTACCCGGTATGGTAGCAATATTGGTACTTGAAGAGCCATTTTCACTTACGAATACACCAAATAAATCGTTGAATGAACTTCCGGTATATTCGTTATATTCTTCAGATGCAAAAACCAGCCAGCATGTAAGGTGATCGGAAGTAGCCAATAAATCAAACTCAAATCCGCCGGCATCATAAAGAATAGTATTAACCGCAATTTGCTTTAAATCGGTATCATCGCCTCCTTGCATTGTTGTACCCATAGATTCTGATGTATTAGGACCAGTGGCCAGTTCGCAATCTCCGGAAGATATAATCAGACCACTTGTCATACCGGTATTACCGTTTTGATGCACGAATGAACCGATTTGCTCCTCTTTACCAATGAACTGAAGTTTGCTTACCACGCCTGAATTATTGAGATAAGCTTCAAGTTGGGCCTCTGAAAAATACCCGTGGGTGGCAGCCAAATTATTGCCTCCTAGTGCTTTATTACCGGTTTGTGTTTTTTTGGTCTGGCCGACCCTTTGGGCTGATAGATTTCCTATGGTAGCTACATTGAGTAAAGCGACTAACAGTACAACTATCCGTTTCATGATTGATTATTTGCATCAAAAATAAGTATAGCATATTAATTATTGCAATTTATTTCCTTATTTTTTTTAATACAAATTAAAATTACAAAATTTACAGGAATATTTTTTTAAAATAGATGTAGAATATTCTGTTTTCAAAATAATCGGGGTTTAACGCATGCCTGCCAGTACATTCGAAATGATAACAGCGAATACCAGCCCAACTCTGGTATTGAAATGCTCGTCTTCGGGTAGGTCGTCTTCAGTTATCCAGTCTCTGATATCATTTTGATAAACCGTACGGCACCTGAATATTACTTTCCGGTCTTTTTCCACAATCCAGTCGCTTCCGGGTTGGTTGTATTCCATCTGTATGACATATTCACCTGCAGAAGATTCTATGCGCCATTCTCTAGGGTCACCGGGCCACACCATTCTTATCCGGGTTATCTGGTTGTCGCCTATCACCTCCCAATCGTCATACCGGTCACGCCATTTGGTGCGTATGGTGCCAAAGGTGTCGCCCATCCTGAAATCCCACTCACCCGGATCTTGCCTGATTTGCCATCTGCATCTGATGTTGCATTCCGGAAAATCTTCCGACTCCGGATAAACAAGCCATTCGGAAAGGTCATCATCGTACCTTGCACTGAAGCCGGACAAATATTGTGCCTCCAGCACCGATAAGCCGGATACAGACAATAGCAAGAAGAACAGCACGCGTTTCATGATTAATACGCTTTGGCAAACAACACCCGTTGAGCACTTGGTTTCCCTGTCAGGATGCAAACACCGGATTCTTTTTCGCCATCGAGTGGAATACATCTTGCAGTGGCCTGTGTGAGCTCTTTGATTTTGTCTTCTGTTTCCTGGGTGCCGTCATAGTGAGCATAGGCAAAACCGCCTTTGTTCTCGATAACATCTTTAAACTCGTCCCAATTATTGACAATGGTAATATTATTTTGCTGAAAAGACTTTGCTCTTGTGAAGAGGTTGGACTGAATTTCTTCCAAAAGTGCCTTTACGTAAGATGCTATGCCTTCTCTTGGTACCAGGTTTTTCTCCTTTGTGTCGCGGCGGGCTACTTCGAGCATTCCTTTTTCCAGATCGCGCATACCGATGGCTATTCTTACAGGTACACCCAGCATTTCGTATTCAGCGAATTTGAAACCTGGACGCTTTGTCTCATCGCTATCCGCTTTTACACGGATACCTTCTTGCTTCAGTTCAGCTTCGAGATCTTTCATCACGTTGAGCAATTCGTCATTGACGAAAGGTACTGGTACGAGTACTACCTGATGCGGTGCGAGCTTTGGTGGCAGTACAAGCCCTTCGTCGTCAGAATGCGCCATGATGAGGGCACCCATCAGACGTGTAGATACACCCCAGGATGTTGCCCAAACATATTCCTGAGTATTTTCTTTATTGAGGAATTTGACTTCGAAGGCTTTGGCGAAATTCTGTCCGAGGAAATGCGATGTGCCTGATTGCAGTGCCTTGCCATCCTGCATAAGTGCTTCAATGGTGTAGGTGTCATCAGCACCGGCAAAACGCTCACCGGGTGTTTTTACGCCTTTTACCACAGGTAGTGCCATCCATCCTTCTACAAAATCGCTATATACATTCAGCATTTTTACAGTTTCTTCGATGGCTTCAGTGGCAGTAGCGTGTGCAGTATGTCCTTCCTGCCATAGGAATTCTGCTGTGCGGAGGAACAAGCGTGTACGCATTTCCCATCGTACTACATTAGCCCACTGGTTGATGAGCAATGGCAAGTCGCGATAGCTGTGTATCCAGTCGCGGTAGGTGTTCCAGATGATGGCTTCAGAAGTAGGGCGTACAATGAGTTCTTCCTCGAGCTTAGCTTCAGGGTCCACCATTAGTTTGCCTGGTTTATCGGGGTCGGTCTTGAGTCTGTAATGTGTAACAACGGCACATTCTTTGGCAAAGCCTTCCGCATTTTTTTCTTCAGCCTCGAACAGCCTTTTGGGTACAAACAGTGGGAAATAGGCATTTAAGTGTCCGGTTTCCTTAAACATTTTATCCAGCTGGTCGCGCATCAGTTCCCAGATAGCGAAACCATAAGGTTTGATGACCATACAACCTTTGACCGCCGAATAATCGGCCAGACCGGCCTTGAGTATGAGATCGTTATACCATTTGCTGTAGTCTTCACTTCGTGCTGTGATCTCTTTTGCCATAATATTTATTATTTTTGAAATATCTTATACGATTTAGTCAAAAAAATGTTAAATTACCATACCTCATGTAACTAATAATACTTGAAAATTGTCTTTCCAACAGATGAGGATTTGAACATTTAACTATTTGAAAAAAAACCTTATTAATTATTTAACTAAAACAATCGGCCAAAAGTAATATTTTTGACCTAATACTTTAAGCAATAAATTAAAATAACGCTAAAATCTCTGTCTTATGAAGAATTTTATTAAAAACATGGCTTTGGTCTTTACGTTTGTGGCGGGTGCAGCAGCATCTGTCTGGGCACAAAATGATGACCTTTATTACGATCCTGAGAAGGATGCTGTTTCTTCACAGGATGTTTATTATGATGATGTTAACAATGGCAACAAGGATGAGGCTTCTGTTGCCAGACAAAACAATAATAATAGCAGACCTGACGGAAGTTCTGATAATTACAAAGATTATAGCGATTATGATGATGATGATTATGAATATTATTATTCGTCAAGAATCAAAAGATTTCACAGGCCTTATTCAGGCTTCGGTTACTTTGATGATTGTTATGTAAATATGTATAACTATGACCCATATTGGTCAGGTGCAACTATTTATATAGGCTATGATAGTTATTCAGACTATTTCAGATGGCGAAGATACCAAAGATACCATAACTGGAGCCATTGGGGGCCTACCTATACTTGGGGTTGGGGATACAATCCATGGGGCTGGAATAGCTGGAACTCATGGGGTAGTCCTTGGACACCGTGGGGCTCATAC
>JAIBCG010000097.1 GCA_019694295.1 Saprospiraceae bacterium
AGGCTTACATTTTGATATGACTCCGGTGACTCGTTTATAATTTTTTCAAGGCGCTGAGAGATAATAGCCTGACCGAATACCATATTGCCGGCTAACAACAACAAACTGATTATTGAAAATTTCATCTTTAAAAGCGTTTTTTGATCATAAAATGATTCATCAACCGGTATTCATTTATCCTAAACAAATCACCATCTGCGAATTCGTCACAATTTACGTCAAATTAGATTCATACACCCAATTTTTCGTGCATAAACTGGCAATACGGTGAGCTTGTACCCAATATTAACATTTTTAATGATAATACCTGCGCCTATATTCAAGCATCAATAGCCAATACAAAATTTCATTACATCTTATGAGTAATTTCTAGAATTACATCAGCACAAGTCTGAAACCTTGTATCAAAATCCGATTGAATAACAAAGAATCTTGCTCCCAATTCTTTCAGCAGATTTTCGTATATTTCAAATATTTCGAGCAGATTGTCGGGATTTTCGCGCAACGGGTCTTCTTCCCATTCTATATCAGGATAACACAGGAAATAGACCGTATCGGGTATGCTTTTGCTTATTTCATCAAGCATTTCTTTTGAGCAAATGCCATATTTATATAACAACCAAACATATATAACAGTAAGGTCGGTATCACATACAACAGGCGAATCACTTTTTGCAAGAGCCGCCTGTTCCGACAGTTGTTGCTGTGTCGCAATGTAGAATACGTCGTTGATGGTATAAGCTCGTGGCAGATTTTCGAGATATTGCCTAGCATATTCCTTTACCAATGCAAAGCCGAAATAATCCGCAATGCCGATACTCAGGCTAGTTTTGCCCGTACTTTCAGGTCCTGTAAAAACAAATCGTCTGATATTCTCCATCAGCTCAAATAAACGGTTTATTTTTGTAATGTGGTAGAGATTTTTTAAAAAATAATAAGCTATCGCAATTAAATTAATGAACATCGGATGCACGATATAGAACCATATTTTGCCTGGAGAGATGATTATGCGGCTGAAGAAGACGAGCATTCGCCTTTTTATGGCAGAGAATATGACGAATTTCATTATCACAATAAAATATATAACTACTACATTCACCCGCAGTGGGACGAATTCGGTTCGCTCACGCTTTATACCAAGATACTCTACGCCGACTACGACGAAGGCTTCGCTATACTCGAATTTATAGGCGAATGGAATGATTGTCTATACAACGATATAAAGTTTCTGAAAGAAGAAGTAATAGATGTATTATTCAAGCACGGCATCAACAGGTTTATTTTTATTTGTGAAAATGTGCTTAACTTCCACGGGTCAGACGATTGTTATTATGAAGCAATATATGAAGATATTTCTGAAGAAATGGGTTGGATGGCATTCGTCAACACATTGCCACACGTAGAAGAAGAGATGGTCAATACACACATACAGTATTATGCTTACCTTGGTGCCAACCTGAGTGATGTTAACTGGAGACGCTACAAGCCAAAGCAAATACTACAATTAATAGAACAATACCTAAATACGCACAGAAACCGACTGCAATATTAAACAACAAATTTAAACTTAAACCTTGGAACTCACCGAAACAAAAGAAGGATTCAAATCGGGTTTTGTCAACATCATCGGCAAGCCAAACGTTGGCAAATCAACCCTGATAAACGCACTCATCGGCGAACGCATGTCCATCATTTCGCCCAAACCACAGACCACCCGACACCGCATACTGGGCATACTTACTACAGACAACTACCAGATGGTATTCAGTGACACGCCCGGCTTCATCGAAAAACCGGCATACAAAATGCACAAAGCCATGAACAAATTTGTGCACTCCAGCTTTGAAGATGCCGATGTATTCCTGTTTGTGACTTCGCCCGATGACCGCTATGGCGAAGAAGACCCACTTATCGACCTGATGAACAGCGTTTCGGAGCCGGTGATTCTTGTCATTAACAAAATCGACCTCAGCAACAAGGAAGAACTCGAACTGCTCATAGAGAAATGGAAAACGCAAATACCCGTTAAAGAAGTCGTACTCATTTCTGCATTAAACAATTTCAACATAAATGCCCTGCTTGAACACATTGAAGTGTTCCTGCCCGATGGCCCCATGTATTTTCCGGCCGATCAGTTGACAGACCGACTCGAGCGATTTTTTGTGACCGAGATAATACGAGAGAAAGTTTTCCTTCAATACCGTGATGAGATTCCTTATACGACTGAGGTAGTCATAGACGATTACAAAGAAACTACCACCAAAGACGGCCAACCACTGGCACGCATCAGAGCGCAGCTGCTAGTAGAAAGAGAATCACAAAAGGCCATCATACTGGGCAAAAACGGTGGCGGAATCAAAAAACTGGCCACTACCTCGCGCATCGATATCGAAAATTTTATACAATGCAAAGTCTTCTTGGAAATTTCCGTAAAAGTGGCTCCGAAATGGCGCAACAGCGATACATTCCTGAAGAGGCTGGGTTATGAGATGTAAGGGTGCGAATCCGAACCTGCAAGATTAGTCAATCTTTTGCTTTTGCCTGATCAGGTTCAACTCTTCTTGTTTGGCAATCACATAGAGGGTCAGTTCTTCGATTTTTTTGAGGAGAAGCTTGTTCATTTCATAAACATTTACCCCGGTCTCATTCACTTCCGTTTCTCTTTTTATTTCAGGTAAATGTTTCCGTGAAATAATAAAATTCTTTAAATCTTGTAGCGGCATTAAGCGATAATCATCATTAAATACATAATCACACCAGCCATTTTCGAAAATTTTCAGAGATTTGCCTTCAAGATGCCCCGAACCTAATATATGAAAAGTTTCGCAATTTCCTAAATTCGAAGAAAATGCTTTTGAACTTTCTGAATCAACATGACTTAAAATTCCAAAGCCGGAGGGGTTATTTAAAGTTTGGATTGATAAAATATTTGAATTCAAGGACAGTCCGTCACCAAATACAGTCAGCTTAGCATTGCCATCCAAATAGTCTGTTCCGATACCGAGCAATCTTGTTCTCTCAGTCGGCACCAATCCATCTAATAAACCGGTAGTGGACGAATTAACCGGTACAGTACTCCAGTATTCATCTATTCCGCCTGGTTTTTGAAGCCCTTGAGCATTTAAGCTTATATAAGCTAATAGACTCATCACATAAGTTACAATTGATATATATTTCATAGTTTTTTAGTTATTGATTTTAATAAAATTAAACCTGTACACCTCTCCTGCAATTGATTTCAGCTCAATAAAGTACGCACCGGGGTTAAGATTGCTGACGTCAAATTCAACAGGAAAGGACCAATCTTGTGTTATTGACTTTTTCGTCATTTGTTGCCCCATTATATTATAGACACAAATTGAATTTATCAATATTGATCCGGCTTCACCGTTTCTCCTTTTTATGTTTATCAATCCATTGGCTGGATTGGGAAAAAGCAGACCATCATTATATTGATATTGCACCTGAAGCACATCATTTGATATTGGATCGGATTCGTCAATAATTACCGGGTCTTTAACCGGTTTAAACGATTGCCCTATGCATAGCGGATCAATATATGCATGAAAATAAGATCCTTCTTCGACTTCAACATAGTTCTTGAGCAGGATACCTTCCAGGTTAACATCTGCATATCCTACTCTCACATCACATTGTCCTCCGTTTATCACCTTGAGATCGCCTGAGCCGCAACTTGTCCAAGAGCCGATCGCTACAAGCTTTTGTGCCCAAATTCTCCGGGGAATGATGCACGGCCCTGTTATCGTTGTTGTAGGACAACAATTAATAATGGGAACGTTGCCGGATTTATAAATATTGAATTTTACCACACCAACATTATAATTAGGTTGGTTCGATGTTACATACATTTTATAAAAATGTGTTGCCTGAAGTCCGCAATCACTATAATTTTCAACAAAAAAATAATCATTCTTCTTTAAAGTGATGATCCCCTCATAAATACCTTTAACGGTATTTGTCAGCGTTAATAATACTCCGGACTTTTCCCCTTGCTTGTAAAACTGGCCGAAATCACCTGTATTAGTGGTCTTTATCCAGTCTTGAACATCAAATTCAACATTTAATTTCTGTGGCAATTTTGTTGGCAATGTCCCTGTATATCCTGTATTATAAACCACTTTGAACTGAAGTTTGGCTTCATTACAAAGATAGTACTCTCCATTCACTGAAGTAACTTCAAGTGATTTCTGACCACTATGTAGCAAAAAATAATTTGAGTGAAAATCCATTGAGCAACCCAAGGCATCCGTTACTCTCATAGAATAACCACTTTCCTGTGGCTCAAGGATATAAGCTTCTTGCAGATAACCGTCTTGCGACACTACTTTGCTGTTTTGGGGTATTTTGGCTTCAACTCCCGGTTCTGCCCAGGTATATGTAAATGGTGCCACTGCTCCGGAGCCTTTATTATCTGTAACTGTATAAATCTTCGGTAGCTGAGTCAGCTGCGGCTTGACTTTGTCAAACAACTTACAGGTCAGACCCAGAGGCGGCCCACCCACAGGATAATAAGAAATTCCCGGCTCAAAGCCTTCATATTTCCATTGATCCGCAACCGTCAGCATTACCTGATCGGTAGCATAACAGCCAATATTATCACTTACCTGGTAGGTAAATGTATAATTACCGGGACGGGTAGTAAAGTCTTTGCCCAGATCTAAACCCGGGCTTTTATTCTGACTGACTGGCAACTTCGGCTCAACTGTCCAAAGGTAATTTCCATCGTTAATATTATTGCCGGTTAAATTACCAGCCACACCATAACAGATTGTCTTATCAGGTCCTGCATCAGCCAAAAAGTTTAAGGTATGCCCACCGGTAACGATAACTTCATCCCTTGCATAACATCCACTGCCATCGCGTACTTCAAGGTAATAGCTTACCGGGATATTGTCAATGGCTTTAACAGTCGGGCGCAAGGATTGTGGGTCGCTCAGATTCTCAAATCCGACGGATGAATCCCATGAATAGGTATAATTGCCGTCACCTCCCGAAACCATCACTTCATTTTCCGCTAAACCTAAGTTTTTCAGACTTTCGCCTATACAGGTAATTATATCCGGTCCCGCATTAACGGTGATGCTGCCAAAGTGAATAGTCAAACTATTTGCCAGGGTGCAACCACTGATATTATCCGTTACTAAGAGATTATAGACGGCAGAACCGTTTTCATTCTCAGGTAAATCTAATTGAGGATCAGGACTGCCTGCATCAAAACCGGTACTGAAATACTGTGTACTTGACCATTGATAGGTAAAATCACCCGAACCGCCGCTCAGCAATGGAAATCCGTTATTGAAAACCATAGAACTACCCGCACAAACTGTTCTGTCTGCCGGAATCTCCCATCTCATCGGCTTGATAACCGTTACATAAAAGTCTTTTACTGCATAATCATCCAGCCTGTCCCAAACTTTCAGAACTACCTTAAATGACACCTCAGCTTCATGCCAGTATTTATCAAAATATTTGCTGTCGTAATTTATTTCAACACACTTAGAATTTCCTTTTTTGATAACATCAGTCTCTACAGGTGTATCGTCCATTGTAAAGCTGCTCCATTCATATTTTTTATATGGCTGTAATGTACCGGAACAAGGAAAACCATTGGGCGTATTATTTCCTGAGGTAAATGCTGCTCCGCCTTCCACATCTGCTTCGAGATAAGTCTTGCCGCAATCCTCTGTTTTTACAATTGCCGGTTTAATAACCAAAGGAGGCGGATCAAACATAAAAGCGCATTTCTTTTCAATTATTACGGGTAAGTCGTATTTATAATTTTTGAACTTTCCGTTATCCCCGTTTGCCGGGCAAGTAAAGCATTCACTCCATATATACGCATTACTCGGGTAGGTAGTACAAAGTTTGCTGACACCGGTCGTACTGCAGAATCCATCTAACTGATCATATTGCGCACAAGTATAGCCTATAGGATAAACTTCAACGGTAACATCATTACAGCCATAATTATCCGGCCCGATGGTTATATCTACCGGAGCATTCGGATTGCCGCGCAAGGGGTATTTATTTCCGACCTGGTCATTCTGCAAATCCATGCCGGAAGTATAGGATTTTGTTGCGCCTGTTCCCGGGCTGGTAATCTTCAGATTAAACTGGTATCCTGTGGCATCAAAGGTTTTATTGTTGCCGCAATTATGATCATCCTGATCTAACGGATTTTTATAGTTCAGCGCCATGTAAAAATTGCTGTTGGGATTATTCGGGTCTGCCGTTAATTGTTCACCAAGCTTCACGTCAAGGGTACCGGCAGGAAAAAACTCAAAAGGAGGCGCGGGCGGTGATGGCGGTATATCCGCTCCGATTACGATGGTAGTAAAAAACTCACCGGTATATGGCTCATAAAGTCCTTTTTTACCTTTGGCCGTGACTTTGTAAGAGCCCTTATCCGGAAATTTATAACCCGGCAGCCACCATAATATATTCTTGTTACTTGCGTCGTAGTACCCGTTGTTTAGTCCTTCAACATACCAGTCAAAGTAAGCATAATAATCTTTACAATCGATCCCCTGGAAAAAGTCCTTGTTCACAATTTTAAAATCGATTTCGCTGTCTATTTCAGCTTTGCCGCTCCACACTATTTTACAGCCCGGCGCTTCACCCGCTACTGTCACGGGCAATGTCGCAGTTGCCGTATGGTTATATGAATCCGTAACGGTCAGCTTGATATTGCCCGAAGACCCGGTACTACAGCCCGGAGCATTGAATTCTGCTTCAAACTGCTTATCATAAGCCCAGCTGTAATAACCCGGGCATGTACCCGGTATAAAGCCTCCGTCAGTGCTCCACGAGTAAGCATAAGGCGGATAACCGCCGGTAACCTGTGATGTATAGGTCTGATGCGCACCCAATGCTACTATCGCATTTCCATCTATGCTTACTTCAAGATTTCCATCCGGGTCTGTCATCTTAATATCAACAATATGCTCTGCTGCATCAGTCTCTCCGTTTAGCTCTGCAGTGAGCTTTACTTTATATTTACCGGGCTTATTGTATTCATGAGTCGGATTCTCTTCAGATGAGACTGCTCCATCTCCGAATTGCCAGCTATAGCTTGTCGGGTTCCCTTCGCTTTTATTAGTGAATTCCACACTATTACCATCAGGTAAAACTTTGAAATCAAATGCCGCTGCGAAACAATCCGCTCCTCTCAGCTCATTTCCGGCGCTGAAGTATTTGCCGCAGTCTTTTTTGATGGTCAGAACATGGAATTCATCCGAACCAAGTTTAACACTATTCGCATTATTCCATTTGTCAGAAATACTTCCCGTCAGAGACTTTCTTGACGGAAACGGTATTACAGCATTATCCAATTTGTAATTCGCCAGCTCATGCATTTTCAGCAGATCGTTGCCGGAAACATCCTGACCTGTAAATTTTAACACGTATTCACCTTCGGAAAGATTTTTTGGCGGAAAATCAAAAATCCACTTCATTCTTGAAACATCCGGCTTTCCTTCGACTTTAAAATTCAGAAAATTTTTAAATCCACATTCAAGCTTTTTCATCGGTTCGCTGGTCACGGCCTCAACTCTGTAAGTATTTAAGCCCTCAAAATCACTGTTGGTATGCTTAGTACCTGTTATTATTTTACCGTCATTGGCTACGTCGATATATTGCTCTTCACTCACAAGCTCTCTTTCGTAAATCTGGGTAGTGGCCGGCAATCCGTTCAGGTAAGAATTCACTTTCACACTTGATATAAACGGCAAAAAATTATCTATCGCAAAAGGATATACCTCCGAACAGTGGTAGTTTTTGCTGTCACCGGCTTCAAAAGCACAAACCGCTAAATTGTATTCTCCGTCAGGGTATTGCGCATCAACTGAAAAATCCGCGACATCCTGGCTCTGAAAATTTTTATACTTACGGGGAGCAAAATCTGAAAAATAATAATCATCCCACGGATGCGCACCCGTGGAATTATTATAAGCAAAAGACTCCATACCCGTGACTCCGTCATTACTGCCGGCATAATGTGCACCAATATTATCCTTTATACTTTCAGGATACCTCGTCTTATTACTGCCAATGCAGATCTCACCTTGCAGGCTTTTGCCTGTTATGAGCTTATTTATCAAAGGTTCAGATTTTGGTGTCACCAAATACTGCACCTGGTCAACCATAGCCACCTTATTGTAGGGCGCATTAGCGTTTGCAACACCATCTATCTTAATTCTTGCTTTGATGCTCGTTGACTTATTGCCGGGATACCTGATACTTACTCCCGGCTGACCGGAGGCATCGTACACATCTATGTTCTGACTTTTCTGAACGGCTTTGCCTAAGCCTTTCTGATCCTGCTTAATATCTAACAATACAGCAGGGCACCTTGCATTCAGGCCATTCCAGTAGTCACCGGACAGATTAGCTGCCTGGATAACCTCAACATGTGTGTGGTAGTTATCAGCCCCGACTCCTGAAGTACCTACCGGGTATATGGGATCACCATATTGTCTTGTAAATGATATGTCGCCAGGCTGAGATCCATACTGATACCCGTCAAAACTGAAACCCATGCCATTATAATTAACCTCACACCAGGCTTTTTTAGATTTCGTATCAAGAATGCAATAATTCTCATCTTTATCAGGATCCAACAAGACCAGATCACCGGATCTGATCCCA
>JAIBCG010000037.1 GCA_019694295.1 Saprospiraceae bacterium
TTACTGGTAGGAGGATTTGAAGCTAAAGGAACTTGGTCACATTCAACCGTAACATTTGGCGGTATATTTGAAAACATAGGTGTAGGGCAAGTAAATTCCAATGTGACTTCGGCATCTTTAGTACAAGAAGTATTATAACTTACTCTTACTATATATGTACCAGCTGACAGTCCACTTACTGAAAGTACATTGGAAGCAATGACCACACTTGTAGATTTGTTGATGAACTGGATGTTCAAAGCACCCAAAGGATATCCACCTGTTATTTCAACAATATCTATTTTCCCATTATTGCCCGCACCTCCATTGTCACATGAAGGGTCGTGGTATTGTACTGTGAAATCAAGTGGATTTGGTGCTATGACTTTGATATCAGAAATGATTCCTTCACAACCGAGTGGGTCGATTACTTTTACATAATATACTCCGGCTGCGACATTCACAGATTGGGCTACTGCACCACTGAATGTATGTACAGGTGTATTGTTTCCGGTAAGATACAATTCATATATATAACCAGGTAAACCTCCAGCAAAATTAATAGAGCCTAAAGAGCCTGAGCAAACAGGATGGGTAACTGTAAAGAGTCCCGGATTGACTACTGGTGGCGTATTCGGTAGCAACACAACGGTTTTTTCACCTACACAACCATGGGCATCTACGACTTTGATGATGTAAACACCGGCTGCCAGATTATTGACAGTGTAATTGTTGCTTGCTGTATTGACTAAAAGAGAACCATTTAAATAATAATTATATGATGGTGTGCCTGGTGTCACATTAATGGTTATCGAACCATTGTTGGTGTTACAGTCGGGGCTTGTTTGTGTTGTGCTTACAGCAAGGCCGTTGTTTACAGCTTCTATCTGAACTCTTGCGAAGTCCTTACAACCATTGGCTGAAGTTACTTCAATATTGTACCATCCTAGCGGGCCAGAAATATTGTGTGAACCCAAGCCCGGAAGTGTAAATGTACCGGAGGCTGCTCCAGACCATGCTATTGTAAACGGCCCTACGCCACTTGTTATGGTCACTATTATACTTCCATTTTGTCCGCAAGCAGCGTTGGTAGCCACAGCGGTGATGACAGGTCCGTCATTATTACCGATGTTTACAATCTTTACTGTCTTACATTCAGGGCTTGATTTGTCAGTAATGGTTACAGTATAAATACCTGCAGGCAGACCAGATACATCAGCCGTTGTTGCTCCTGTGCTCCACATATAAGTATAATCAGCTGCATTGGCACCCATTACTATAACATAGGCAGAACCATTGTTGGCTCCGCAATCGGCATCAATTACGACTGATTCGACGAGTAAGTCAGGGCATTTTTTAGTAGAAACAAGAATAAGTGCAGGGTCAGCGTCGTCTTCATCAGTTGAAGCTACGGAGTCGCCTGGTGCACCTGTTCCATTTCCGTTTACTGAATCATCAGATGGTGATTCCGGATTGCCACCTGCATCGTTCCCTACGTTAGAGTCAGGGCTTGAATCTATATCATTAACTCCAAAATTGTTTGAAGCATTGCTTATTTCGGCACGATTGACTATAACCGAACCAACAAAACCAGGGTCAACTGTGAAAGTGATATCACGCGTGGTACTGGCGCCAGGAGCCAGGCCTGGAATTGGTACGTTTAGATAAGCATTGCCGCCAAGTATTGCCCAGTCAGGATCAGCTAGTGTTAATCCGGCTGGTATGTAATCAACAAGTTGGATGCTTGTAGCGGCAATATTGCCCTGATTATAAACCGTAATGGTGAATGTAACAGCATCACCTGGTTTTATAGGATAAGATTGGCTTGATGCAATCTGTTTTTTCAATGCAAGGTCGAAAACACAACCCGTAAAAACTGCCGGGCAACATTCTTTCAGAATACAACCATCAGATGCTAAGCCTGTAAATGTAAAAGACCCCGGACCGGTAACAATCAATGAATCTTGCGTACCAGCAGGGCCTGCTATTGCTATTCCGTCTTTGTACCATTGCGGACTCGTATATCCGGTTGGTACTTTCAGTGTGTATGATTCTCCCTGACAGATGATGATTGGTTCAATACCTTCACACTCCGAACAGGCTCCAGGATCCTGCAGTACCTGACTTGCAATGATACCCGGGTTGGAAGCATCCGTAACTACAATGGTGATGTTGCCACCACCTGCAGATCCATTTTGCAATCTGAACTTTACAGGTATGCCGTATGTTGCACTTGAAGGTGTAACCGTACCTGTAACGGCTGACACATTATAGTTGGTGCCGAGTCCGCTACCACCGGGGGCAAGCCAAAACTCGATGTAATCATCAGCTGTGGTATGTTTGGTGCCATTGTCATGGCATGTTATTTCAGTCAAACCAAGACTGTCAATAGACATCATATTGTATTTGATGTCTTTTTTTGCAAAAGCCCAACTATTTCCGGAACCATACGTATTAGATATAATGGCATTTCCAGCTTTGACTGATGACTTAGCTGTATAACGCCCGAAATTGGCATTTCCGGTATTCGTCCGATAATTAAATAGTTTCTTCATGCCGGAATGCACATTCTTAATCACCACAGGTCTTACATAGTCATTGTGGTGTTTAGTGTTTGCCCCAGTTGAAGTTGTTGCATTTAGAATAACGATATTACATAATAATAATGCTACCCAAAGTAGAAACTTTTGCATAATCATGGTTTTAATAAAAATATTCTCGAAATCAGCGCGGTTTCTGGGATGGTTATGTTTTTAATACTTTCGTTTGATTCCGGTTTTCGTATGTTATTTTCTTGCTGGTAGGTGATGGGAAAACGGATGTAAAATTAAAAATTTCTTTAATATTTCAACAATAAAAAAATGATTTGATAATATCCTTTACCAAATCATTCTATGTTTAACCTCGTACTTGTCACAGACAGGAACAGCATGCAACTGTTCAGACATATCGTCATTTACAGACCATAATGCTTTGATGTACAGAAGGTTTCTCATCTATTGTTTTTTATTAAAGGACTTAATCCTCAAGAGTTCTACCTCTCGAGTTTCATTTATATCTGTTGCAAAGATTCATGAGGCATAGCTATTTTTGATAGCTGGATGTAGATTTAATGTGACGAGCAAAAAAAAATAAAAATTGACTTAACATTCTTTTAAATTAATTTTATAATACAATGAAATAATTATAATTTCATAAAAAAAATATGTTTAAAACGATGAGAATTAATTTTTGAAAAAGATGTGAGTTCAGATAAATTATAATTTAATCAATATAAATGCTATTTTTTACGGCATTTCTTAAATTTTAATTTTGTGATCATATTAGTGACTATTCAATGGGTGAAAAATATTGCCATTATTTCAATTAAAAAGAGATGAAAAATATCATTCAATATCATTGATGTAAATGCACACACCAAGATTAATTTGTCTTGAATAATATTGTTAAATAATTTAAGGTTTTTATTATTTAGTTCAGATTCAGTACGTTCAATATGTTGTAAAATTATTATGTGAACAGATTACCTGAATGAGCTTATCTTTATTTTGTTTGGCAAAAAATACAGGCTTTGGAAATGATTTTTTATTTTCTAAATTTAAATGAATCATGAACAACGGGACACATCCTGTGATTGTATGTAGATGGTTTCAAGGACAATGATGATTCAACTATACTAAAATATATCCGGCTCGCTTCCGGTTGATACATTACTTTGGTATCGCAGCAGTGCATTATCCCTCGCAGCAGCCATTTCTTGAAAGATGGCTTCAATTTTTACCATAAATTCGGCATCGAAAAGTTTATTGACCTCTGCTACATCCGATAAATGAAGATCCTCACGCACTTTGAATACGAGTTCGAGAAGATTCTTCTCAAATTTTACAGAAATCTTATTGTCGTTTTTGAACACTGTTACCACCATACCTGGGTGCTCGAGATAACCAATTATTCTCATTGCTTTATGTTTAATTCTGAATTGATTGAATTGGATATATCAATATAAATTTTTTTCAACTCAGGATGATCGCCTAACAAGGCAAGATGTGCACTTATGGTTTTCAAATCGCCTCTTCGTGCAGGCCCGGTCTGAATACAAACGGGGTCAGCGGTGTGTATTTTTCTGACCGTTTCTTCTATGAGTGGCAGGAGCATACTGAAGTCAAGTCTGTGTTCCTTGAGTAGGTTTGATGCCTGGCCAAAAAGATAATTGCTAAAATTATTGGCAATAACTGCAGCCAAGTGGTACATAAGCCGTTCACGATCATTGACTATTGCCACCTTTGAAGATATTTGCTTAGCAAGCCTTTTAAGTAATTCAATATTTTCCGGCGTACTGCCGGCTACCATAACGGGTATTTTTTCAAAATCGGGTATGGTGTTTATCGTAAAAGTCTGCAATGGGTACAACCCGCCATAATTTTTAAAGTATGGCTCAAGTACATTCGTATCTACAGCACCTGAAGTGTGTGCTACCAGTTTATTTCCTATAAAAGCCTTCAATTTGCTCGCAAATGGTATAATACCGTCATCCGAAACACAGATGATGTAGATATCGACGTCTGTTGAAAGTTCTTCAAGCTTGTCGGTAAAGGGGATGGCGTATTCACCAGCCAGTATTTCGGCCTTTGATCTCGTACGGTTGTATAGTTGTACTACTTGGACACCTTTGGCTGAAAATACTTTTAACAGCTGAAAAGCCACATTGCCCGCACCCAAAACTGAAACTTTCATATAGCATTCATTGATTCATAACTGCGCCTATACTTTCTGATCTTGATAACGTTTAAATGCACTTACCAGCAGCCCTAACAGCATTATAAGTGTACCGCCCCACACCAGATTGATTCCCGGAAATAGGACTGCTTCGAGTACAATGAAATCGGAACGTTCATAATTTTCTGCTACATCTATTCCGAAGGATTTTTTGTCGAATTTTGTTTTTCCCATTTGTAACGAAATAGATTGTGCCTGTGGGTCGATACCTGTAAAACTCAGATTCAGCCCAAGATCTGTGATCATATCTTTCAGTACAAACGGTGACCCGTTGCGTATCAGGTAAAGCGGCTCGGCTGTATATTTTTTACCGCCGGCTTCGATGTCCATAATGGCAGTGACCGCAATGTCATCTTTCTGGTGCTTATAAAGCGGATGTTTTACATTTTTATTAAAATCACGGAACGTAATCTTCATTCCGGCATATTCTTGTGTTTCGCCGCGTTTAAAACTGAAAGACTGTACATTGCTTTCTTCGTTTTCGAGGAATATTGCCTGTGCAGCATCTTCTTTGAGTTTTATCTTGGTGCCTGCTTCGTTGAATATCGCCGGGAAGTCGTACACAAATTTGTCACGCAATACAATAGATGCCGTTGCAATATAGGCTGTATCATTTTTTTTGTTGAATACACGCAGTTTTACGCCAAGTGGTATATCACCTTCTTTGAGATCAAAATGCTTCAACTCAGGATTCTTGTTGATTCCGGCTACAGTGATGATGTTCTTGTCTGTTACGACAGTATCATTGAGCCCAATCTGGTACAATTTGTATCTAAGGCTATCTTCCTTTTGTTTTGCAGCTTCGGGTTCTACTTCTTCTTTTGGCAGATTTGATACAATGGAAAAGATATCTTTTGTCAGGTAATGTTTGGTTGATGGATTGGTAGAGGCTAGTTTCGAAAAGTCATTTGTATAAAGTATGTATGGCTGAATATCAAAGCTTTCCACAGCATTTCCCTGTTTGTCCATTCGGGTATAATTGATGTTAAATTCCTTGGTGTGGTTGTACATGGTGTCACTCAGGTATGTAACTTTAAAATCATTCATCACCATGGGCACACCTTTGAGTAGTACAATGTTTTTACCTATTTTATCTTCATCAAGAATGCCTTCAAGTGCAAATCTGTTTTCCGAAATGTGCCTTTTGTTGAGCCCGCTCGCTAATACACCGATGATCATCACCCCGAAGCCCAGGTGACTAAGTACCGAAGCAGATAGTTTCAGATTATTTTTTAAATAAAATATGAAGTAGTCAAGGTTGGCGAATATGCCAAAATATCCAACAAAACACAGAATGTAATATTGCCACGAAACCAAATTGATCCAATAAGTCGTAAGCCAGGTCATAGAGGCTGCCAATGCCATGGATATTAATACTGATTTAAGCATTTTGGGTATTGTCGTACCCCAGCTGAATGCCTTGTACCTAAAATACTGTGCAACACCCGACAATATCCCTATCAGTACTGCTATCCACATCTGGTATTTGTTATAATGTGCTACAGCATCTGTAGGAGCTGTCCGGTGCAGATACGACATGTCTTTGCCGGTGAGCGACCCAAAGGCATCAAACAATTTATTGAACACAGGGATGGATGTGGTAAATGTTATAAGTACAGATGAAAACACAAGCACCAGCGTACCAATGAATATCCAGAACTCTCGCGAATTAAGCTTTTCTTCCTCTTTCGGTACGTATATATGCTTTGCATTCCTAAAGAAAAGCCAACCTGCCCACACTGTAAAAAATATCATGAATATCGTTAGCTGCCATTCGAGCCCCATCTCCGTAAATGCATGTACCGAGGTATCGCCAAGCACTCCGGATCGGGTAAGGAAGGTAGAATATAATACTAGTATAAAACTGATGATATACAATACGAAGGTGGGTTTGGTCGAATATCGGGTTGCATTGCTCACAACATTACTGTGCAAGGCTGCTATCAGTATCAGCCACGGCACCAATGACATGTTCTCTACGGGGTCCCATGCCCAGTATCCACCAAAAGATAATGCTTCATAAGCCCATGCAGCGCCCATCAATATGCCCATGCCTAATATGAATGCCGAAAACAATGCCCAGGGCAATACCGGTTTTAACCACTCGGTGTATTTCTTATTGATCAATGCGGCAATGGCAAAGCAAAATGGAATGACCGTTGAGGCAAAACCTAAAAACAGGGTAGGAGGGTGGATGGTCATCCAATAATTTTGTAACAGCGGGTTGAGCCCTTTGCCCTGTATCTTGCTCAGATAATCAGGGTTCGAAAATATTGGTGCATCCATCGTCTCGCGTAGAAGCATGAATGGATTCGAACCTATCTTCAGACCGTGTTCGCCCAGCTTAAAATATATACCCATTATCATCGTGACAATGAATGCCTGCACCAAACTCAAAACACCGATTACAGGTTTCTCCCAACTGTTATTCCATAATAAAAATATAAAACCAAGTACCACGTGCCAAAACATCCACAGCAAAAAACTCCCTTCTTGTCCTTCCCAGAATGCAGCAAATATATACCTCTTGGGCAATTCGGAGTTGACATGCGCCCACACGTATTGGTATTCGTAATGCTCATTGGCCATCAAGTAGAATATAAGCCCGATGATACTGAATATCGATAAGCCATGCACTGTAAAAGCTGAGCGACCAAGCTTCTTCCAGCTGTCCGATTCATGCCCTGTAAGCTTGTTGGCTTTAAAAAAAGACCATGCTGCCAGCAAGGCCGATGTAAATGCGGTAATGATAAGAAAGTGACCAATCCTACCTGGCAGGACGCTTTCCCCAATGTACTGTATATCTTGCATGAAATGTATTGTAGGAGGTTAACTTCTCGACTTGACGTAAATTTCTTCGTCCTTGTATTTCGAAGGGCACTTCAGCAACATATCTGAGGCAAGAAACTCATCACCTTTCATGGTTCCTGTCAGAACGATCTGTTCAGACATTTCGAAGTCGCGCGGCTTGGCGTTCTTTAACACTACCTTTCTTATTTCATTGTTGTTGTCTTGCACATAAAAACTCAGATAGTTTGGGTCTTTACGAGGGTCGTAGATGATCTCTTTGTCTTTGCAAAGCTTGCCGACAACCTTTACAGCACCGGTAGCCTTACCGGCCGATTTGAAATTATCATAGGTGCTCAGATCCTTAGCCGCCGTCATCAGAACAACGATGGCACCCAATATCATAAGCAAGCCAACTATATGTATCTTTTTCATAATAAATGTTTGTCCTGATTAGACTACAAATATAAACACAATAAGTTGATATGCTATGCCATTTTCTGTTAAATAATCGAGTAATACCTCTTTCAATATTGTCATTGTAGCAGACAGCTGCTCTTTTATTATAGCCAAAAGTCTGGTATTGCCAGTAAATTTAATAATTTTGTGATATAATTATAATGTTTAACATGTCTGTAGTATTGGAGTCTCATCATGTACATATCAGTCAGAACAAAAAACAGGTTCTGTCGGATGTCAGTTTTTCGCTCAACGAAGGCGAATTGGTTTACCTCATAGGCAAAACCGGCTCGGGCAAGTCAAGCCTGCTAAAGGCCATCTACGGCGAAATCAAACCTACTTCAGGTTCGCTCATAGTAGCCGGTACAGATATGATGAAACTTAAAAAATCGAAACTCTACTTACTCAAACGCAAGATAGGTATCATATTTCAGGATCATAACCTGCTGATGGACAGGAATGTATATGATAACCTCTACTTTGTCCTCAAATCAACCGGATGGAAAAACCGCGCCAAAATGGAAGCCCGCATATCGGAGGTGCTACAGAAAGTAGGCCTCAGCAACAAACTCGCCGATATGCCTTTCGAGCTCTCCGGAGGTGAACAACAACGGCTCGGTATAGCTCGCGCCCTGCTTAATGACCCGCTGCTCATCATTGCTGACGAACCCACCGGCAATCTCGACCCCGAGACATCCTCCAACGTGTTCGAACTGCTTACCAACCTCGCTAAAGAAAAAGGTACAGCCATCATTGTCGCCACACATGATTTCAAAATGATTGAAGACCACCCAAGCAAAATCCTGGTTTGTAAAGAAGGTTGTATCCATGATGCTTAATCTATTATCTGCAATTTACGATAGAACAGATCATAAAAATACGATGAATGAAATTTGATGATTACCGCATAAGTCCCGATATCAAGAAAAGCCTTGAAAAACTCAACTTTCGCAAACCCACCGATATCCAATTCAGGGTCATCCCTTCTGTGCTTAAAGGAGAAGACGTACTTGCCATTGCACAGACAGGTACCGGCAAGACAGCAGCATTTGCCATACCGGTCATTCATAAAGTACAGATGGGAAAAATCGCCGGACGTGCCAATGCTATCAAATGTGTAGTGATGGTGCCTACACGCGAACTCGCCGTACAGATTGCCGAAGTATTCAACAAAATCGGACAATACACCCGCGTCAATACCATCAACATTCATGGCGGTGTAGAGCAAGAACCACAGATAGCCAAGCTTACAAAAGGTGCCGATATCATCGTCGTCACACCGGGCCGCCTGTTCGATCTCGTCAGCCAGGGTTTTATCAAGCTCGATAAGGTCGAAACAGTCATCTTTGACGAGGCCGACCACATGCTCGACAAGGGTTTTCTCAAAGACCTCCAAGACCTCATCCGCCACCTTCCGGTCAAGCGACAAACACTCTTTTTCTCCGCTACTATCAACGAAACCATCAAAAAACTCGCCTATTCACTCGTCAAAAACCCGATTCGCATCCAGCTATCGCCCAAAGATCCGGTTTCCAAAAACGTCGATCACGCAGTTGCCTTCATCACCATGGACGACAAACGATTCTTCCTCGAAAGGCTCATTCACGAACACCCCGACAAGAAAATCCTCGTATTTGTCCGTACCAAAGTACGTGCAGAGCGGGTCATCAAAGCCCTCGCTCGTATGAGCATACCGGCAGTAGCACTGCATGGCGACAAAGACCAGCACGACCGCCTTCAGACCCTTGGCGAATTCAGAGGCGGCCAACACAAAATACTGGTAGCCACAGACGTGAGTGCCCGTGGTATTGACATCCCCAATGTCGATTATGTAGTCAACTACGACATCCCCGATGTGCCCGAGACCTACGTACACCGGGTAGGCCGCACAGGTCGCGCATTCAACAAAGGCTATGCCGTCGCCTTCTGCAGCGAAGAAGAAAAACCATTGCTCCAGGCCATCGAATCGTATATTACTAAACCCGTCAAAGTCCTCGATATCAATAGGAAAGACTATACAGACACACTCGCATTCACCACCGACGTCAACACCGACTGGAAGAGCCTCCTCCGAGAAGAAGAGCAGGCAGAGAAAGCTGCAAAATTGAAAAAGCGCAAAAAAAAATAGGAATCCAACAACCTGATTCTTATATTTTCAAGATAAGTTGAGCTATGTTCTTTGTTTTGGGCGTGCCCCTGTCGGGTCAGGCCATCCGCTTTACTTCGTGCCCGCTTCTGTCCTTCACGCATGATGGGAATATAACCGAGAATGTACTTAATACTTATTTAGAGGATTTTCTTTCGCCCCTATTTATTTCTGTTGTATGCTGTATTTACAATGGTTGCGCCCTAATGTAAAAGAATCACTTTATGTTTTTCAATTCCCATGGCATAGATAAACTCAACTACTATCATACCTTTATAGTTCAACAATATTGGCTCTGTCAATTCTGAAACGTTCGTAAACATCCTACTGTAAACCACTTTTTGATCAGGGGTATAGATGTTTACCAATATATCACCTGGTTTATCCAACTTTGCATTCAACATTATATCACCTAAGGATGGATTGGGAAATACCGATGAAATCTTTTCTTCATTTGCCTGTTTTAGACAATAAAAAACCATAATCTCCTTAGTAATTTCTAAAGGACATTCAATATTTTCAAGAGTAAGCCGTACTTTAAAATCTCCTGCTGATTTGTATGTCACAATCGGGTCTCTTTCTGAAGATGTTTCACCATTCCCAAAATCCCATTTGAATATCACACTATCTGCAATCGATGTGAAGATACCATATTCGATGATTCGAACATTTTCATCAACACACGCAGAGTTAGCAAACAAAAAATTAGCCTTGATATCTTCAGCGTTTTTACAAGGAGGCTCACAATATTCATTGAACGCCTGTTGACCATCAAACATATAGGCCGTACCTACCCATTTATCTTTGCTAAAGGCAGCATCATCGACCTGGATGCACGTCAGACCCGCATTATTATGAGCGTCAATGGATGATATTCCAGGGTTGTTGCCATTGGCTACATTTAGGTAGCTCAGCTTATTGGCACTACAATTCAAACTAAAGAGAATTTCATTCTTGCTCAGGTCTAAGGCAGTAATGCTGTTGCCCGAGCAATTAAATTCCTGAAGCCGATACTGTGGTACCAAATCTAATTCTGAAATATTGTTGTCAGCACAATTGAGGAACCACAACTCCGTATTTGCCGTTATATCCAGAAATGTCAGTGAATTGCCTGAACAGTCCAAAGACTCAAGTATTGTATTTTTGCTTAAATCGATGGACGAAACATTGTTGGTACTAAAATTGAGTCCGGTGAGAGAAATAAATGCCTCAATACCGGTCATGTTGGTTATGTTGAGGTCAGAACAATTGATTTTACCTACAAATTGTTTAGCTTCCTCGCATTGTATTTCAGTATCTCCATTTTTATTGATATCAGCATTTGCAATCAGATAGGCTTTCAGATTAGCATCTGGTATAGTCACTAAGCATTCTTCATCTAATCTGGTAACCTCCATACAAAACTCACCATAGTTTAAAAACTGAATAAGATCATTTGATGTAGTGATTTCAACCATAATGTAGTAAGTTTTGCCTACCTCGGTATTCAGTTCAATCTTGAAATTAATATCCGTGTCAATATCTCCTGTCCAGATATCACGATGGCATTTTATAGCTGACAATGTATCACATGTGCCAGCATACACGGCGCCATTCGGATTCTTGTACACTGCCGCACTGCAATCATTTGACCGCACAGCATATCGGTTACCATCTCCTACAAATTTGAACCATATCGTATTGAGATCATTGTTGAAGCATTCGTGTCCGAAGGCCGGATCATTCAGGTTGTTCATTCCTTCTGTGCTATAGGTACCTGAAGCATGAGGTTCGCCAATCGGATGACCAAAAAGAGTATTAATGTCTATGGCATTAGAACAGTATTCACCGTCAATCAAACTCGTGTTGTTGCAAGCATCTTTTACAGATTGTTCGGTTATACATTCGCCAGCATTATTCGCAATATTCCTAGGCTTGGCTGTTTTTAAAAAATCACACACAAGGCTATAATCACATACAGACAAAGACAAATTATTCTGAATGTATAGTTCTGTAATACTTCCTAGAGATATGTTAAGAATGCCTGTAATGTCATTCAATTGTACATTCCCATCTAAGCTGATAATACCATTGATGGAGGTCAGGTTGGCCAAGGGACTTATATTTGTCAGTGATCCACAACCAAAAACGACCAATCTTCCACCCAACTGGGTAAGCTTGGTCAATCCTGTCAGCTTGTTAAGCGCAGGGCAATTCCAAATATCTAAATTGCCACCTATCTTGGTTATATTGGTCAGAGAGGCTAAGTCTGTTGCATCAGGTGCCTGGACAAGGACAGCTCCCGGTATTTCAGTACATTTAGGATAATCAATGATGAATTGGTCAACCTGTGCTTGTGTCGTAAAGAATAGGTCACCTGATGGGCATTGTATCAAGGCAGCTTCGATGGTATTGCTGCTGGCACTGATACCTGCTACATTCCCAGCCCTCACCCTGTAGTAGTAGGTCTCACCATTACTTAACCCTGTGACACTTAAACTCTGTACATTACCTACATTCAGGTTATTATAACCCGGCAACAACGTGCTGAAAGTAGGGCTGGAAGAGACATCCAAATAATATTCTGTCGTATTGGATGTTAGTGCCCAGTTGGCGGTAAATGAGTTTATGGTGATATCTGTGGCAACATTGGCAATAGGGGCATCCGGCGCATTGATGGCAGTGATGCCGTTGATGGCGAAGATTCCGGTACTGCCGGTAGAGGTTGTTTTGGTAATGGTGATGCTCGATAGTATTTTTGAATTGTAAGGAGGGTCAATGATTAACTCATTATCGTAAAGGCGAGGATTCTCAGCATCTCCATTGAATTCATCTGCCAAATGGCTGCCAATTGTAGTTCTATAAACCCTACCTATGCTTTTAATGGCATAATTAGAACCAGAATACCAATCCGGTACAGTGAAGGTAGTAGAAAACGAGGTGCCATCGCTAAAATTCAATACAAAATCAAAAGATGAGTTCCCATTTGAGCTGGCGCCTAAAAAGGCTATTTTGGAGAATACCCCGGGAGTTTCCAAAGTTAATGTTCCAGTACTGCCTTGTGTACGAAGCACCAGAGCATTATTTTGATCATAAGATGCCAGATGATATACCGCTCCAGGAAGATTTAGGCTCGTTATTATACCGTCATCCGGGAGGCCAAATGGTGGAATAGTGGACGGATTGGAATTGCCCCGGAAATTTTTGGAATACAACACATTGTCGCTTGTCGTTCCATTTGCAGGATCATCAAAGGTAATGGTGGTCGTGGCTTCCGCCCTGTTAGCCCCTCCGGATCCATTGGCTATGAGGTCATGATTAAATCCGGTGACATTGACCGGCACGAAGGTCTGGGCATTATTGCTGGTTGAAAATGTCCACATAAGTATGCACAATATAAGTATTCGGAACGTATATATTCTGTTCATAACTACTATTCTTTGTGTTTTATTGAATAATATTATTTAATGAGGATGGATTTGATTTCACTTAGTTCGCTCGTCCAGCCGTTTTCGTAGCGAACTCGGACGGCGTAGTTGTAGAGGACGCCGGACTGGAGGTCATTGTCGGTGAATACATCAAGATCTTTATCCATTTTTTTATAGTGTTTGATACCATCCTGACCGGATGACCGATAGATTTCAACTGTAAATGCAGTTGTAGAAAGTTTTTTCGGCATTTCGACTTGCCAGGATACTTCCACGGCTTTGGATTTTTCTTTTTGCTTTATTGAAAGTTGGCTTATGCCTGTATTTTTTGCTGTTACTTTAATGACTCCGCTCTTAAGTGGAGAAAAGATACTTTTATTCGCTACTGAATCAACAGCGCGGATTTTGTACTGATATGACTTATTTAATTCAGCAATTTGATCAATATAAGTATCCGAATCAATATTCCATAGTGTGTCCAGCAATTGCCAGCTGGTATCTTTTGACATAGTTTCCCGGCGGTACAGCTCATGAAAATATACATCATCACTAGGGCTCAATTCCAGATTTAATTGCAGACGTAGCGAATCATTCTGGATGCTTTTGATGGAGGGTCTGATGGGCGGTACCTTATCCAATAATTTTACTATGGCAATATTGGAGATATCACTTCTATTGTAGGCATGATCTTCTGCCCTGACCACATAGTACATGTTTTTCTTCAATGATTTTTCGGGTATATAGTATTGGTAGCTTGTATCCGTAAGGATGTCCTGACTCACAAGTGCAAGCTCTTCTTGGGTGCTATTGCCCCAATATAGCCAATACCCACGTACATCCTTGGAGGTACTTTTATCCCATTTTAGATGCACAAAACTCAATGAGTCAACATACCCGGACAATGTATCAGGTGCTGCAGGATTGGTATAGTCCGGTACAAAAGAAGTTTCAAAATCACTGGAGCTTTTGTTTCCGTTCTTGTCATAGCACTCCAGCCGGAAATAATACCTACCTTCGTTCGCTTCTTTCCATTCTGTCCCTAGGTCATAAGTGTAATTAAAATCCGCCAAGCCCAATTTAGGGCTTACGGCAGTATAAGATACTCTTTCATCGCGAGATGCCATCACTTGATAATACGCAAAATCCGCAGGTACAGTCGCTATCTCTATGTCCCACTCTACATCAAACTGAATAAGCTTATCATCAAATGTGACTTTCGTAATCTTAGGTGGCACAGGCGGTGTCAAATCTCGGGGTGTGCCGGATGCAAAAGCTGCGGGGCTGTATTCGGCAAAACTGTTACCACCGTAAAGGCGGTAATAATATGTAGTGCCGTTAATAATGTCGAGCGAATCTTTATAAATAAAATTATTAGTTAAAGTGTCGTTAGTAGAATTAAAAAATAAGGGTCTTGATGTGATAGGCTCAAAGTTTTTCTGATCTGTAGATCGTTCTATTTTGTAATAGGTGAAATTTTCTACATTGTCCTTACTCCACTGAAGAGTCAATGTATTGTCTCCATCTAAAACCTGAAATGCTACAGGCTCTTTTATGGCCTGTAAAGTATTTACTAATTCAATTACTTCATTGTATTTACTATCTTTAAACCCTGCTGTACTAATTTCGTACACATACTTCTGACCTTTAGAAACATTACGATCTACATATCGAAATCCCAGAATATTGGCAGCATCCTTAGAAAATTCTGAGACTAACATAGCCATACCGAGAATATTCTGGTCTGCTTGATACAGTTTATATCCCTGTAAATCACCCCTGTCTATATTTCCATATAGTAAAAAATATGCGACCTGAGAAATTGAATCCATTTCGCGTAATTTCGGCTCAGAGGATTCCATAGGATAAGGAAATACCTTAGATATCTCCTTCAAGTTGTCCTTAGAGGTGCCTCTTTTTATGGTAAATCCATTTTGCTTGACACTTTCCCAAAAAAGATAATATGGTGGGGACATTCGCAAGACAATAGAGTCCTCGTAAGCTTTTGCCATACCGATAATTTTATCATCGTTGTTATGTACAGGGAGTGTGTCAAAACTCGATTGATTCTGTTTTATCTTGTGTGATTTCAAGTGTGGTTCCAAATCGCTTATGTGACCAAAAGCAATTGCCTGATTTAAAACCAATCCCTGAAAAAATACTATGATTAAAATCAAACTTATATTCTTCATCTATCTTTCAATTTTATACGATTCATCATCGCCTTGTTAAAATATGCATACATAAAAATGGCTTCTGCCTCATTATTTCAAAACCTGATTAGAAATAAGATTCTCGTTTTGACTTAATTTAGTTGTTACTCATCGCCTGTTTTGAATATTATATTATGAATCTCAGGTTTTCCGGGTATCGAACTTATACCTCCACTATCCCTACTAAATAGTAGCTTATCATATTTAACTAAAAGGTTGTAAGTTGTATTGGGTTTTAAGCCCGGAGCATTTATAGGGCAAACAGTCACTAACCCATTCTCTCCAGTTGTCGGTTTACCCAATTTTATCCTATTAGCTGTACCTCTCTGATTTATTTCGATACTACTTAATGAATAACGTACAGAATTAAACTCGTCAAGCCTGATTTCCTTATTCATCGCAGCATTATGTCTGAATTTTATTTCCGTTGATTTCGAACTAATCGTTTCTCCCTCCTTAGGAAAAATAAATTCATTGTGGATTGTTTCTTTCGGCTTATCGACTGTAGTAAACTCTGATGATTCGGATTCTACTCTTACTATTTTTTCATTGCTAACCACTCCTGTTTCCGACTTATCATATTGCATCCAATTGTATTTAACTTCGAGAAGATAAGTCGTATTTAGCTTCAATTCCTGTGATATTTTATAAATGCTGAAGAAAAGACCGTTATTATAACCCGTCCCGTCTTCATACCTAATTTTATTGACCGGTACTGCGACTCCGGATAACTTCTCTTTTATAGAAACGATCAAATCGCACTTCATGAATTTTGGCGTGTTATTTTCAGATAGCACTAGCCTTTCTTTCTCGATATCTGTTTTATGCTTAATCTTTATTTGGTTAAAGTTGGTAGTGACTAAATTATTATTAATGGGGTCGTCAATACCACCGTTCCCAATAATGTCTGCATCGTCAAATTTAGTTTTTAATGCTACATCATTAGTTGTTTTATCTAAATCTTTAGGTACAAATTCAACATAAACCGGTTCCACAATAGGGTGCATATGGCCTCCTTTTTTATCCACATAATTCCATAAAAAATTTCCTTTAAGTATGTACGTTGTATTAAGATTTAAATTAGAAAACTCCAATGGATAATTTTCTGTATCGGACGAATAAGGGGATACAAAGCTTATCGTCTCATTAGTCAATTTATTTATAACAGTCAACTTAGGTGTGATTTCCATGGATGACCCATCACCCAATTCTATATTTCTATCTATTGGATGGCTAACTTTCAAAACTGCAAAATCAGGTCCATATTTTCCTGTTTTATTTAAATTGACCTCCAATCCTTTAAAAGCGGGGCTTCCATAAAACTGTGAAGTTATAAAAGTTGCATTCGCTAGTTCTTCTTTAATAGATTGCTTATTAAACATCTGTCCTGCCTCTGTCGTTTCATAAGAATACAGGGTGTACTTAGCTTTGATTAGATACGCTTTATTTGCCTCCAACTTTTGTGTCAAATAATAATTATTCATAAAACCTAAATAGGATTTAGTTGAACTACCTTTAAGTAAAGAAATCGTTTTTCCGGAAATAGAATCTTCCAATTTTACCTCAAGATCACATTTTATATATTTGACCTTATTCGCTAGTTTTATTTTAAAAACTTCATCCATATTTATATTGCTCGCAATTTTTAGACTGTCCTGTTGTAACCAAACAGTAATTATTCCTTTATCTTCTTTATACGACGAAAGATTTTTAAACCCACCTTCAAACCGATCGTTTTGACTTCCAAGGACTAATGAATTGTGGATATCTATATTATAAGCGGGGCTTGTCGCAAATTCACCGAATACTGTTTCTTTACTATGATCTATTAATGGGTTTCCTGCACGTTCTATGTATCGCGCCTCCATGGAATAGACTGTATTAGGTTGCAATAAAAAATCAGGTTCAAAATAGAGAATGTCATTATTTAAATTATTACTTATAAAATTTTGAACTATTCTTACAACCTTACCCGTCGCCTTGTTCCTTATGATTAAGTTTGAAAGACCAAGATGACCTTGGTACGGAGCCATATTGTGTCTGATTTTGAAAGTATTAATTTTGTTGATAAATCCGCCATTTTCAGGGAAAACAAAATCATTATGAGCTTTTATTTCGTAATAAGGACTGGGTTCAAAGGTCCTGGTGAATATCTGATCATCCATCTTCTTTATATTGATTTCTTCTCCAGTTGCCGTCTTATTATACGTTCTAAAGTGATACGTCACTTTGGCAGTATAGCGCATACCTCCCGCTTTAAGTTGTTGGTTGAGTTTAAATATACTTACAGATTTACTGATGTCTCCGTTATATACCTTCTCATTGATTTTATCCAATCGGGCTATTTCATCTCCTGAATATTTATTAATTAATGATACGTCAATATCACATCCTAAATACTCTTTTGAATTATCTTCGGTTTCCAATAATTGTTCTTTTGAAAAATCGAATTGATGTAAAACTGTTAGACTGTCCAATTTTTGGTAAAGAATATCACCACCTTCTAAATCAACTGGGTCATCATTAAAGAAGATACCATCATGAACCTTTATTCCCCACAATGGGCTGGTCTTAAATTCTTTTGTGACCACTTCTTCTGCTATTTTAGCTGCATATCCAGTTGCCTGATAAACCCCATTTTGCATAGTAAAGGGTGCTGATGTCCAAGTGTATTTAGCTTCAATAATATAGGATTTATTGGGCTTCATCAAACTATAGGGCAACATACAGACATCATATAGTTTATCTTTCATATAGAGTCGATCCACTAAAGGAATAATTTTTCCGGAAGACTTCTCTTTCAGTGTAACATCAAGGCTACATTTTAAGGTTTTTCCATCATTGCCTTTTTTTCTTACATTAAAGTTTTTTTCTAATACCACATTGTTTTTTACTTTAACATGTACGAATACATTATCCCCATTTTCTTTATTTTCGAAAAATTCAAAATCGTGGTGGGCTTTTATCCCAACCAATGGGTCTGCTTGATAGTCATCACAAGGTTTTTCTCCTAAATCAATTTCCATATTTTGCGTTCCCGCATACGATCCTCCCAACACATTATATTTGACGGCAAAATCTCCTAGCAAATAAGAAGGATTAGGAAAGCCAAAATCTAAAACCAAATCCACCGATCCATCAAAAATTTCAAACTCTTTAACCCAAGTGTCAATGGATGCTGTCGCTTTTAATGACGCATAAGCATTCCCGGTTAAATAATAACCGTTTTCAAATCCTACTTTCTCCTTTTTACCATTACATGTTACGCCTTTACCCCAGTTTTGAATTGCCAGATTTGCTCCAATTTCAGCTGTAGCGTACCACTTGAAAATAAGAAATTCACTGCCCATGTCAGCACTTAATCTAAAGCCAGCATTCGCTGCAAACCGATCGGATAGTATAGAAGAACTCTCAAGGCTATTATCCGTACCTTTATAATTAGGCAATAAATAACTAATCTTGGGCTGTCCGTCTGTTTTATTTCCTAATTGTGCATATAATCCTGCCGAAACCTTTCCAAAAAGTGGCGCTTCAAACCCTGCAGACAAAAAGTTAAGACCTGAAGAAGGCCCAGAGCCTAATCTGCCCGGGATACCCCAACTACCGGCATGTACATAATTGAATTCGTTGGAAAAACAGAATCTGATACTGTTCCAGGAGTTAGAATTACTGTTTTTATCCGATGGTGCAGCTATCTCGAGAGGTCCTGCTTTTTTTCCAAATCTGAAATCTATGCCACCTATTACTTTAATGTTTTCTTCAAAATTCAGATTTATATCTCCTTTTACTATCAGGGGACTTTCAGTCTTTCTGGTGGCAAAATCTTCATACAAGGCATATCCATTGAGACCTAATCCGAAATTCTTGAATTTAAATTCATCATTAATGATGGCTATTTCCAGAGACAAAATACCCTCCAGCGACACCCTCGCCGGATGAGAGATTTCAGCAGATAAATAGCCGCCCATGCTTCCACGACTTACAGTATATTTTAGTCCGGATAGTGACTTACCGGCTTCCATTCCTTCAGCCTTACACAGGTCATTGTTTGCTACAGGTGGTGGGCTTTGTTTTTTGATCTGATCCAAACCCGGAATCTCCTTGGCCATATTATAATAGAATCCACCACCAATACCGGTCAAAGAAAAGGTGGACTGCCCCAATGGCAACCCAGGATTAGCACTAAATGACAGGTCTGCAAACCAATATCTAAAATCCTGAGCAGCCTGAGCGGTAGCTCCGTCAAGCTTAACACCTGTCTGGAATTTTGTGGCAAAGTTATAATCAAGTATGCTCACATCAATCATGCCCAAAAATCCATTGCCCCACGCACTTTGAACGGCATTTGGGTCATAGTTCCCCTTCGTAGTTTCATCCCGGAATAAATTAATACCGCCTTTAAATTTCACCGGCCCAAACTCTCCTCCTAAACCAAGGCAGGTAAGGGCTACATCTTTATATCCTTTGCCATCGAAGGACACTTCTATATCACCACTCGCAGAGAAGGCACCTGTTTTTGTAGCTTTAGCTTCAGCCAGGTCTTTTTTAAATTTTTCTTTGTCCATTTCCAGCCTTTCACCTGCTCCCGCATTTTTATATTTTTCAGTTCTTTCGACAACGGCTTTTGTTTGCTTGTCCAGTTCATTAGATGCGGTCTTCAGTTTGGCACTTTGTTCTTTGAACGGCTTATATTTTTCCTTTACTGATGTAAGAGCTGTTTTATATTTTGTATTTGCCGCCGTAATTTTTGTATTAAGGGAAGCAATGGTACTGTTACTTGAATCGATCTCTGACTTATTTGAAGCACTGTTATAGCTCACATTATTACCATTAATTTTAATGTTTTTATCCTTTTTAAAAGTTTTGAGCTCTGTTTCTAATCTTTGTTTTTCTGCAAGCAGCTTACTTCTTTCATCTGCGATGGTTTTGATGTTATTCTGTGCCTCTTTGTAGTCTTTCTCCAGGGGTTTTAAACTGTTTTCTTCTTCTGCCTTTTTTCTTTCTGCCGCTTCTTTGGGATTGAATTTGTCAGAGACCTCTTGTTGTGAAGCGGTCAGATTACTTTTATCCCTCATGATGCTCAGATCCAGTCCGATGACCATCTTCCATTCAGAGCCTGTGCAGAAAAAGGATGGTTCATGAATACTGATATCAAATCCTACCATTTTACTAAAGCTACTAATGTCGGCACCCAGTCCTTTGGCAAATTTGCTCTCTTTGATTTTTCCGGATAAATTTTGACCTGTGCTCGAATTAGCGGCCTTTGATAAGGCTTCTTTTTCAACCTCAGTAAAATACATGATACTCCATGTTCCGAAATCAATGGATTCAATACCTGCAATATCATTGGACGAGCACATATCAGATCCGTTATTTTTCTTTATTATGTTATGATTCACATTAAAATTCTGAAATTTTAAAAACGGAATCTTGGCATCCAATTTTTCGATAAAATAAATGGCTCTGCCATTCAGACTTGCTTTGGCAGTCGTTATTTTTCGATCCTTATCATAGCCAAAGTCAACAAAGGATTCCTTATCGAGGTTCATACCCATACCGTGTATATAATTTAGCTCAAATAAGCTCTCATTCACGCCATCAACAAATCCTGAAATTGCCGGTATTTGTTCTTTTGCGTCGTATTCAATACTCAGTGAGTAAGGAACCCATGCATCCGTAAATGTTTCCTCCCATTTTGCTTTATTGTCAGCAGGTGCTGATCTGAAGAGGGGAATCAAGGTAGCTCCCTTCAGAGTTAATTTGTCAGCATCCAATTGATTATATTCTATATTAAACCGGATGGTATCCAGGTGGTACTGCCATCCCCCTAAGCGCGCCAGATTTTCTTTTTTTACTTTATGGAAGCCCTGATATTTTGAAAAGAAAGCTTTGCTATCAATCTCATAAAATGAATAGGATACTGTATCTTTAAAAAATTCAGGATTGCTTTTGGCGTCAACTCTATTTTGTTCAAGAATAGGAATTGAAAATCCTATTTGATTGAAGATAATTCCCCTGAAGTAGCTATTATATAACCGTTCTCTCGTAAGATCATCAATTTCTCCCTGTGGCCGATCCACCGCAGTAGTACTGCTATAATCCAAATATGCCTCCAATGATTTTCCGCCATTGAATACAATATGACGATCACCATCCGTCGAAAAGCTCCATTCTTGCCATCCCTTGGCACTTTTATAAGTAGTCTTTAAAGGCGCTTTAAATTCAGTCAAAAGCGCACCGTTTCCATCAATACTATTTTCTATCAACCTAAAACCAAATACAGCAGGTCCCGTAACTGCACCGGTTTCATCATACCCTATTAATGTTTCGCTTGGCATGGTATAATGACCCTGAAGGTTGAAATTATGGATGCCTGCGGTACAGTCCAATCCCACATAGCTACCGGTTTCAGCAGTCTTGTCTCCATTGCCTGAGCTAAGGTAAGTCACGTTTTCATCCAATTTAGCATCTTTAGTCAGATGAAGCAAAATATCCTTTAATGATATTTTGTCAGGCCCTATGGCTATATCTTCATTGCTTTCAAAATACACGAAGACCTCTTTTTCCTCGACCATAAGTGCACCAACTAAGCCTATCTTAACGGTTGCATTGCTTAAATTGTCACTACCAGCGGTTTTAAATTCGGTGATAAAAAGCTTGTAGTTTTCAGGTAAGGTATAATCTCCCTTGAACCCAAATTTTGACCACAACTCTTCGGTAATGATCAAAGGGAGATGAAGATCTCCGGTGGATTCATTGGCCAGGCTGTTGAACACCTCTTTCGTCCACTCCGTTTTACTATTTACAGCGACTCCATTTCTATATTTACCTGTGTATGCTCCGCCTATATTTTCGATGCTCAGGTTCCTATCCAAGAATGGTATATTGATCGCACTATTATTATCTATGGTAGGGAACCAAGCGATGGTGTTCATTTTTATTTTCTCAATGGCCAGCTCTTTTCCAATGTAAAATAGCTTTTCCGGAAATACGGATTGTGTACCACTTTGGGTGAATCCGGCTGCACTTAGTATGTAGTGTTTTTCATAAAAATCATCAATGATTCTATCCCATTCATCCTTGCTTGGAATTACACTTGCTACACCACAGTTGCATTTCAGGTCGATATTATTTACCTCAATCCCTTCAAACCTGAAAGTGCCTTTATCTGCTGCTGCCCAAATGGTCAGCTCTACTTTGCTGGATCCCTTCACCACAATGGTTTTCAGGCCCAAGCGTTCTCTTTTTTCTTCCGTGACATATTTCAATGAGGCACTACTGAGTTTATGCGATGTTCCGCCAATCTGAAGACTTACATTTTTAAGATCAAATCCTTCAATTTTAAACCTTTTTTCTCGTTCATTCATCGGGTCATTGGACAGTCCATCGAGCCATAATCCGGATAACTCAAATGCGAAGTTATCGATCTTAAGTGCGTTTTTCAATGCATCGAGTGTTTCACCTTTATTAGTATTCAAGATGGCAGCTCTGAATTCTTTATCAGTAAAATTGACATTTAAGTCACCTGTAAAATCGCACTTTGGAGTAAGTTGCCTTTCTTCACCCAACTGAACCAATCGAGCATCTACCGAAGAAGGTTTTTGAGTAGTAAAGGAGCCATGCCAGATACTCATGCCTAGTTTTGATGAAGGAATAATTGCATCCAACTGTATCTGTTTTTGCCTTGTTTCTGCTACTACTGCCCTATAGGGGAAGTGATCATCAAAGAAAGGTGTCTTAATATTGCCACTCAACCTGAATTTTCCGATCTGATGTGCATCCATCGTTACCTTCATGGTATCGATACTATAGTTCCATGGACCCATCTTTCCTTTGTCCAATCCTAATACATTGGTTTTTGAAAAATGACCGTAGGCCAATTTGTTTTCATCTATATAAATTTCACCGTTATCCAATGTCAGAGGCGAATTGGGATCAACGATATTGTATTTTTCAGGGATAGTAAGCTGAATATCTTTGAGTCGCAACCCTTTCCAGTTGATTGATTGCTTTGCAGTATAATCATTGACATCTTTATTAAATCCATTCTCGGATGAACTTAGATCCAGTTTTCCACTTTTTGCCTGAAATGTAAAGCCGGGCAGATTATTTAATTTAAACCTCGGTATATTTTCTACTTCAGTTATCTTATTGTCATAGTTGCCTGTTTCTTTCGTAGGTTCGAAAGTGACAGGAGCACCATTATCTGTACGTGTCATAATATCGGGCGAGATACTCAGTTGAACCTGATCATTCAGCGATTCAAATCCCTTACAGTTACACCTCATTTTACTCTTGTCAGATACCACATTTCCTGACTCGATGGACTCCAGTAATTTTACTGAAGATCGTTCTATTCCATCCGCATGAATGGGTATGAGATATGCATTATTTTTCACTCCAAAAGGAGTTGTAGGAATCAATGTCGCTACATAAATACCACCATCGTCTGTCTGAGAAAGCAAATTAATGAAAGCATTGGTAGGAGTTAATACCATTCCAATTACTGCAACAGGAGGTTGTTGCTTTTCAAAATGCAGGGATACTGGGAGTGAATTAAAGACAGTAGAACCCTCCGCCAATTCTGCAACATCGCTCTTAGGCTTTTGCAACAAGGTATTAAGCTTGTCAATATATTTGGAAGTGATAGCTTTTTCTATAGATTCCTTGCTGAGATTGTACAGATTAAATTGCAGGGCAGGATCTATTAGAGCAGAGATACTTTCAGCTTCATAGACCCGGCCTTCTTTATTTACTTTAATATTTTTAAACTCTACTTCCAATACCGAACGCAACATCGGATATTCGACCAATCCCTTGCCGGAATAACTTTGTGTCTGACTGCTATAAGCTTCAGTGATCTTCATGTCGAAATAACCAACCTTTACATTCTGGTTGGGCGAGGCTATCACTGGCACATTGTCTGCCTTTGAAACCGCGCCATAGGATGTCTCATAAACAGAGCACCCACGAGGTGAAGCTTTGTCAAATGGGTTTACATCGCCTGCCGGTACCTCTCCTTCATATAAGATAAAAATCGACACTTCGCCTTTGCCATCATTTTGAAATAATTTGCTGGTCGGATACATGACAGAAGTGGCCGTCACTCGCCATGCATAGTATTTATTGGGTTCCAGTGTGGGTTCACCTTGGGTATATATCAATGAAGTGGCCATTGTAGTAGTTGTATATACTTTCAGTGCACTAGCAAAGACATCATTGGCATTCATCACGCCTACAGGCAGCTCTACGAGTTCGAAAGTATATTCGACCGGGCCAGGATTGTTTGGGCTGCCGATATGCATCGGTTGCCATGAAAATATGTAATTCTGCACTTCCGGCATCTTGATTTTTTCATTGAAGGTCGGCTTTGAGATTTGAGGTGGCTGACACAATCTAAAATTGCCTGAAATACAAAATTTATTGGACACAGGTACATTGCGTTCAACGCCATACAATTGAAGGCAGACTTGGTTAAATCCTTCAGGCATCTCAACGGATCCTTTACTACCGGGCTGGGCACCTGTCAGTGCTACATTAGACAAATATTCACCTAGGGCAGAACCATTGAGAATGATTGGATTAAACTGGCTTAGCAAAATCGTCTTGCCCGCATAATTAGGGTCTGTCTGATAGATAACAGTACCATTCTGTTCAACTGTAATAACCGGCTTGACCAATAAATTCGCTTCCACGGGGTCTTTTAATATTGCTGTAAATGATAAATCTTCGGCGCGTTCAAGGCTGTAAACCTTGAGGTCAAGTGAATAAGGTGGGAGCATACTGCCAGATACCTGTACCGGCCAAACTTCTGTCTGAGCCTGCAACATGAAGATTGATACAGTTGAAAATATTATTGAAAAGAGGTATTGTCTGATATTCATTATACAATATTTTATTTGGTCAAATGCCTATTTTTTTATTTTATCCCGTTTTACTCTGCTTTATTATTTTTTTCCTTTTCTTGCTTACTTTTCTTTTTGGGAACATAGCTAAACTGGTATTGCATGGTCAAATTTCCTATACTTTCAGTAAAGGCTGGTCCTGTGCCAGTAGTAGTATTGAGAAGCCCCCACTGTAGATTAATACCCATACCTTTAAACAATTGATAAGCTACCATAAATTGTCCTATGGCGTTTTTTGATTTTTGTCCAAGTGCGTTTTTATTGTTGTAGAAGTTGCCATCCACTCCAATAGTTAGCTTATTTTCAAAAAAGGCCTTCCTCACACCCAAGCCGTAACCGACCCTATCTGTCTGCAGACCAGAGATTTCATTTTGGGTATAGTTGCCCCTGAGTGAAAAATTCCAGTCGGATGGCAAGCGCAGCATATAGGAAAGGCTACCTAGCAAGACCTTCGAAGTTAGGGTGCGACTTGGCTTCTCTATGTCGTCGCTTACATCCTGAATATTACCGGTAGCACTGATAGCATGTGATATCTCATTTGTGGTTGGTAGATTGTATTGGATATTGAGCCCCATGTCGCGGGTGACGATGACTGCATTGAGCGAATCCAGATTCTGATTGAGCAGATAATTGACTCTTGCTGTATTATTGGAATAATTAAAGCTGGCAGATACCTTTGGAATGGCATAGGTCAACTGGGCATCGTATATCAATCTTTTATTGGTTGTAGGGAGACTTTTATCTAAATTGTTTGACTGAATCCCTGCCTTGAGTGATGCATTGACCTTTCCGTCCAATAGTCCAAATTGGGTAAACCCCGAAATATCCATTATATCTCTATTGAAGAAGTAAGTGCCCAATGTCTTGTAGTTTGAGTCCACCCGATTGACTATAACACCGGCATTGAAGGTCTTAGTTTCGAGTACGATAGAACCTTCGATCGCATGGGCAACATACGTTGTATTTTTCTTCTTTAACAAGAAATTGGTAATGCCTGTGTCAGGAGAGTCTGCATCTAGCGCATTTGGAGATATTGTACTGTTGCCATAATCCACCTTGATACGGACTAGATCGAAGAATAGTTTTTGAAGGGTAACGCCGAGGGCTAGGTTAGCCTCCGGTGTCACTTGTTCAGGATAATTAGCAGGGATGGATATAGAATTTTCATCATCTCGGGCAGTAAATAGTGTCAGATCAGCCGACGCCTTGTCATCACCATATCCTAACTTAGCGGCCCAACCTATTCGTTGGTACACCGGCAGATTAGGTGTAGTTAACGACAAGTCAATGGGTTCAGCCTTAGCAAGCCTGCCATACATGCCTCCAATGCGTATTTTACCTGGATTTAGTTCTAGACCGGCACCAAAAAAGTTCAGGTTGCTCATCGTGTATTTAGAAAAATTCATAGCACGGTGCCCCAGGTGAATTTTGGCCCATTTGTAATATGGACTCATACCGATGCGGGCAAATGAATTGGCTTTGTCCCTCAGATTTTGCTTGAGAGACTCTTTGAGATCCGAAAAATTGGGGTAGGAGCTTGTTGTATTCTTTGCAGTCATGACTACTGATAATGGAAGCTCTATTTGATATATGCGTACATTGAGGTGCCCATTGATGGTATAGAAAAATGGATCTTGCCTCAATGGACCTCCTACAGCATTATACGAACGCAATCCAATACCAATACCACCACCCAGCTGAAACGGCTCGCCGAAGTCAGCAAAACCTTTAAAGAAGCCTTTCAGACTGCTTTTGAACAAACCGATTTCATTGTATTGCTCCAAATTTTCGAAAGAATTGAGCTGTCCATACATCTTATTATGTGTTAAGCAAAACAACGTAATAAAAACCAGAAAAAGATTGCGGATACTCATAACTACTGAATATTTAGTGATGTAGAATTATTTGGCAATTATTGATTACCAAATATAATGTATGCTATTATTGCATTTGTAAGTATGGGATAGAAAGGCGTATTTAGGGATAGAAATATAACCCAAAATGCGTAATAGAAATGCAACGAAAATGAATAGTGCAAAATATCTATAAAATAAGTGATAAAATCATTGTGAACAATGGTTTTTGAGCTTTTGCAATGCATTTGAAGTAATAATTGTTGGTAGTAAATAGTCTAAAGCAGATTCTGGAATAATTAGACAACACCAGATCAATCAGGCAATACAGAGGCCTTCAAACATCACGTTGTGTCTACACACATCTGTTGGTTTCATCAGGGCATGCCCCTATCGGGTCGGGCTATACGCCTTACTTCGTGCCGGCTTCTATCCCTCATCTTTACTTTGCATTTGAGATTAAATTCTTAACTTTAACAAAGGGAAAGCAGAAGTGAACTATATCCCTCACTAGGAATAAGTCCTATGTCGCGTA
>JAIBCG010000098.1 GCA_019694295.1 Saprospiraceae bacterium
CCGGCCTGCACTATACAGACCGGGGCATTTGTATTATTATCAATTCATTTATACCTTCTTTCTGAACAATATCTTCTTGTGGTCGGTATCGGCAATGATGGTATCGCCTTTGCTATAGACTCCACTCAACAGTTCTTTTGACAATTCGTTGATAAGTTCACGTTGAAGTACTCGTTTCATAGGTCGGGCACCATATTGCGGCTCGTAACCAAGTGCGGCGAGATAATCCTTGGTTGCATCCGTAAGCTCTAGAGCAAGCCCTTGGTTATCCAGCATTTTGTTCAAGCCTTTCATCAGTAATCCGAGTATTTCTCTTATTTCCTTTTTGCTCAGTGGCTGGAACATAATTTGCTCATCGATCCTGTTGAGGAACTCTGGTCGCAGTCTTTGTTTGAGCAGATCGAATACTTCGGCTTTGGTTGCCTCTACTATCTCGAATCGTTTGTTTTCACCAGCGGCTTCCAGGTCTTCGAAATTTTCGAGAATGATGTCCGAACCGAGGTTTGATGTCATGATGATGATGGTATTCTTAAAATCGGCTACTCTGCCTTTGTTGTCGGTAAGCCTTCCGTCATCCAGCACCTGCAACAAGATATTGAATGTGTCCGGGTGCGCTTTTTCTATTTCATCAAGCAGCACGATAGAATAGGGTCTTCGTCTTACAGCTTCAGTCAACTGCCCTCCTTCGTCATAACCAACATAACCCGGAGGTGCACCTATGAGACGCGAAACAGCATGCGACTCCTGAAATTCGCTCATATCAATACGAGTGATGGCGCTCTCATCGTCAAATAACACTTCTGCAAGTGCCTTGGCAAGTTCTGTTTTACCTACACCCGTAGGTCCAAGGAAAATAAACGAACCGATAGGCCGCTTCATGTCAGACAAACCGGCACGATTCCTTCGTATGGCATCAGACACAGCTTGTACGGCTTCTTTTTGACCGATGAGCCTCTTGCCTATTTCGTCTTCAAGGTGCAACAGTTTTTCTTTCTCGCTCTGTAGCATTTTCGACACCGGGATACCTGTCCATTTTGATACAACCTCGGCTATATCATCAGCCGTTACTTCCGGATTGGTCAGGCGTTTCTCTGGTGAAAGTTCCTTTAGCTTTTCCTCGAGTTCGGCCAATTTTTTCTCTTCCTCTTTGATTTTCCCATAACGAAGGGTTGCTACAAGTTCAAAATTGCTGTCACGCACTGCTTTTTGTGCCTGATTTTCGTACTCTTCAATGGCTGTCTTGGATGCCTGAATCGAATCGAGGATTTCCTTTTCGTTTTTCCAGCGTGTCTGTATAACGTTGTAGTCTTCTTTCAGGTTGGCTATCTGTTCGTTGAGCTTACCGAGCTTTTCCTGGTCTTTTTCTTTTTTGATGGCTTCGCGTTCTATCTCGAGCTGCCTGATCTTCCTGTCAAGTTCGTCCACTTCATCAGGTACGCTGTCGAGTTCAAGCCTGAGCTTGGCGGCGGCTTCATCAATGAGGTCTATAGCTTTATCCGGCAACTTGCGATCGGCAATATAACGGTGCGAGAGCTCAGCTGCGGCTATCAGCGATTCGTCAAGAATGGCGAGCTTATGGAATATTTCATATTTCTCCTGCAGACCGCGAAGTATAGAAATGGTATCCGTAACACTTGGTTCATCCACGAACACAGTTTGAAACCTTCTTACCAATGCCTGATCTTTTTCGAAATATTTCTGATACTCGTCAAGAGTTGTTGCACCGATGGTATGGATTTCGCCTCGTGCAAGTGCAGGTTTCAATATGTTGGCGGCATCCATTGCACCATTGCCGCCGCCTGCACCTATCAGCGTATGTATCTCGTCAATGAAGAGTATGACCTTTCCTTCTGAGCTGGTCACTTCATTGATGACTGCCTTGAGCCTTTCTTCGAATTCGCCCTTGTACTTGGCACCCGCTACCAATGCAGCCATATCAAGCGTATAAATCTTTTTGTCGCGCAGGTTCTCGGGCACGTCTTTGTTTACAATTCGCCAGGCGATTCCTTCTACTATGGCAGTTTTACCTACACCAGCATCACCTATCAGAATGGGGTTGTTCTTTTTCCTTCTTGATAAAATGTGCAGTACTCGTCTTATTTCATCATCGCGACCAACGATGGGATCGAGTTTGCCTTCCTCAGCGCGGTCGGTCAGGTTGATGGCGTATTTGTTGAGCGAATTGTAGGTATTCTCTGAGTGCTGGTCTGTTACTTTACGCCCTTTCCTGAGTTCTGATATTGCCTTTTTGAGTAAGTCGAAACTAACACCACTTTCCTTTAGCAGTTTACTTCCTTTATCGTTACCTGCTGCAATGGCAAGTAACAGTAATTCTACTGAAATATACTCGTCACCCATCTCTGTAAGCAGTGATTTTGCTTTGCTAAGGGCCTTGTTGGCATCATTTGACAAATATTCCTTGCTACCACCTTCCACTTTCGGATAAGTCCGTATCAACTGTTCGAGCTGGTTTTTGAAAACCGGAATGTTGACACCACACTTGCTAAGTAAAAATTCAGCAACTGACTCCTCCGCCTTCAGAATGCCTCCCAACAAATGTGGCGTATCAACTGTCTGCTGGCCAAGAGAGCTGGTCAGATTCTGAGCCTCAAATATGGCTTCCTGTGCCTTTACTGTAAAATTATCGAATGTCATATCGTTGTTATTTTGTAGATACTCTCTCAAATCTTAATCCAATTCAAAAAACCTGCAATTTTGTCATATATTAATGGGTTATATATGTCATATTGTCATAAGATTTATCTTTTTACCGAAATTTCTGTCGGACTCATCAGCCTCCTCACCGGATAGAGCTGGTGGGTGGGTTCGTACCACGGGCTTTTTCGGTACACCCAGTCGAGGATTGCCTCCGGATCGTTCCTCAATTTTTCATCCTTCACCTTCTCTTGCTCCAGTTGTCGGGCTATTTCCGGATTTTCCTTCAAAAACTGCTCGGCAAGGTCTTCAAATATATAGTCGGAGAAATATTCTTTCTGTCCAAGGATACCATCAAAGAAATTCCAGTTAAAAAATGAATCTGTGGCTTCGGGTTCGAGTGTTTCAATAACATACCTTGCCGCCGGCTGATCGGTATATACCAAATAATCGCCCGACCTGAACTGTACTTCCTTTACAAAGCTTTCTACTTGGGTATTACTATGCAGATAATGCCCTTCGTATGCACGTGGTGAGGTTTCGAAGCTATTAATTCTGTAATTTTCCACCATTAGACGACTGTTTTCAGCCAGTTGTTCTACATGTACTTTGTTCATGATTAATCGGTCCACAACTTCTCTGTAAGCCTGCGGAATGATGTATGCAAATGGTTTGGTCACCGTTTTTTCGGTTTCGAATTTGTTGTAATAAGGAATCATCTTGGTAAAAGGCTTCGTGCGATCATAGAAGAGACGTTCGCCACCGGTCACTTTGCTAAGTTTGCGTACTGCTTCATAACCTTTAAATTCTATCATTTCAAACTTCGATTTGTCTTGCTTCCAGGTGATGGGTACATGTTGTTGGTTTGTAAAAGTGGAAATTTGCTCGTTTCTTGCTTTTTGAACATCTTTTCCGTTTCTGTACAGGAAGTCGAGCATTACTTCCATAAGGTCGTAGGTGCTTTTTACCCTGTCGGGAAATGGCTTGAGCATGTGTGTTTCGGGCATAAAGGAAATACAGTGGTGCAATGCAGCGTAGCCCGAAGAGAATCGTGGCGTTTCAAGAAACTCATCGATGCCGTTTTCATCAGGTGGCCCCCAGGCATTTACATAAGGGACCATGTGCCAGTTTCTTGCATTCATTCCTGAATACAGTGCCGGGTTAACGGTTTTTCGGGTAAATTCACCAAGTATGGGGCCTAATTTGTCTTCCTGCGTGGTAATGAGTGTTATAAAGTGCTGGTAATCTGCACCATTAGAAGTATGATTGTCAATCATCACATCGGGGTTCCAGTAGCTGAATATCCGGTTAAAGGATCGTGCATTTTGCGAATCGCATTTAATGAAATCCCGGTTAAGATCGTAGTTCTTGTCATTTCCTCTAAAACCATAAGCTTCGGGTCCGTTTTGGTTTACTCTCGAATATGGCCCACGGTTAAGGCAGCCGTCAATGTTGTACACCGGAATAATTACCACTACCGTATTCTTCAACCATGCGTGTTTATCTTTATCGGTGAGCAGATTGCGTGCCAGCATCATAGTAGCATCTATGCCTTCCGGTTCGCCGGGATGAATGCCATTGTTGATGAATAGTATGGTTTTGCCTTTTTTTCGACTTGCATCCGGATCAAAGTCGCGGTCCGCATCTATCACCACCTGATGAAGCGGAAATCCGGAATCTGTCATATAAAGTGGCTCACATTTCAGCTCATCAAACTGCCTGTCGAGTAGCTGATAATAGTCGATACATTCACGGTATGTGGTTGTGATATTGCGATTTTTCTCCCACGGAGTAGTGAGGTCGGGTTGAGCATTAATATTCATTGTGATAATATTGATTGAACAAATAAGAAAAAAGAACTTCATTTGAGTAATTTTGAGCTTTAAATGTACAACCTTATGTCGTTTTATAAAAACATTTTTCGAATACACACAGCCTTTCTGTTATACATTATGATGAATACAGTTATTGTTCCGGCTCAGATTTCGCAAGAAAAAGAAATAGAAAATACCATCAATCGTTTCTTTAAGGCAAAACAAAAGGGCGATATGGCCTTGCTTGACGAGATGACAGTAGCAGAAGCCACATTCACGACCATCACCAACGAAAACCGCCCCAATGAGGTAATGGACAAAACTCAGTTAATGAACGCTTCCATAATGATTGCTTCCAATCTACCCGGCACCGAAGAAAAACTTACTAACCTCAACACCCGGACCGATCAGTACCTGGCAACTACCACTGCAGATTATAGCTATTTTTTGAATGGAAAATTCACGCATTGCGGACAGTACACCATTAATCTGACTAAGAAGTCGGGCAAGTGGCGCATCATGTCAAGCTATGAAACAAGGCACAGAGACCAGTGTAACAACCCAACCGAAGAAGAAATCAATTGGCTGATGGACAACTGGCATTTATCAGCTGCCAAGGCTGATGCTAAGACATTTTTTGGTTCGATGGCCGAAAACGGTATTTACCTCGGTACAGATGCTACAGAACGGTGGACTAGAGACGAAATGAAAGTATGGGCCGCCAAATATTTCGAGCGAGGATCGGCCTGGGACTTCAAACCCATTGAGCGTAAGGTTTATTTTTCAAATGATAAGCGAATGGCGTACTTCAATGAAACACTAAACACATGGATGGGTGTATGTCGTGGTTCGGGCACACTTACAAAAACGACTGAAGGCTGGAAAATACTACAATATCATCTTGCTGTCACCGTACCCAATGATCTCATAGATGGTTTCATTAAACTGGTGGATGCACCAGGTAGAAAAAAATAAACGATTAACATTCACAGATGAAGAAAAGAAGAAGAGAAAAGAATTATACCAACATTCTCATCACAGGACTGGCAGACAAAGGATTCGGCGTTGGACGAGATGAAGCAGGAGAAGTGGTATTTGTAGAGAAAGCAGTGCCGGGTGATGTTGTAAATGTCTATTCGCCAAGAAAGAAAAAGAACGTCAGATTCGGGCTCGTATCTGAATACGTGAAGTTGTCCCCGCATCGGGTTCGGCCTTTTTGTGAACATTTCGGCACTTGTGGAGGATGCAAGTATCAGCATCTCGACTACAAAATACAGCTTCAGGAAAAAGAAAAAACCGTACAACAGGCATTGCAACGCATAGGAAAAGTTGCCCCTGAAAGCTTCGAACCTATACTTGCTGCCGAGCATACAAGTCATTACCGCAACAAACTCGAATTTGCCTATTCGTCACTAAGATGGCTTACGAGAGAAGAGATGGATAAGGGTGCAACATCAGCGGACAATGTGCTTGGTTTTCACATAGCAGGTGTTTTTGATAAAATTTTACCCATTCATGAATGCCATCTACAGGTCGAACCATCCAACGCCATTCGGAATGCACTGAGAGACATCGGCGAGGAGCAGAATCTGGAATTTTACGATGCAAAAAACCATACCGGGTTTCTGCGCAATGTTGTCATACGCATTACCACCACCGGCAACATCATGGTTATCGTAGCTTTTGGCAAAGACGACCAAAAGAAAGTCAGGAACTATCTGAGCGAAGTAAAGAGGCAATTCCCTGAAATCACCAGCCTGTATTACTGTATCAACACCAAACTCAACGATTATTATGCCGACCTCGACATGGTATTGTATGAAGGTGAACCGGTGATAACAGAGATGCTGGGCAATGTGAAATTCAACATTGGCCCAAAGAGTTTCTTCCAAACCAACACCCATCAGGCAAAGCAGATGTTCGACATTGTGAAGGAATATTGCGGCCTCACCGGACGAGAAAACGTGTACGATCTGTACACCGGCCTGGGAAGTATTGCCCTGTACATAGCAGATAGCTGCAGGCAGATAACCGGAATCGAAGAAATAGCTGCCGCCATAGATGATGCAAAAATCAACGCAGCCCTCAACAACATAACGAATGCCACATTCTACGCCGGCGATGTCAAAGATATTCTGGACGACTCATTCAGTCAAAAACACGGAAAGCCGGATGTTGTGATCACTGACCCGCCTAGAGTGGGCATGCATGCCGATGTTGTAAGTACCCTGCTCAAGCTCGAAGCACCAAAAATTGTTTATGTCAGTTGCAATCCGGCAACACAAGCCAGAGACATCCAATTGCTCTCAGAAAAATATAGAGTGACACGGGTAAAACCGGTCGATATGTTTCCTCAGACTTACCACATAGAGAGCGTAGCCTTACTGGAGCTGGTGAAGTAAGGCATTCTTACATGCACAACAAAAGCGTAGGCAGAATAATTACTGAAAGTGGTTCAAAATAGATTTTCCCTACCGCACCACACTAAACTTAACAAACTTTACTGGGCTGCCCTTGTACATCAGCGAAGCAGTATAGATACCTGCACTCAGACGACCTGCAGGTATCACATGCAGATAGCTGTACGCCGGATACCGCCAGCTATATACCTCTTTGCCGGATGCATCAAACACCCTCAGCTCGGTAGCTTGTGCAAGACCGTAGTCAGGCAGTGTAATCTCTGTGACTATATCCCCTGCTGAAGGGTTGGGATATACCTGCAGACTGGCAGCCGGCGGCTTATCTGCCCGCACCGACGTGAGGGTGTCGCAAGGGCCTGCCAGTGCCCCAAGACGGTAGTTAGGGTAATAAGGTAGACTCTCAGAATAATATTGAACACCAACAGAGGATAATTGGGGCCCATTTTCTGTCCCGTCATACTTCTTATCGGCATTATCTATCCTTGACAGACAAAATCCAATCAGTGCATGTGATATATATATATATATATATTACCGTCAGGCCCAAGTTGCACTAACCAAGGTTCAAAATAATTATAGCCCGATTGGGGACTATCTTTCTCACATAGTACTATAGACTCAGCTAAGGTTAAGGCTACAATTGTATCTATTGACAAAGGTTCCTGCTCAGTGTCCATTTGGTATATTCTTGAGGATGAAAATAAATAACAAAAACGGCCCGATGGCGAAAAGCAAGTCCCTGGTGTACTTAAAACCTTCAAGATCCTGATAATCTGTTAACGGAAGTTCGCGGAAGTTGGACAACAGCCCGGTACAACGGTCAAAATCAAACAGAAAGACCGCCTGGTTTCCATACCCAAACACAAACTTATCGCCCGTCGGTGAGAAACTTGCTGACAGCGGCTTCCAAACAACTTCCGTCTGATTGGGCCCTATCTCCTGTATCCATGGCCACTCTATCCCTTGCGGCGTCAGTAAATAACGCCGATAGTGATTGATACCCTGCTCCGGCAGTAATATCCACCAGTCACGGCCATTGGCATGTTTTGTAACTGAGTAGGGAGCTCCCTTGGCCTTTTCTATTATTTTGTTCTTTTCTACCACAGCGCCCAAGCCCCCGTTAGCTTGAAGATCAATCTTCGTATAGTACAGTGGTGTCAGCTTGATAAAACCCGATGGGCATTTCTTGCAGGTGTCCTCTGCCTGATGTATCAGGTAGGCAAAGTGGTCTTCATCTCCCGGTGCAGACAATGCCCGGACACCTCGCGGAAGATAGTTGGCGTCGAATGGATCCGGCTTCCAGTAAACGCCCGGGTTGATCGTATCGCCGTTCTCCATCACCTTAAGCGTTGCATCAAAAATTCGCAGTGAATTGCTCATAAACTTAAGATTGCCATCCTTATCTGAGTAAGAGGTCGTGCCCGGAGAACGGTGAAAAATAAGAAACTTACTTTGGCTGCTGTCCGGTTGGGATGGAACTTCCACTTCATACCCACCATTATAATCAAATTCCAGAAAAAAAAAGACTGGTTTAAAATTACTTTCAGAATAAGCAGTACCAAATGGCCAGTAGCGGTCGTGTTTCTGTGCATGTAGGGGA
>JAIBCG010000099.1 GCA_019694295.1 Saprospiraceae bacterium
CGACTTGCATGTATTAGGCCTTCCGCTAGCGTTCATCCTGAGCCAGGATCAAACTCTCCATAGTAAATTGTCTTTGTGTTATTCATACATCTCTGTATAAATAACTCGTTTCTTAGGGTCAACATAACGTTTATTTCCTCTCTATATGTCAATGAACTTTGCTAATCTATTTTTGTACACTGTTGTACAATTTTCAAAAGCGGACACAAAGATAACAACCAATTATTCAGAAAACAAAATTTATTTTCAAAAAAAATTAAAATAAATTAAAAAAAATCACAAAAATTACACAAATATCTGAATATCAATTAATTAAAATTAACATATTTTTTTAAAAAAATATGTCTTTTTTTTATCACACATCCCATTCGGCATCTTTCTTAAAGACGGTCCCTTTAAAAAGAGCTACCAGCTCTGAACGCTGGTTGTATATATTAATATGATAAATACCAAGCTTCCTGCTATTGACAAGTTCTTCTACATGTGCTGTAAGAATATCACCTTCCATCACCGGACGGGTATGCGAAACTGATGTCTCTATAGATAATGCATGACGACCAAGACCATTTGCCGAAAAAGCTAATGCACTATCAGCTAATGAATAGGTGATGCCTCCGTGGGCTACACCAAATCCGTTCGTAAATTCTTTTCTGACTATAAGACTAAGGCTCACCTTCCCTGGCAGGACTTCGAGAATGCTAATGCCAAGCCACCTACTGAACGCATCATTCTCAAACATTTTCGTGACGATTCTTTCTGATTTACCATTGTCATTCTCTGCCATTGCATATATATTATAGTGTAATGCCGTGAAGATAATAAAATGCTTTGAAATATCCACATTAATTAGATACTTGAATCAGTAAATATTTAATAAATACAAGTTTTGGCAAAATATTTGATATTATCATAATGTGTTTGAATGAGGGAACAAGATTAGTTCAAACACAGGACGAATTGAACCGGTATTTGCGTGGCAATCAACGAACATCCATAAACCGGACATATCATGAGATTTAAAACCAAGCTGCGTGCTTTATACAGTATGCGTACTTCTAGAACTATCATTGCAATTTCTGCATGGTTATCACTGTTTCTGCTATTTTCGAATATATCAGCCATTGCCCAATGTCCTTTGTCGTGCAGAGCATTGGTCAACCTCAGCCTGAATGATAAAGGAACATTCGAAGTAACTATCTATACAGTTATGAACAACCCGCAGGCACCTTGTTTGCTCAATTATGAGATAAAAATATTTGACAAAGACCAAAAGCCTGTTGATAACCCTGTGACCTGTGCCTATCTTGGGCAAACACTTACTTATACTGTGACTGATACTACCACCGGCAACTGGTGCTGGGGCAATCTGTTTGTAGAAGATAAGTTGAACCCTGCATTGTTCTGTGTAGATGTTACCATACAATGCAATGATGATGATTCGCCTGAAAGCATCGGACTGGTTTTCGCAAATGATAACTGTGATGATGATCCGGAGATATTATCACAAGGTGAAATACGCACTGTGACAGATTGTGACAATCCAAACGGGATTTTATACACCATTACAAGAACCTGGATCGCTCAAGATACCAGTGGAAATTTTTCGGCGCCGTGCACTCAACATATATATGTACGAAAGCCTAATCTCAGTCAGGTAGTTTTTCCTGCTAATCTTACCAAGGCCAATGGGACGGATCTTGATTGTGCGGACCCGGACATTTCACCCGACTCACTTGGGTTCCCGACCTTATTTGGTAAGCCACTTGAGCTTGCCTGTCAGATTAAATCTACATTCACCGACAGTATAGTGCCCCAATGTGAAGGCTCTGTGAATATACTGCGTACCTGGTTTGTGATTGATTGTTGCAATAATAATTTTATTAAACATGTACAGATTATTGAAAAAAATGATAAAACGCCACCAGTAGCTATTTGTGCGCCCGGATTCACATTACTGACCGAGGTAGGCAAGTGTTACCGGACAGTGACCCTACCCAAACCTTTGATTACAGACAACTGCTCTGACTCTATCAAAGTAACCATATTCGGAAGTGGACTTGGTCAAAAGGGCTATGGGCCTTACGAATTGGCTCCGGGACTCTATGAAATAACCTACCAGGTATGTGACGGGTGCAACAATTGTTCGTATTGTCAGCTTGAGTTCGAAATTCTTGACAAAGAAACGCCAACAGTAATCTGCAATACCCAATTAACTCTTCCATTAGATACAAGCGGTAATGTGATACTGACAGTAGCTGACCTGGAGAATGGTACAACGGATAATTGCTGCCTCGACACGCTTCAGATTAAATTGATGGGGCAACCGGATTCTCTTTTGTCACAACAGATAGCTTTCAACTGTAGCGATGTTAACCAATCATTTCTGGTGATACTCAAAGCTGAGGACTGCCACGGTAATACAAACTTCTGTATGTCTTCGGTGACAATTGTCGATACTATTCCTCCAGAAATTATCTGCCCTCAAGACCTGACTGTTCATTGCAACGAAACCATTGATCCGGATTCCTTGGGTGTGGCCATTGCTTTTGACAATTGTGCTATTGACACCATATTTTTTCAGGATAGCACTGTATTGACACCTTGCAACACAGGAAATATTTTCAGAAAATGGACAGCAGTTGACACATTCAGTAATTCTTCATTTTGCATTCAGACTATAAGTATCATTGACACAACCGATGCCTTGATAACATTTCCGGGCGATGTAACAATATCGTGTGATCTGAATCCGGATACAACTTTGACCGGATCACCTGCAGCTGTGGACGACTGTAGTATATTCGAAATAAGTTTTTCTGATTCGTTTGTAAATCCACCAGTCGGGTGCAACTTTATAGTGCGCACCTGGATGGTGAAGGACATTTGTAAAAACACAACGGTACCATCTATTCAAAGAATAACACTCAACGACGTCAAACCACCTGTATGGCTCAACTCGGCAGGCAGTCTAGACATGACCATTAGCTGTGACAAGGTTTTTTCAGCACCTGTACCTACAGCAATAGATGATTGTACAATTGATAATGTGGTTATCCACACGCTCACATCCAATATTGAATGCAAGAACAAATACCAGCGGACTATTACTTATAGGGCTTTTGACGGATGTGGGAATGCATCGGTACCATTCTTTGTATATGTAACTGTGAGAGATGATCTAAAACCTATATTCAGTTTTTGCCCGAAGGATACAATAATAGATGCCGCACCAAACCAATGTGGCCGGAATATCAATTTTGCACCGGCTGTGGCAACGGATAATTGTGGAGACCTGGTTATAGTGAACGATTCGCCGAATACGAACCCGAACGGGGCCGACATCAGCGGATTTTATCCGGTAGGCACTACTATTGTAACCATTATGGCAATAGATGACTGTAATAACCGTGACACTTGTGTGGTCAACATTACTGTCAGAGATGTGACTCCGCCGTTTGCGGAATGTGCAGGTGCGAGTGTCAATCTGATAGGCTACATCAATCCGAGTGATAGTCTATACATCATCACACCACAGGTTATCAAGAACAACTGGGATTATTATGACCTTTGTTCTTCTGTGACAGTAGATATTTCACCCGACACATTTGATTGTAATGTTGCAGGGCCTCCTCCAAAACCATTTGCAGTAACAATAACAGATGCTGCTGGTAACAGTACCGTTTGTAATGGAAATGTACTTGTACTTGATTCACTCAAAATATGCGGAGATATGTTTGCGGATGGCAACATACTCTCAGGAAAGCTTTCAACTGTAGGCCATAAACCAATCGGCGGAGTTGGTGTAAATGTGGAAATGGCCGGTGGAAACCAAAATATTCTCTCAGACCAGGATGGAAACTTTATATTGAAGAAAATTCCGGAAGGGATGAGCCTCAACATTCAACCCCAAAAAACAGACGAATATCTGAATGGTGTAGATGTTCTGGACGCAATACTCCTTACAAGACATTTGCTTGGAAAAAAATATTTCACTGATCCTTACAGTTATCTGGCTGCTGATGTGAATGATTCACACACGCTCAATGTAGCCGATCTTGGAGAAATAAAACGGCTAATCGTGCATAGTCAACAGGCATTTTCGTCGAACAAATCCTGGAAATTTCTGGATGCTAAATGTAAAAACGAATTGCTTGAGCAACCTCTTTCAGGAAAGTTACCAGAAAGCATTTATCTTGACAAGCTCAGTGGCAGTTCATACTTTAATGATTTCATATCAATAAAACTGGGTGATGTAAACATGAGTTCGAAGGCATACGGTATAAAATCCAATGATACTGAAACCAGAACAACGGCACCGGCTGTTCTTGTACTACCTGACATATTGCTCAAGAAAGACATTCCGACAAAAGTGGCAATAGTACTCAATAATGCTCACGAAATCAACGGACTCCAGTTTGGAATGAAGATCAATGACCGAGCAAACACAAGCATAATACCAACACCTGAAACATCTATCGGTGAAGAAGGGTTACATTATGATAAAACAAACAACACGATATATGCAGTATATGTTCGGGACCAAGGCATTGAGCCAAAATCATTAAGTATGGCTTTGCTGAATATTACCATACAAGTGGATGAAGACATTCCACTGAGAAAACTCATCAGTTTGCTGCCTGAAAATGAGACTACAAAAGCGATGGACACACATGATGCTGAGTGCGGAGTAGAACTTGTTTTTTCAGGTAAATCGGACGTACCTGCCGAGCAGATAAAGATTTATAAAAACAAACCAAACCCTTTCAAAAACGAAACGATCTGGCCTGTTTTCAATCCCGGTAATGCTATCGTTGCTAAGCTTACTGTAAGCGGCATTGATGGAAAGCAATTGCTCGAAAGAGAACTTGGACTGGAAAGCGGCTATCAGGAAATAAGCATAAGTAGGAATGATTTGCCAGCTTCAGGCTGTTATTTTGTAAAAATCATAGGTGAGAATGTCAATTATACCGGCAAAATTGTTGTGATGGATTAAGCCTGAAAAGAATAAACACTTCAGTTATAGTAGTGGTTAAGCCATAAAGGGAAATAACTGAAGTGTTTTTTACTTTTACCAGCTTCTTCATTTACATAATTGCTACTACAATGGTTTTACAAACCAGGTACTTGTCGTACATCTATGGTTTTGAGTCCTTTGATATACCGTCTTCCGATCTTTAGATCTGACGTAGCCAAAAAAATTATTCTTTGGGCCTGGTCTTTAAGCTTCTTACCATTGATGTCGGTGATGATATAAAAGTGGTCTCCAGCTGTATTATTAAATATTTCATTCCATGAAAACACAACTTTGTAACCATCAGAAGCTATGAATACTAAGTAAAATTCATTGAGATTCTTTGGTTTTTCATGAAGAAATCTAACTGTAGATAACACATTTTTAATACCAATGCCTCTTAAGTTGCGGATAGTATCTTTTATTTCACCTTTGTGATTGTAAATAATCTGATCTTCGATGGCAACAGTCGGAAATTTTTCAAGATCTGTCAATACAAAGCAGATTTGGTTTTCTATTTTACCTTTAATATAAAGTGTATCAGTCGGTACAATTTCTCTTTGGGCATTGACGGCACCGGCTATTGATAATAATACAGAAACTAAAAAACTTCTTTTTGTCATTTTATCCTATTCCAAATTAGTACAATTTACACTGAAACTATCCTTTTTTTTCTTTTTCAATAAAATCATGCCCCTGTCAGCAATTCTTTTGCCTGCCTAAGTGCATTACTCAGACCGGAGGCATCGCTTCCGCCTGCAGTAGCAAAGAAAGGCTGTCCGCCACCGCCGCCCTTTATGTTTGCTGCCAGCGTCTTGACCATTTGGCCTGCATGAAACCTTGCTGTGAGATTTTCACTTACGATAACCGTTATGAGTGGTTTGCCTTCATTGACAGAGCCAAACACGATGACTGTATTGCCGGTTTCTTTTTCAAGCTGATATGCCAGATCTTTGACGGCCTTTGCATCAGACAAATTCACCTCAGAGACGAGATAGCTGAAGCCGTCACCCTGAGCAAATCCTGATTTCAGTTCAGATTTCAGGAATGCAGCAAGTTTGGTCTGAAGTTGTTCTATTTCCTTGCGGAAATTTTTGTTTTCTTCAATCATATCATGTACAGCCTTTACCGGTGATGCAGGATTTCTGAGCAATTCTTTTATGTCGTCGAGGATTTTGATTTGTGCATCCACCATTTCCTGAGCTTTGGCAGAAGTAACGGCTTCTATTCTTCTGACACCTGCAGCTACAGCACTTTCTGACACAATTTTGAACAAGCCGATATTGCCGGTTTGTGAGACGTGTGTGCCACCACAAAGTTCGGTACTGAACGATTGGTCAAAGCTTACGACCCTGACAAATTCGCCATATTTTTCGCCAAACAGCATCATTGCACCAAGGTTGCGCGCATCTTCAATCGGCATGTTGCGGTGTTCTTCGAGTACTATATTATCGCGTATTTTGTCATTTACCATTGCTTCTATAGCATTCAGTTCTTCGTCTGTGAGTTTTTGAAAATGAGAGAAGTCGAAACGCAGGCGTTGATCATTGACATCCTGACCTTTTTGCAGTGCATGTTTGCCTACGATGCGGTGTAGTGCTGCGTGCATCAAGTGTACGGCTGAGTGATTGCAAGAAGTGGCATTTCGCAGATTTTCATTAACGGAAGCTACAACGGATGCATTTACGTCAGAAGGTAAAGCCTCAGTAATATGGATGATGAGATCGTTTTCTTTTTTAGTATCAATGATGTGGATGGTTTCGCTACCGCTAATAAGCACACCTTTATCGCCTACCTGGCCACCGCTTTCACCGTAGAAGGGTGTTCGGTCAAGGACGATGTGAAATACCTCAGTACCTTTAGATGCAGAGGTTCGGTATTTAGTAATTTTGGCTTGGTTGACCACACATGTATCGTAACCTACGAATTCGCAGTCAGGGTGGTTGAGCAGTTCGACCCAGTCACCTACTTCCTTTTGAGCATCAGCGCGCGATCGTGCTTTTTGTTCACCAAGGGCAGCCTGAAAACCGGTCTCGTCGATAGTCCATCCTTTTTCCAGGGCAATAAGTTTGGTAAGGTCGATGGGAAAACCGTAGGTATCGTAAAGTTCGAAGGCAGTTTTTCCGTCAATTTGACCGTCTTTGAGGTCAAGCGTATCAAGACGGCTTAGCCCGCCCTGCAGTGTTTTGAGGAAAGCCTTTTCTTCTTCAAGAATGACCTTTGACACAAATTCCCTCTGTGCAGTCAATTCGGGGAATACGCCATCGAACTCTTGGGCAAGAATGTGAACCAGGCTGTACATAAATGGTTCCTTGATGCCAAGGAAGGAATAATAATAACGTACAGCTCTTCGCAGGATTCTTCTAATGACATACCCGGCACCTGAATTGCCTGGCAATTCGCCATCGGCTATGGTAAATGCTACGGCACGTATGTGATCAACCACCACACGGGTAGCAACGTCCGATTTATCTTCCCTATTGTAACTACCGGTGTATTTTATACCGGTGCGGCTTTCGACAAAGTCAATCAAAGGTGTAAATACATCCGTGTCATAACTTTTGTCTTTCTGCTGTAATACCATACAAAGTCGTTCAAAACCCATACCTGTATCTACGTGTTTTTCAGGCAGGTTTTCGAGTTCGCCATTGGTTTTTCTGTTGAATTGGATGAATACATTATTCCATATTTCTACAACAAGCGGATGGTCCATATTGACAAGTGTCTCACCTGCTACCTGCTGTCTTTCTGAGTCCGGGCGTATGTCTGCGTGTATTTCGGTACAAGGACCACACGGGCCAGTATCACCCATTTCCCAAAAATTATCTTTTTTGCTTCCGTAGATGATTCTGTTTTCAGGTAAGTAATTGAGCCAAATTTCGAGCGATTCGCGGTCAGGTTCGAGGCCTTCCTTTTCATCGCCTCCAAAAACTGTAGCATAAAGCCGATCTTTTGGTATCTGGCAGACTTTAGTGAGGAATTCCCAGGAATATTCGATGGCCTCTTTTTTGAAATAATCGCCGAACGACCAATTGCCCAACATTTCGAACATCGTATGGTGCGTACCGTCAAATCCTACATCTTCGAGGTCATTGTGTTTGCCTGATACACGCAGGCATTTTTGTGTATCAGCTACTCTTCTGGCATCCGGCACTTTATTGCCGAGGAAATAATCCTTAAACTGATTCATACCAGCGTTGGTAAACATGAGGGTAGGATCATTCTTATTGACCAAAGGAGCAGAAGGTACTATTTTATGTCCTTTTGAAGCGAAGAATTCTAAAAAATTTTGGCGGATTTCACGTGATCGCATAGGGTTTTTATTAGGTTTTACGTATTATTAAGCTGCTGCGGTTCAAAAACTGTATAATAAAATGATGGTTTGAAAGTAAAGTGCAAATATCGTTCAATCATTTTAAATAAGCGGACAATATTTGATATTTTGCCTTAATACTATTCTTT
>JAIBCG010000100.1 GCA_019694295.1 Saprospiraceae bacterium
TTCTTACGCTAAAACTATAACTTTTTTGCGAATAAATATGCCAGACAACTGGCTGATTTTCTTTAGCTTATTTGAGTATATCTCTAATGACATTCATTAGACTTGATGCTCTATTGGATTTTTTGGGTTTAAAAGAAATGGTTGAAGCGTAAATAATTTTAAATCAAGAAGCTCATTTCGGCATAAAAGGATTTCTTCAAGCGCTGACAAATTCGTATTTTTGCGTGAAAGAGAAAACCATGCCCGATTTCGTCCATTTACATTGCCACACCCAATACTCACTTCTGGATGGTGCTTCTGACATCGAAAAAATGATGCTAAAGGCAGCCGAATCTGAAATGAAAGGAGTAGCGCTGACAGACCACGGCAATATGTTCGGTGCATTCAAATTTGTAGCTGAAGCAGAAAAGCACAACCTCAAACCTATGGTTGGTTGCGAGTTCTACCTTGTAGAAGACCGACACAAGCGTGTATTTTCTAATGCAAGAGGCGAAAAGGATAACCGGTATCATCAACTGCTGCTGGCAAAGAACAAACAAGGATACGAAAATTTGAGCAAACTTTGTTCGTTAGGCTTTATCGAAGGTCTGTATGGCAAATTTCCCAGAATAGACAAAGAGCTGCTGCTACAATACCATGAAGGTATAATAGCTACAAGTTGCTGCATCGGGGCAGAAATACCTCAGGCCATCATCCACGGAGATCTTGAGAAAGCCGAAAACCTGATCAAATGGTGGGTTGACCTGCTAGGAGATGATTTTTATATTGAAATACAAAGACATGCCGGTCTTGAAAATATTGACGGTTTGGGTATCAGCCAGGAAGATGTCAACCAGCACCTTATCCGCTTTGCCAAGAAATATAATCTGCGTGTCATCGCCACAAATGATTCGCATTACATTAATGAAGAAGACGCAGCTCCGCATGATATACTGTTGTGCGTAAATACAGGAGGGAAAATTACGGACGAAAACAGATTCAGATTTTCGAGCAATGAATATTTTTTCAAGACAAAAGAAGAAATGGCAGCAAGGTTCAGCGACATACCTGAAGCACTTGATAATACACTCCACGTTTTTGACAAAATAGATACTCTGAAGTTAAAACGCGACATTCTTCTTCCTAAATTTCCGATTCCACCGGGTTTTGACAGCCCTACCACATACTTGCGCCATCTGGTATATGAAGGTGCACTCCACAGATATGGCGAACTTACTGCACAGGTTACAGAACGGCTCGATTTCGAGCTTAAGATTATTAGTGACATGGGCTTTGAGGGTTACTTCCTGGTTGTACAGGATTTCATCAAGGCAGCCAGAAAACTCGGTGTGGCAGTAGGTCCGGGTCGTGGGTCGGCAGCAGGGTCAGCAGTAGCATATTGCCTTACCATTACTAACATCGACCCCATCAGGTACCGATTGCTCTTTGAGCGTTTCCTCAATCCGGAAAGGATATCGATGCCCGATATAGACATCGACTTTGATGACTTTGGGCGGGAAAAAGTCATTAACTATGTGGTTGACAAATATGGGAAAAATCAAGTAGCCCAGATCATCACTTTCGGTACTATGGCTGCCAAATCAGCCATCCGTGATGTAGCGCGTGTGCTCGACCTGCCATTGTCTGACTCAGACAGAATAGCCAAATATCTGCCAAACAAACCCGGCTTCAAATTTAAACATATATTAGGCAAATCATTAAAAGAAATATCAGATGCATTCAACTCAGATGATGTAGCCAACATTCTCAAATTTAATGAAATAAGTGAACAAGAAAAACAAGGTCTTGAAACCGAAACCGTAAAACGAGCCATTCAACTCGAAGGCAATATCCGCAATTCGGGCATTCATGCAGCAGGTATCATCATTGCACCTGACGATATCACCAAATATATACCGGTGTGTACTGCCAAGGACTCTGACCTGCTTGTTACACAGTTTGACGGCAGTGTAGTAGAGAGTGCAGGTATGCTAAAGATGGACTTCCTCGGGTTAAAAACACTCAGTATCATTGCCGATGCTATCACTAATATTACTGACCGGTATGGGAAGGACAAACACATCGATCCGGATGACATACCACTTGATGATGCTGCCACCTACGAGTTATTTCAGCGAGGAGACACAATAGGCATATTCCAGTTCGAATCGGATGGAATGCGCAAGCATCTCAAAGATTTAAAACCGACCAACATTGAGGACTTGATAGCTATGAACGCACTTTTCCGTCCGGGACCGATGGACAATATTCCTTCTTTTATCAACAGAAAGCATGGACGTGAAAAAATAGAATATCCGCACGAATGGCTCGAAGATATGCTCAAACCCACTTACGGAATCATGGTTTATCAAGAGCAGATAATGGAATGTGCAAGGATAATGGCCGATTTTTCACTTGGTAAGGCAGATTCGCTCAGGCGGGCAATGGGTAAAAAGAAGGCCCACGAAATGGAAAAAAACCGCAAAGAATTTATTGAAGGGGCAGCTAAGAAAAATATTCCGGAGGAAAAATCAGGCGAAATTTTCGACATAATGGAAAAATTTGCCCAGTATGGCTTCAATAGGTCGCATGCTGCAGCCTATTCTGTACTCGCATTTCAGACAGCTTACCTTAAAGCACACTACCCTGCTGAGTTTTTGGCCTCTGTGCTTACACACAATAAAAACAACCTAGAGACCGTAAATTTCTTCCTGAAAGAGTGTAAACGCCTTGGCATAGAGGTGCTTGGGCCGGATATCAATGAAAGTAAGCAGGATTTTACAGTCAATGCGGCAGGCCAGATCCGATTTGGTCTTGCTGCATTAAAAGGAGTAGGCGAAGGCCCGGTAGCAGAAATTCTCAGAGAACGTGAAGAAAATGGTCCGTTTAAAGACATATTTGACATGGTAGAAAGGCTCAATCTCCGCAATATCAATAAAAAATGCCTCGAAAGTCTTGTATTGGGTGGCGGATTTGATTGCTTTACCGATATTGACCGGCCACAGTATTTTGCATCGTCGGGCAAATACGAATCATTTCTAGAGGCAATCGTCAAATACGGTAATACCTATAAGGAACAACAACAAAGCAAAGTCGTTTCTCTGTTTGCTGAAATGGAGGAAAATTTCATCTCCAAACCCGAAATACCGGAAGCAGAAGCCTGGCCGTTAATAGAAAAGTTGGAAAAAGAACGTGAAATGACCGGAATCTACATTAGCGGTCATCCACTCGATGATTTCAAGGCTGAAGTAGAAAATTTTACCAACACAAGCCTTGCGAATATTGAAGGAAAGAATATTCCAAAAATAAAATTTGCCGCCATCGTTACAGCTGCCAGTTTCGGAACCGATAAAAAAGGGTACCAAATGGGTAATTTTGTACTTCAGGACTACACCGGTTCGTTCAACCTGCGATTATTCAGCGGTGATTTTGAAAAATTTGGGCAATACTTTAAATACGGAAATGCGGTATTTGTGGAAGGACACTGGAAAGCCAGATTTAAAGGTGACGGACAAGTATTTAACCTGACAAATGTGTCCATGTTATCAGATGTGGCGGGCAATATGACCGAAACCATTACCATAAGGCTCGATACTTCACAGATAAATGCTGAACAAATTGTAAAACTAGATAAAATCTTTTCCAGAAAAACCGGAAAGCAAAAATTGCGTTTTACATTACACAATCCGCTAGAGAATATTTCGCTACAGATGTCGTCCACTGAGAGAAAAGTAACAATTGATACACACTTTCTCTCAGAACTAGACAAACTTGGCTACGAATTTTCACTAAGCTGATGATTTATTGAATCTTTTAACCTTTTATTACTATGAAATCACTTAAATTTTTCTCATTTCTCTTATTACTCAGCCTATTTGCCTGTACAGGTACTACTGAGGTCAAAAGGGACAATACTACCGTAGCTACGGCATCTGCTGATGCAAAACCTGAAATTCTTACATCCTTTGATCAGTTGAATGACAGATATTTTCAGGTGAAAGACTCACTTGTCATCATCAATTTTTGGGCTACTTGGTGCAAACCTTGTGTACGAGAACTTCCTGACTTTAACGAAGCAGCATTAAAGTACAAGGGGCAAAAGGTAAAATTCGTATTCGTTAGCCTTGATTTCCTTGATACAATGGAAAAAAGTATTGTTCCTTTTATAAAATCCAACCCGTTCAACGGCGAAGTGGTCGTGCTTGCTGACCAGGATGTAAATACTTGGGCCATTAACATTGACAACAACTGGGACGGTGCCATTCCGGTGACCTTAGCCATCAAAAATGGTAAGAAATCGACAAAAATGGGTGCATTCCAAAATTATGAGGAATTGAACAACTTCATTCAACAAAATATTTAACGCACCAAGATACTATGAAGGCTAATACATTACTGATTTTTGGAGCATTGTGCCTGCTTTTAAGTCTTGCTTCCTTCACAAAACCACCTGTCGGATACAAAATTGGTGACAAGGTAGCGGATTTTTCACTCAAAGGTGTTGACGGTAAAAATCACTCCCTGGCCGAATTCAAACAAGCGAAAGGCTACATCATCGTATTTACCTGTAATGAATGTCCTTATGCACAGATGTACGAGCAAAGAATCATTCAACTTCACAACAAATACAGCAAACTCGGTTATCCGGTACTTGCTATTAATCCGAGTTTGGTGGATTATTTCCCTGAAGAAAGCTATGACGAGATGGTAAAACGCTCAAAGGCAAGCAAATTTACATTTCATTATCTTTTTGACAAAAACCAAGGAGTAACCAAACTTTTCAGACCTTCGAAAACACCACATGTATTCCTACTTGATAAAAACAGAGTGGTAAAATACATAGGCGCTATTGATGATAATCCGCAAAGTGCTGCCGCTGTTAAGAAAAAATATGTCGAATCGGCCATTGAAGCACTCAACAAAGGAAAAAATCCAACACCTGCTGAAACCAAAGCCATCGGTTGTGCCATCAAAATCAACTGACAGATTATCTGATTGCCTTGTAAGGTGTATAGCTGCTTGTGGTTTTTGGTTAAAAAATCTCTGAAGACAGTTGCATGATGTACAAAATTGACGTACTATTACTTCTGTAAACGCTACAGAATCCTTATCATTGCAGCATGGAGATACCTAAAGTACTGTTCTTTACAAAAATCAATTTTGGCAATCAGCAAAATGCAGGTTATCACTCAAAGGTGCGGGCACAGGCAGGCGCACTGCGCAAAACAGGGCTGGATGTAGATTTGCTTTACTTCCGCAATTATGAATGCGTCATAGAAAGTGAAAACTCGGAGAAGAAATATCCATTTTCAAATCGTCTGAGCCTATTATGGTTTATGTTTATAACATATCCTATAACATCCGGTGCAAATGGTTACCAAGGCTTGTATATCCGCCATTTTCTTACGAATCCGTTGTTTTTGGTTATGCTTCTTATTTACAAACTTAAAAAGACAAGCATTGTACTAGAACTACCAACATTTCCTTATGCATTCGAGTACAAAGAATGGAACAAAAACCGGCTGTTGTACCTGATCGACAGGTGTTGTAGTATGTTTTTCAGGTTTTTTATATCCCGGATAGTTACTTTTTCATTCGATGATAAAATATATGGAATAAAAACCATACGAACCGACAATGGTGTAGAAGTGTCCAAAATAAAAGCAGCGCAGATCCTTCCGGATTTCAATAATGAATTGAGCTTACTTGGTCTTGGCAATCCCAGAATATGGCACGCATACGAACGTATTATCGAAGGAATGAAGATATTTTACCAAGAAAATCCTTCTATTAAGGTGAAATTTGAAATTGCAGGACAGGGCGGAGAACTCGAAAAATACCGCAAACTCGTAGATGATTACAAACTCAACGAATATGTCATTTTTCACGGTTTTCAGACCGGTAAAAATCTTGACGACTTGTGCGAACGCTGCCATGTAGCAGTTGCCAGCTTAGGTATGCACCGCATTAACGTGGCCAAAGGTGAAGCTTCACCTTTGAAAGCCAGGGAGTTTGCGGCACGAGGTATTCCATTCGTTACGGCCTATACAGATAAGGGATTTCCGGTTGGTTTTCCTTATATTTTGCAGTTTCCGGCTGATGAATCACCGATTGATATAAGCAAAATTGTAGCATTTTATAGGGAGCTTCGGAATACATTGCCACAATATCAAACAGACCTGAGACAATATGCTGAAGACAATCTCGACTGGTCAGCAAAGATGAAAACAGTAGCTGATTATTTCAAACAACAAACTAAAACAAAAAATAATTGAAAGCTGCAATTGTCATACCCGTTTACAAGCCCATACCTGATGCTGCAGAGCAGATGTCGCTTGACCAAACAGCAGCGATTTTTAAGGGTGAGGCTATTTTTTTTGTCGGTCCGGCAACGCTTGACTACAGCTATTATCAGACAAAGATAGCTGAAAGCACAATCATACAGTTTGAAGACACTTACTTTGGGTCAATACAAGGCTACAATAGGCTTTTACTTTCAACCAAGTTTTACAAAGCTTTTGAAGCATTTGACTACATTCTCATCACCCAACTCGACGTGTGGGTATTCAGCAACCAGCTCCAGCATTGGTGCGATAAAGGCTATGATTATATAGGAGCGCCCTGGCTTGAAAGACCACCATTGCAAAAGAAAATAAATCTGTTACCCATGGGCAAATGGATGTATCGCAAAGTAGGAAACGGTGGGTTTTCACTCAGGAAAGTTGGCACGCACACATATATTTCATCCAAAATGAAAAGCATATCATGGTTATTCAATAAAAATGAAGACTTCTTTTGGAGCATCGTGGCACCAAAAATATTCAGATGGTTCAAGATACCTGCACTTGAAGAGGCTGTATTCTTTGCATTCGAAATTGCTCCGGCACAAGCTTATGAACTCACCGGCCATCAGCTGCCATTCGGCGTACATGCCTGGCAAAAACACCAGCCCGAGTTCTGGAAAAATTTGATACCTTTGTCTGAAAATCAACAGAAGTGAAAATAATACAGGTGGTAGGTGCAAGACCGAATTTCATGAAAGTGGCACCACTTCAGAGGGCTTTCCAAAAATTTCCGGAAGTGCAGACACTTATCGTACACACAGGTCAACATTACGATAGTGCGATGAGTGATATTTTCTTCAGACAATTAGAACTCCCTCAGCCCGACTATTTCTTGGGAGTAGGTGGTGGATCTCATACCGAACAAACGGCAAAGATTATGCTTGCCTTTGAAAAAATCCTGACTGACGAGAAACCTGATATTGTGCTTGTAGTTGGTGATGTTAATTCTACTATTGCGTGTGCACTTGTTGCTGTAAAAATGAATATCGCGGTGGCTCACGTAGAAGCCGGCCTACGATCGAATGACAGAACAATGCCCGAAGAAATAAACAGGATTCTCACAGACAGTATATCCGACTGGCTTTTCGTAACCGAACCCGATGGCCTAAGGAATCTAAGGAACGAAGGTGTAAGTGAAGAAAAAATACATTATGTAGGAAATACTATGATTGATTCATTGGCATATTATCTACCAAAATTGGATGAAATAGACCTACCGGAAGATTTACACGAAAAAGGAATAAACCCAAATGAATATATCATCGTCACTATGCACCGCCCATCGAATGTTGATACTGAAGAAGGCCTGAAGCAAACTTTGTCTGTCATCAAGCTTGCTGCCGGATACAAGAAGGTTGTATTGCCGTTGCATCCGCGCACAAAGAATAATCTTCAAAAATTTGGGTTGGAAAATGAGATTTTTAACCATCATGACATCATCATAACCGAACCGCTTGGTTATCTGCCATTTATCAAATTGCTCAAAGATAGTTGGCTCGTAGTGACAGACTCCGGTGGCATCCAGGAAGAAACGACTTATCTGAAAATTCCTTGCCTGACATTCAGAAAATCAACAGAGCGCCCTATAACTGTAACCGCGGGTACCAACACCATGATAAGTGAGTTGAATGTAGCGTTGGTGAAGGAAAAAATCGAGGAGTTAGCGGCCGGAAACTACAAGAAAGGACAAATACCCGAACGCTGGGACGGACATACCGCAGAACGGATAGCAAAAATACTTGTTAAACCCGGATAGGCATTAGGCTCTTTGCTGACTTCGGCACTTTTTTTAAAAACGAGCGTATTATTGTTTTTAAATATTTATTAATCAATTGTTTAGGAGAATTAGTTTTAATATTTTGTGTGTCCCAGGACGGAAAACAGCAATAATAATGTATCACAACATCTTACGACTTACTACTTACCACTTACTACTTACCACTTACCACTCACCATCTGCGTATTCTATGGTAAAAACCAAGCACTCACATTATTTTTTTCAAGAAAGATAACCCACTGTGTTTACGTAAGGTTTATCCCTTTTGATTACTGCAAAGGCTCTTGCGACCACCTTACACCTTAC
>JAIBCG010000038.1 GCA_019694295.1 Saprospiraceae bacterium
TTTTCCATGCCATTTGAAAAAATCATACTGTCGAGGTGTCGAGGTGTCGAGGTGTCGAGGTGTCGAGGTGTCGAGGTGTCGAGGTGTCGAGGTGTCGAGGTGTCGAGGTGTCGAGGTGTTTTCATATTTGATTGGTGTTTTTGTGGATGATTTAATAAAATCAAAGATACAAAATAACCCGCAATTTTCAAAATATATTTTTCTTATTTTTAGTAAAAAATTTATTTTCCAAATAACATTTTGAATACAACATATTTTAAAGCTGATCAACAGATGATTGTTTGGTGTGTGTAGATATTGCCAATATCTTCTCGTTCATTACAAACATCCATATTGGATAGAAGAATACTCATCTCACCTCGCCAGTGCCTTCACCTGCTCATAGAGCACATCTTCGTCACCGGTAGAGTATTTGCGTTTGTGGTAGGCTATTTTCCCGTTTTTATCCAGCACAAACACTTGCGGAAGTCCATTCAGACCGCCGGGTAGTATTTCCTTGAATTCGCGGTTATAGTCCCACAGCAAGCTGAATGGCCACTTTCTGTCAGCTGCACGCTTCTGTATTGCAGGAAAATTTTGAGAAAAGTCGGTACTGATGGCATAAATCTCAAAATCTGTTTCTTTCTTCCAGTTGTCAAATTTTTGAAAAATGGCATCCATTTCCATGCGGCATGGATAGCAGGTAGTGAGCCAGAATAGCAGTACTATAGGTTTGCCTTTTTTGAAAACATCTGCACTCAGCAGCGAGTCGCCTTGTGGGGTCTTCAAACGTATGTCATAAGGGTATTGTCCGTTAATCTGATCTGCCGACCTTGCGGTTTCATACATATACCTCTGCACTGGCACTGCTTCAGTACTTTTCAACTCTTGCGACATGACAGGAAAACCTCCACATAATATTATCAGCAGAAATAGAATATTTTTTGTCATAGTCTTAATTTTTAATTCATTCGAATAAAACCCGGATAAGGCATTAGGTTCTTTACTGCAAATAATGATTACTTCAAATCTATTTCAAAAGCTCAAAAACCATAGTTCACTACGCTTTTATCTCTTTTTTATGGATTTTTTGTGCGAATCATTTTCGCTTAAAATCATAATGCCCTATCTGGTTTAAAGATACAACGAAATGAAGCGTTAATTAGTTTTTACAGGCGCGAATTTGATGAATGGCATTTGCGAGAATCATTCTTTTGTATCTTGTTACATTCGGTTTGGCTGATGACATTTATTTTTTAAATTTCGCAAGCGCTGATTTGGCCTGTTCGAGTTTTGAATCGAACTTGAGTGCTTGTTCGTAATCTTGTTTGGCTTCGTCTTTTCTGCCCATTTTTTCTTTAACAAATCCGCGATAATAGTAATAAACTGCTTCGGTGGGGTCAACCTTGGTGGCGATTTCGAAATTATTGAGTGCCTTACCGAGCGAATCCATGTCAATATACAAGATGCCGGTGTTAAAATATGCTTCGGAATAAGTAGGGTCGATACCTACAATTTTACGGTAAACTTCCAGTGCTTTGTCGTATTGTACTGTCTCTTGAAAAAAATCAGCCTTAGCATGTAGCGCATGTACATTGGTGCTGTCAATAGCGATGGCATTATCAAAATACTTTTCTGCAAGTTTTTTATCTTTTTTTATGTTGAGCTGCCCCAGATTGATGAATGCATCTATTTTGTCATCGTCCTTTACCAAACCCAGTTCTATTGCTTTCTGAAATCCTGCCCTTGCTTTGTCTTGGTCGCCCATGTCCTTGAATATCATACCGCCCATCATATATGCTTCGGCATTGAGCGGCTCTACCTGCAAAATACGCTGCACTGTGAGCTGTGCATCGGCATGACGTTTGAGGATGAGCTGAAATTCGGCGAGCTTCAGTAAGGTAGGTATGCGTTTAGGAAAGAGCTCTGCTACCTTTTCCATTGTTTCGAGCGCCTGCCGCGACTTGTAATAATCGAGATAATTATCAGCAAGCAGATGGTAATAGCCAGGCTGTGTACTGTCTATTTTTATAGCATCCAACAGATCTGCAATGGACTCGTCGTAGGCTTCTTTTTCATAAAATATTTCGGCGCGTTCGTAGAGCGATTTGTGATCCTTTGGGTTATTCTTTATCTTTTGGTTAAGTTCATCTAGCAGAGGGTTATTGGTTGTTTGGATAACAGTATCAGGTACTTTTTTGTCAGACTTGCAGGCAACTATGCCAGACAGTGTTAAAGAAACAACGATAAAGGAAAAATAAGTGAGACGCATTTTAAAAAAATATTGATTTTGAGGCTGTAAGTTCGAACGAATTTCACAATTAGCAAAACGATGACCCACACTTTGTGTGAATATTGATAAAATCTGACTGTTTCCAGCTCGATATTCTAAATCAAGCACAGCACTCATTCTTACATTTCACAAAAAACCGATGATTGACAGGCATTTATTCCTACAATCATTTCACGCAAAAAGTAAAACCACTTTACTTCTGAAAAGATTTGAAAAACTACCACTATTGCTATTTTTTTTAGAACATCTGGCCTAAAAAATTTAAAACACGACAAAAACCCTATGATTTACATCACCTTTTCATGAATTTCACGTATATGGCATTGTATTTAATTCAATTTCTTTTCTATATTTACGCCCTGCAAAAAAAAACAGCATAGCTTAACTAAATAAAATATTGATGCGCATAGGAGTCCCTAAAGAAACAAAAGCCGGTGAAAAGAGAGTAGCCATATCACCGGATGTAGTAAAATCATTAATCAAGGCTGGTTTTCAGTGTCACATAGAATCAGATGCCGGGTTAAACGCATCTTTCACCAATGATGCATATACGGCTGCCGGAGCAAATATCGTTTCGGGTGCAAAAGAAATATACGGCAATTCTGACATCGTACTTAAAGTAAATGCACCTAATGCTGAAGAAGCATCGCAACTGAAGGAAGGAATATGTCTTGTATCGTTTTTGTATGCTTATACCATTCCGGAGGTTATAGACATACTTAACCAGAAAAAGATAACTGCATTCGCTATGGATGCCGTGCCTCGTATATCGCGTGCACAGAAAATGGATGCTCTTTCTTCGCAGGCCAATCTTGCCGGATACAAGAGTGTCATACTCGGTGCCAATGAGATGGGCAAAATTTTTCCGATGCTGATGACCGCTGCAGGTACCATTACTCCGTCAAAGGTGCTGATATTCGGAGCCGGTGTAGCCGGACTTCAAGCCATCGCTACTGCCAAAAGATTAGGTGCGGTAGTAGAAGTAACGGATGTACGCCCTGAAACCAAAGAACAAGTAGAGTCACTCGGAGGAAAATTTCTGACCGTACAATCAGGCGCAGAAGTAAAGATAGAAGGCGGCTATGCCAAGGAAGTATCGAAAGAATTTTTAGATGCCCAACAGGCATTAATCAAAAAACACATCAAAGATGCCGACCTGGTCATCACGACTGCACTGGTAGTAGGTCGCAAAGCTCCGGTACTGGTGACTGAAGAAATGGTAAAAACCATGAAACCGGGTGCTGTCATCGTAGATATGGCAGTAGAATCGGGCGGCAATTGTGAAATAAGCGAAAAAGGACAAACTGTAAGTAAGTACGGTGTAAAGATAGTTGGCGAAACCAATCTGCCAAGTCTTTTGCCATTTAATGCAAGTGAACTGTATGCAAAGAATATCGCTACCTTTCTCATTCACATAGCCAACAAAGACGGATTTATCTGGGAAGCGGAGGAAGAAATTGCCAAAGGCAGCCTTATAACCAAAGACGGAAAATCCGTTCACCCAAGCATTGTAAAATAATATAAAGCCCAAACTAAAAATCATTTCGCCATGACTGAAATATTAAATTTTATAGCTGAAAACAGACAGTTGATATACATCATCATCTTATCCATATTCGTTGGTGTTGAAGTGATCGGCCATGTACCTACAGTACTGCACACTCCATTAATGAGTGGTGCCAATGCCATACACGGTGTTGTAATAGTAGGTGCCATCATCGTTATGCTCAACCTTCATCCAGAAAACACACTTGCACTTATATTGGGCTTTCTGGCCGTCATACTGGGCACACTCAATGTAGTCGGCGGATTTGTAGTGACCGACCGGATGCTCGAAATGTTTAAAAAGAAGAAATAATAAATCAACAGCATTAGATAAGAACTGAAATAACAGAAAAATATATGAACAGCCATTTACTAGAAATAACTTACCTCATCGCATCTGTCGGATTCATCATTGGTCTGAAAATGATGGGAAATCCGAAAACTGCCCGAAACGGCAACCTGATAGGTGCAGCCGGAATGATTCTGGCCATCATCGCTACCATCTTTCTCTACCCTACAGAACATGAAGTAGCCCAAATAGTATATTATCTCATATTTGCAGGTATAGCCGTAGGAACCATCATAGGTTGGTACACTGCCAAGAAGGTACAGATGACCAAAATGCCCGAATTGGTTTCTCTATTCAACGGTATGGGTGGTGCATGTGCCGCTTTGATCGGGCTGATAGAATACCCGCACGTGATGGAAAAGTCCGGTGATCACACAGGTTTGCTGATTTGTATCATTCTAGGGCTTATCATTGGTTCGGTTTCGTTTTCGGGAAGTATTATTGCATTCCTAAAACTCAATGGTACACTCAATAAGGCAATCAGGATACCGGCGTATAACATGATTAATAACGTATTGCTGCTTGCAGTATTAGCTTTCGGTGCTTATATGGTTTACAGTGATGTATCCATTACCAATCTATATTTGCTTTTTGCTGCATCTCTGCTATATGGCGTATTGTTTACCATCCCGATAGGTGGTGCCGACATGCCTGTAGTCATTTCTTTGCTCAATTCATTTACAGGTTTGGCAGCGGCTGCAGGAGGATTTCTGTATGCCAATCAGGCCATGCAAACAGGCGGTATATTGGTTGGGTCGGCAGGTACGATTCTTACATTTGCTATGTGTAAAGCAATGAACCGTCCACTCAGTAACGTCATATTCGGAGCATTTGGTGGTGGTGGTGCAGCTGCTGCAACGGATGCTGCCGGTGGCAGTATAAAGGACATAAGTGTATCGGATGTAGCGGTACTGATGAATTATTCTAAAAAAGTGGTGATAGTACCGGGTTATGGTCTGGCAGTAGCGCAGGCACAACACGTAATACACGAGCTTGAAAAATTGCTTGAAGAAAGAGGTGTCGAAGTAAAATATGCTATCCACCCAGTAGCGGGTCGTATGCCAGGTCACATGAACGTACTACTTGCCGAATCAAATGTAGATTATTCGAAACTTGTAGAAATGGATGACATCAACCCTGAATTCCCAACTACTGACGTGGTTTTTGTAGTCGGTGCAAATGACGTTGTTAACCCTGCTGCAAAAACAGATCCAGCATCACCTATCTACGGAATGCCAATACTGGAGGTGGACAAGGCGAAAAACGTAATAGTGAACAAGAGAAGTATGAGCGCAGGTTATGCCGGTATAGATAATGTACTCTTTGGTTACGACAATTGTTCGATGTTATTTGGTGATGCTAAGAAAGTCATCACAGAACTTGTATCGGAGCTTAAGAATCTGTAATAATTATGACTTGACCAAACAATAGTCATAGCTTAGAAATATTTTATTAAAAGGAAGTCCAAATATATTGAGGCTTCCTTTTTCATTTTCCGGATGGCGCACATCACTATCCTTCTATTTAACAAATTGTATTACTTTCAGAAAATTTATACCTAATCCTGCATATAGCATATCTAAAGCAAAATAAAGGCAAAATAAAGGTCTATATACTTACATAAAGGTAAATACAGCTTCCACCAGCACGGCTATGTCTAGGTAAATACAACTTCTACCAGCACGGCTACGTCTAGGTATATACAACTTCTACCATCTTGCCTTGTTATTTAGCAAAACAAAAAAGTAACTTAAGTGTGCATTAGCTCAAGGGATTAACTCCGAAGAACCATAACCAAGGCCATACTTAGATTAACCTACGTGCTTGCAACTACGGAAAAACTTGTACACTACTCCATTATTGACCAAGTCAATATCATTATTGAATCTTTATACAATCATTGCGTTCAAAAATAGAAGCCACACTAGAGGCACTACATGATACGCCTAAAACCACCATATTCTATACGCATGTGTTCATGCGTGCCAGGCTATATCCACTACATCATAAGTCAAAAACCCTGGGAGTAGGATATTAGATTTTACATAACTTTTACACTTGCAGTGTTCGGAAAGCCTAAAAATTTGGAAAGTATCGAATCATGGAAAAAAATGCACGATTTCAAGAGTTGAAGCTCGAAATCATGCATTGTACAATTACCGCATGACAGGAAAGCGTGTTTCCGTCAGAAGTGAATTTAATCCATATCTTCTGTAACGCTTGCTGAAGTCTTCATCAGACCTGCTGCTACTTTTTCCTTTATTTTTTGTTCGACCTCGAGTGCTACCTCAGGATTGTCTGCCATGAATTGTTTGGCTGCTTCTCGGCCTTGAGCAATCTTAGTACCGGAGTAACTAAACCACGAACCACTTTTTTCAAGAATATTCAGTTCTGTTCCGATATCTACAATTTCTCCGGTTTTAGAGATACCTTCACCGTACATGATATCGAATTCGGCTACTCTGAAAGGTGGCGCTACTTTGTTTTTTACTACTTTCACCTTTACGTGATTGCCGGTAACATTTCCTTCCTTGTCCTTGATAGCGGAGCCAGACTTGCGGATATCCAGCCGCATCGATGCGTAAAACTTAAGCGCATTACCACCGGTAGTTGTCTCCGGGTTTCCGAACATGACACCGATTTTTTCTCTTAGCTGATTGATAAATATGCAGCAAGAGCCTGTTTTACCGATGGTACCGGTAAGTTTTCTGAGTGCCTGCGACATGAGGCGAGCCTGCAGACCCATTTTCGAATCACCCATTTCGCCTTCGAGTTCGCTCCTTGGTACCAATGCTGCTACTGAGTCAATAACAATGATATCAATGGCTCCTGAACGAATCAGATTTTCGGTGATTTCGAGTGCCTGTTCGCCCGAATCGGGTTGCGAAATAAAGAGATTCTCGGTATCGACACCCAAAGCTTCGGCATAGGTTCGGTCAAAGGCGTGTTCGGCATCTATAAAGGCAGCGATACCTCCTTTTTTCTGACATTCAGCTATGGCCTGAATAGCTAAAGTGGTCTTACCTGAAGATTCCGGACCATAGATTTCTACTATCCTTCCTTTAGGGAACCCACCGACGCCAAGAGCAATGTCGAGCCCGAGTGAACCTGTAGATATCACGTCAACATCCAGTACTTTCTTTTCACCGAGCTTCATGACGGTGCCTTTGCCGTGCTCTTTTTCGAGCTTGTCAATGGCCATGTGCAAGGCTTTTAGTTTTGCTTCTTTTTCCTTATTATTTTCCAACTTGTTACGATTTTAAATATTAACAGATGCAAATATAAAACAATTTGTATATTTTTAAATTATTTTAAATATTTTTTTGTTTTTTTTTACAAAGACGTTTGACTCCGTAAAATTCCATAAATTTAATTCAAAAAATTAAGAATTATTCTGTTTACCTCTCGGTAGTTATCTATTTGGGCGAAATGTCCGGCATTCTTGATGGTAGCTACTTCTGCGTTGATAATTTTGCGTTCGGCTACAGCCATCAGATCATTGTATTTCAGGGCACTATGCAGCATACGGTTGGGTATCAGCTTGTCTTCTTCAGCAAAAACAACGAGTGTAGGTTGTATCAGTTGGTGAAGGACATTAGAGGATGGTTCGTTGAGCATTGCATCTACACATTTGCAGATCATTTTACAATACTTAAAATATGCCTTTTTGTCTTTCATAAACTCCAGTCGCTCGAGTAAAAGCCATTCGGCCTCTATGCCAAACCGTTCGAAGTTGATTTCAAAATTTTTTCTAATTTGTTCTTCGGGAGCATTAAAGAGAATTTCAGGAATATTTATTTGACGGAGCCATTGTTTTTCGAACTCGTTGAAGGTCTCGATGCCTGCCGGAGTGAGTAAAATGAGCTTACCGATGAAGGAAGGCTTTTCCACGCCTGCTTTCACTGCTATCTGGGCTCCCATCGAGTGTCCGACCATGGTAACGTTGCGCAGACCAAGGCTGTAACAAAACTTATATATCCTGTCTTTGAAGAATGTGAGTGAAAAACTAAAATCCCCTTTCTCAGAATCGCCATAATTGGGCAAATCAATGAAAATACAACGATGATGTTTTGACAATTCTACAACGTTATTGACCCATGCAAACCGATTGCTGCCAAGGCCATGAACAAACAGAAGTGTCTGACCGCCTTCACCAACATCTACATAAGCTATTCCGGATGACTCATCTGTTTTATAATTTTGAATGATTTTCAGTGATTCTTCAAATTCTTTCTGCTCCATTTTACAAATGTAAACCAATCAATTCAATAATAATTTACAAAATAACAATACAGGCAATGAATGAAGCAAAAATTGCATAAATACAATTACGTAACAATATAATTCTCATTACGAATTCGGTAAAGCGGTGGAAAATTGCGGCTCTGCCGTGACCAAAAAAAAATATATTCAAAAAACTTATGAATAATATTGCACAATGTAATGGAAATGCTATATATTGGAATCTTAAATTATTTAACCAATCAAAAATTAATATCAAATGGCAACAAAACGTGTAGCATTAGTAACCGGAGCCACAGGAGGCCTTGGCACACACATGTGCAAGAAACTTTACGATGATGGTTTTTTGGTTTGTGGCAATTACAGATCAAGAGAAAAAGCTGAAAAATGGAATGAAGAAATGATGGCACAAGGGTACAATGTGTATCTGTATCCAGCTGATGTATCTGACTTTGACCAGGTAGGTGATATGATCAGAGCTATTGAAAAAGATCATGGTATCATTTCTATTTTGATTAACAATGCAGGTATAACACGTGATGGCGCATTCAGAAAGATGTCGCGCGAAGCTTGGGATGCTGTCCTTGACTCTAATCTGGGAAGTGTATTCAACTGTTCGCGTCATGTAATCAACCAGATGATTGAGCAGAACTACGGTCGTATCATCAACATCTCATCTGTAAATGCTCAGCGTGGTCAATTTGGTCAGACCAACTATTCAGCAGCAAAGGCAGGTATGCACGGGTTTACAAAAACACTGGCAATGGAGGTGGCTTCAAAAGGTATTACGGTGAATACCATCTCACCCGGCTACATAGCTACTGATATGGTAATGGCTGTGGCAGAACCGGTCAGGAATCAGATTATTTCGGGCATTCCGGTAGGCAGATTGGGCGGCACGGAAGAGATAGCTTATCTGGTATCGTTTCTGGCTTCAGAACACGCAGGTTTCATAACGGGTGCCAACTATGCCATCAATGGCGGCCAGCATGTTTACTGATTTTTCTTTTTAAAAAAGACTATTAGAAAAGCAATGACCAATGTCAAAGAAATACCTATTGCGGCTTTTGAAATAAGATCTCCGTATCTGACATAAAAAGTTATTTCGTCATTGAACAAAATCTTTTGTCGTATAACAGCCTGCACACCATATTGTGTAGGCTGTTCTATTTCGCCTCGCTGGTTGATGAATGCTGAGCAACCACTGTTGGCAGACCTGGCAATGGATCTCCTGGTTTCTATTGCCCGAAGGGCGCCATATACAAGGTGCTGCCGGTACCCCGGTGTGTCGTCCCACCAACCATCATTGGTGACAATAAATATGGCATTGGCTCCTTTGCGGATGTATTCTGTGCAGTATTCGCTGTAGATAGATTCGTAGCAGATGACCGGGGCAACATTCAGATTGCCACCATTATTAAATACCGACCTCTCTGGTTGTGCTGTCAATCCTTCGGTACTCCCACCCAATTTGTCAACCAATGGTCGGAGGAAAAACAACAGTTGCTTGAAAGGAAATATCTCAGCACCGGGCACAAACCGTGACTTGAAATAAATCGGGATGGTATCTACGCCTGACCTGATACTGATGGCTGCATTATGATGGTCATAGAATATAGTATCTCCGGAGTCGAGTACTTTCTCACGTACAGTAACCGGGTGTACGGTATGGCTGTCAAAAACCCTATATGAACCAATGCCTGTTATCAAATCAAGGTGCGGATATTCATCTACCATTCTTTCGAGCCACATGATGTTTCTGTCGCTGTTGAGGGCATTTGCATTGACCGATTCGAAACTGGTCTCAGGATAAACAAGATAATTTACACTTGTATCGAGCTTTGATTTGCTCAGGCTAATGAAACGAGTGAGCTGAATTTTTTCAGGTACTGTGAATTTTTCATAAAATGGTTCGAAATTAGGTTGCACTACTACGACATCCTGTGGTACACCTTTTTCTGTATAATGATTGAAAATATTGAGCGAAATAAATATCGGTATGGCTACCATAAGAATCCAACCCAGAAAGAATCCTTTACCGTATTGCTTATTGTCTAACCAGGATTTGAAGCCAAGGAACAGAAGCATATTTGACAACAATATCCAGAGGCTGCCTCCGGTAGTACCAGTGAATTCATACCATTGCACCAGTGAAGGATACCCGGCAAGACTATTGCCAAAGGTAAGCCAGGGCCATGACAGCTCCCAATGATGGTGAAGGTATTCGAATGAAAGCCAATAAACTACCAAACTCAAATAACCGGCTGGTTTACCTAACTTTACCTTAGTAACATGGAATGCCAGAAATGTAAGCGACATGAACAAGGTGTTGAGCGATATTGCTACGAAGCCTGCCATCAATGCACTGTTCGAAACCCAGAATGTGGTAAGAATATTCCACAGTAAAAAACCTGAAAATGTATATTTAAAGACCTCTGCTCTATGGAGTCCAGTATTTTTTCTCGAAATGATGTCTTCCAGTATAAGAAAAGGTACAAATCCAATTAAAATAATCGGTGCTGTTGCCAAGGGTGGATATCCAAGGCTCATCAGACATGCACCTGCCGTACTTAGGATAAAATATTTTTTACTTGCCTTGGTGCCCAACATGGTAGGTGCTAAAGCAAATGAAAATAAAAAAAATAAACTGACATAGAATAAAAACGTCATGTAACCCCACATCGGCCTGAGTATCATTTGGTTGATACTGTACACAAGCATTACAGCACAAAGCAATATGAATACAATTCTCAGGGTACGGTTCATTGACGGTTATTGTATGGTCATTCCTGCCGGAAAATCTTCATCCGGGTTTATAAACATAAGTCTTCCTTCGGCATTTTCGGCCATCAGTATCATGCCTTTTGACTCCACACCACGGAGTTTTCTTGGTGCCAGGTTGGCCAGTACAGTCACTTGCTTGCCGATTATGTCATCGGGTGAAAAATGTTTGGCAATACCTGAAACAATGGTGCGCTCTTCAAAGCCAAGGTCAACTGTCAGGACAAGGAGTTTATCGGCCTTTTCCATTTTTTCTGCTTTGATGATTTTCCCTGTACGGATATCCATTCTGGCGAAGTCATCGTAGGAAATTTCGGGTTTCAGAGGAACAAATGTATCTGCAAGTGCTACCTCAGTACTTGCAGATTTCGAATTTTCGAGCTTTGCTATTTGAATTTCCACTTGTTCGTCTGTGATTCTGGTAAACAAATGTATTGGTTCGCCTATTTTGTGCCCGGCAGGCAAAATTGCTTCACCTTCAGCAAGCTTGCCCATAATATCCACTAGCTCACCATTTTCTTCTGAAAAATCCATACCAAGTACTTCGTGCATGCGTGCCGATGCAAAAGGTAAAAACGGCCTTGTAACAACAGCCAGCACTGCGGTAATCTGTAGGGCAAAATTCATCACAACGGCTACACGTTCGGGTTCTGATTTCTGTATTTTCCAAGGCTCATTCAGTTGAAGCAACTGATTGCCGAATGTCGATATCTCCATCACGAGCTTCAACGATGCTCGGAAATCGAAACTCATAACATGACCGTGCAATTCTGATAACATATCGTACAAGTGTATGATATCGGAGTCGAAATACGTATCCATATCAGGATCGGAGCTGCTGAAAAAACTTTCTTCCATGTCAAAATCCGGAATCTCACCACCATAGTATTTATTGGTAAGCACTACTACCCTGTTGAAGAAATTTGCCAGGTTGTTGACCAGTTCGGTATTGACCACTTCCTGGTAGCCTTTCCAGGTAAATTCGGAGTCTTTTTGCTCCGGCATATTTTTTATCAGGTTATAGCGAAGTTCGTCTTCCTTTCCGGGCATTTCTTCAAGGTATTCGTGTACCCAAACAGCCCAGTTGCGGCTGGTGGAAATTTTATTGCCTTCGAGGTTCATAAACTGGTTGGCAGGCACATTCACAGGCAGTATATACTCGCCATGTGCGTGAAGAATACCCGGAAAAATAAGGCAATGGAATACGATATTGTCCTTACCAAGAAAATGGATAAGAGCCGTATCATTGTCTTTCCAGTAGGGTTCCCAGTCGCGGTTATGGTCTGCGGCCCATTGTTTGGTAGCTGATATATAGCCAATCGGTGCATCGAGCCAGACGTAGAGTTTCTTACCATCCGAGCCCGGTATTTCTGAAGGTACATCGACACCCCAATCGAGGTCGCGTGTCATAGCTCGTGGTTCGAGTCCGCCATCGAGCCAGGAGTTGCACTGACCGAGTACATGGGGCTTCCATGTTGCAGGGTCGTGGAGTTCAGCACCATCGAGCTTGCCGGTGTTGATCCATTCTTTGAGCCATACTTGGTATTTATCGAGTGGCAGATACCAATGCGATGTTTTTCTGAGTACCGGTGTAGAACCGGACAATGTAGAACGTGGATTGATAAGGTCAGTAGGATTAAGTGTCGAACCACATTTTTCACACTGATCGCCATAGGCATTTTCGAATCCACACTTCGGGCAAGTACCGGTTATGTATCTGTCTGCAAGGAACTGATGTGCCTCTTCATCGTAGTATTGTTCTGATTCTCGTTCTTCAAACTGTCCTTTGTTGTAAAGATTCATGAAAAAATCCTTAGCAGTTTGATGATGAAGCTCAGATGAAGTGCGGTGAAAAATATCAAATGAAATGCCAATACTTTTGAAAGTATTCTCGAACATAACGTGGTATTTGTCTATTATCTCACGCGGAGTAAGGCCTTCCTTTTTCGCTTTTATAGTAATAGCTGCTCCATGTTCGTCAGAGCCACATACGAATACAACGTCTTTGCCCATCATACGCAAGAAGCGGACAAAGATATCTGCTGCCAAATATGCACCGGCAAGATGGCCAATGTGTATCGGTCCATTGGCATAAGGTAATGCCGCAGTCACCATAAATCTCTTCTTGTCGAACATCGCTTTCATATTAAAGCCTCAAAGATAAGCGAATATCATCGAACGATAATCACTTGAAAAAATTAATTGAATCAGAAAACCTCTTGAAATAAAAGAAGAATACATAAGCTACACGACACATTCATGCAAATGTTGATATATAGAACTATGATTTTCTCGGGCTAAATCAAATATTATTCTATATGCACTACATGCACTTATTGAGAAAAAAGAATCTCTTTTCACATAAGATTTATTGCTCAACATATCAAACATGAAGCCACAATACATCCGAACAATTATTCAGGCTGTTAATGAAATACTAAGGCCGGTTGACAAACTTGATTTTATATTTGATGAAGCATAACTTTGACTTACAAACATTGATACACTATAAAAAATAAATAAAATGTCTCATTCTAACAAAGAAAATAAAGGTATTTACAAGCAAATGGTATTCAGAAAAGGTTTGTTCCAAATTAAAAATCTGAAGGATAATAAGGTTTTCCTGAAAACCAGTTCCGACTTGGACCGCGCCTTCAATTCGGATAGCTTTCAGTTGCGTCTTGGCAGTCACAGGAACACTGCTTTGCAACAAGACTGGAACTCATTAGGTCAGGATAACTTTGAGTTCTCTATACTTGATGAGCTGAATACGGATGAAAATCACACAGATAAGGACATAAAAAAGGAACTGAAACAACTACATGAATTGTACATAGCGGAATGTAACAAGGAAGGTATTGTGTTGTATTGACGTGATTTTTATGGAGTCTTACCAAGTATTTTTTACTTGAACTCAGATAACCAATTCAGTTAGGCGAATAATTTTTTTCGCCACTTGAGGTATCCGTCGATGCTCATGAATACATAAAAAGAATAGAGTGCGGCAAAGTAATATCCACCTCTGGAGAAAAACAGGTATGCCATCACAGCGTCTATTATCATCCAGTATATCCAATTTTCAATTTTCTTGCGAACCAGCAGGAATGTGTTGAACACAGAAAACACCGTTGTTAAAGAATCAATATAGGTGGAGGCTGCGGATGTGTATTTTGCAAATATGTAACCAAATATGTATGCCAGACAAAATCCCGGAACTATAACAAGTAGATGTTGATTTATACTCATGCGGGTAATGGGCAATACATCCCGCTTATTTTTGTCTCGCTGCCAATGGTACATACCAACGAATGCTATGCCGATATAGAATATTTGTAGTATGACGTCAACATAAAGCCTGAAATAAACAAAGGAAGCGTAAGCCCAGAACAAGCTACTGATAACAGACCACCACCAGCTGATGTATTGCTCACGTGCTGCTGAAAAAATATAAATAACCGCAAAAAAAGAAGCAATAATTTCTGCGTAATACAATGTTGCCGGTTGTTCTTGTTAAAAAAAACAAGCCCGCGAACGGTCATTCACGGGCATTGTGCTGTATTTTCTTTATGCTTATTTCACTTTAGCCTTATAACCTACTGTGTAGATAAATGGAACACTCTTGTCACCTACGGTGTTAAGCATCACGTTAATACTGTCATCAACGTCTTCGCCTTTGCTCTTCGGTGTTGTGTCTAGTACGGCTTTGATGGTACCCTTACCACCCGGCTTTATTACACCCTTTGTCCAGTCGAGTGTCATACATTCGCAGGCGCTGCACAGGTCTATCTCGACGTCCTGATCGGAGACATTTGTAAACTGGTAAGTGAATGATCGCTTGTCTTTATAAGGAATGACTCCGTAATTGTGTGCTGTAGGATCGAACCTAAGCAAAGACGGACCTGAATAACTCTTTGTTGGTTTGAGTTTTGGTTCCTTTTCGGAAGCAGCTGTTGTGCCTTTCGAGTCAGACTTTGGTTCCTCTTTAGGTGCTACCTTAGGCATATCACCAGTCTTATTGATGATAACACCTTCTTCTTTTGATCCTTTCAGCCTCTTCTTTTCTATCTTGATAGAAGTAGGGCCAGATACAATTTTAAATTCTGTTCTTCTGTTGAAACGGTGTTCGTCATCTGTACATTCTATGTCATTTACACATTTGTTCAGAATCTTTGTTTCACCATAACCTACGGCTTGTATTTTATCACCTGCTATTCCCTTTTTCACAAGCCAGTTTTTGGCTGAATTTGCACGACGTTGAGACAGCTTCATATTGTAATCATCATCACCTCGGGCATCTGTGTGAGATGAAAGTTCGATGACCATATCAGGATATTGTTTCATCAGATCGTAGATAAGTGTTAGGTCGCCTTCAGCTGATGGCAAGATTTTGTCATCGTTGTAGTCATAGTAAATGTTATTGAGTCGTATTGCCTCTTCCGTACTGTATATTTCGTATTCCGGTTCTTTTGGTTTGAGGTTTACTTTGTATTTAAATGCTTCATCCTTTGCGAGAGCTACCGTGTTAATGCCTTTAATCGTATCAGGATAATACCCATCTTTGTTGATGATCATGGCGTAAGATTTTTCGAGCACCAATGGAAAATCAACCGTATTTGTCTTTCCGGAATTTTTAGATTCGGTCACACCCATCTTGTCTCCGGTCATCTCTATCAATTGTGCATTGTACTGCTGTACCACCTTACCACTGCTCGCATCGAACACCAGCGTATTGACGGTAGCCTTGAATTTTTCAATATTGAAGGAATAAATATCGTCGCAGCAAGTCTTACTCTTGAGCGATCTGCCGCCAGGTCTGTTTGACACCAGGAAACCATTGTAGCCAGCATCATCGATGGTAAAATACCAATCATCAACACTGGTATTGTAGCCTTTTCCCATATTGACCGGAGCCGTCCAACCGGTACCTGTCCATGTACTGTAGAAAATATCGAGTCCGCCCAGACCGGGATAACTATCAGAACTAAAATACAGCTTTCCATCCTTGTAGAAAGGTGTAAATTCGTCACCTATTGAGTTAATTGCTGTTCCAAGGTTGACAGGATCGGTATAAACATCATCTGCCTTATATGTAGCATAGTAAATGTCATAACCACCATGGCCTCCTGCCATATTGGAAGAGAAAAACAAAACCTCCTTTCCGAACAGCTCGCCTGTCATTGGGTGTCGTGCCTGGAAATCACCATTTACTCCGGCTACTTCCTTAGGAGCCCCCCAACCATCAGGACCGAGTGTCGCAACATATATTTTGCTTTCTGAAAGAACATTACCTTTCAACACCGCTCTGTTAAAATACATTCTTTTGCCATCTCTTGAAAAGGTAGCATTTCCTGTGGAATAACCTTCGCGGTTAATCTGATCATTCATTAACTCACCGGGAGCCCATTTGTCACCGTCTTTTTTCGAACTGTATATTTTCAGAAAATAATCTGTATTCTTTCCATCTAAAGCTACCGCAGAATCACTATTGAATGAAGCATAGAATAACTGTGTGCCGTCGGGCGTGATATACGGAGAGGCTTCAGTAGTTGCCTTGTTGATGGCTTTACCGAGATTTGTTACTGTCAGTCTTGAATTCTGTTCCATCTTTGGTGCCATCTGACAACCTTTGATTTCTATTTCAGCCATTTTTTTCAACACCGGATCGGTCGTGCTGTTGGCAAATTCAGAAAACTGTAGGATGGCATCTTCATAATTCTCATTCATCTTCAAAGCCTTGGCATAATTGAACCTGAGCTGGCTATATTCGCCTTTCTTATCCTTATTGAGTACTTTGCTGTAAAAATTGGCTGCCTTATTATAGTCTCTGAGTATAAAGTTCAAATCGGCAATCTTAGCCTGGGTAGGCAGGTCTTTCTTGTTGTCATCCAGGTATTTTGTATAGTATTCAAGTGAATTATAATAATCCATCGAATCGTATCTTGACTCTGCAATTGATAGGTTGGTTCTGGCAGTTGACCTATTGAGTGGCTGAGCCAGTGTAGTACTGAGTCCTGCAATCAGAAAACAAAAAAACAATATATATCTGTTCATTGCGATGAATAAATTTTAAAGAAAATAAATTAGAATCTCGGGCAGAAGATAACCGTGTTAACTTTTGGTTTTTTATAAATCATTCCTGTGTACATGGCAGCAATTTCATAACCTCCGTTGAACTTGCCTGACACACCTGAAGTGTTGGCATCCCATGAAAATCCGACTTTCAGATTATCATAGTCCATTCCGATGAGTATTTCGGCGGCATCACGCAGCCTGTATCCAAGCCCGAAATTGAGTTGTACCTTGGCCTTGGTATTCTTCAGTTTGTAACCTGCAAGCCCTTGTAATACCATTTCATTCTGACCTGCAATGGTCTGGTAAAGGAAAGAAGGGCTAATAGACCATACCGGATTGAGATTGACATTAAATGTGCCATGCCCTACGTATTTATGTGACAGTCTGTTTTGCGAGCCCTTGTCACCTGAAAAAGCATATTCCGGTTTGTTGATATGTCCCATTGCGAAACCAACGATGAAATCCATCTGTTGGTTGAGTTTTGATTTGAGTGTAAGACCGGCATTGATATCAAGATAGCCTTTTTTATCGCCCTGCCCCAGATTGCGGTCAGCACTTTGTATTGGAATGGGTGATTCGAGCTCGTCAATGAATTTTATTTTATCACTCTGCAGGTCAACATTCTGACTTTGGCGACCACCTTGCAACCCAATGGTAAGTACGGATGTTGACTTTTTGTTTAACCCTAGGTGATATGCTACCGAACCCATGAATGCAGTACGTCCAAGCTTGGCTGTACCGGACTTGTCGGCTGTAATAGCGACTCCTACACCTATCCAGTCATTCTTTCTGAATCCTGTGATGATAGGGGCATCTACAAAGAAAGATGGTGTTGAGTAAGCCGGTATGATGCTTGCCCACTGATTGCGGTAAATACCGCCTACACGATACGACCCCAAATAGTTGCCGGTAAGTGCCGGATTGAGTGTCATGGGAGACATATTGTATTGGGTAAAATGTATGTCCTGAGCCATAAGAATGTTCCCAACAAACAGGCAGATAAGTATTGTACCAAGCTTCAAAAAACGCATAGTGCTGTATTTTATTAATAATAGAGGCGAAATATAAGCTTTATTCCAAAAGCAAAGATAGTTTTTCAATGTTAAATTTGCTTTTTAATTGTGCTTTTTTTGTCTTGAGTTGATGAGTGACTCAATATTTTTAACGATAAGTACCATATTCTGCTGTTTCATACAGTGAAAATGTTTTTTCGGACAATGTTCGTAACCGATTTTACTGCATGGTCTGCAAGACAAGCCATACACCTCATGATTGTGGTACACTGCATCCGTGTTGTCCTTGTACAAGGGATACATTCCAAATTCCGGAATCGTGTTTCCCCAAATGACTACCATCGGTGTACCCATAGCAGCACCGGCGTGCATGAGACCGGTATCGGGTGTTACAAGACAAAGTGCACGTTTGAGCACAGCTACCGATTCCTGTAATGTCAATTCACCTGCAGCATTGACAATGACAGAGGCAGGCATTGAATTTGCTATCTCCTCTCCGAATTGTTTGTCACCGGGGCCTCCTAGCAATACAACAGGTAGCCCAAGCCGGTTTATGATTTGAATGTAAAGATCTATGGTAGGCAGCTTAGTCTTTCGGGCTGCACCTATAGCCATTGCCACGTAGCTGGCGCCATCAGGTATGCCTTTTAGATTCAAAAACCTGTCTGCATCAGTAATATTCTCATCGCTTATGAAGAAATCGGGTCCTTTGCCATCGTATTTTAAACCAACTCTTTCTAATGCTTCAAAATAACGATCCACAATATGCTTTTTGGGCAAAATGTTAATTTTCAATGCCGTCATGAACCATTTCCTTACATTCAGCTTGTCAAAATCTGTGGAAGGTAGCTTTAGTGAGTAGATAATCTGCTTGCTGCGTAGATTTTTATGCAGGTCAAATATGTGGTCAAATTGTTCTTCCCTTAAACGACGTTCCGCTTCTTCATCCCATCGTTCGTAGTAGTGGATCTGGTCAATATACGGGTTACCTGCCAACACGTTAGCAAATGATTTTTTCACCAGAAAATGAATCTCGGCACCAAGCTGTTGCTTAATGCATCGTACTACCGGTGTGGTCAGTATGATGTCTCCAATAGAACTTAATCTGATAATAAGAACCTTCATAAAACGAATCAGCTCTCTAAGGTATGGATTCTCAGAGAGCTGAAGTACTATTATTCGTTATTTTATTGCTTAATTATCTTTTCTGTCTGATAATTATTTCCTGACATGATTCTCATAAAATATGCTCCTGCAGGCAGATCACTGACGTTTATATGCTGCGTGACACCTTTACCTAATGGATTGAGCTCTTCCGACCGTACGGTATTGCCGGTTGAATTCACTATTTGTACTACACCATTGCCCATATCGTTGACAGCCTTAATGACTACACTATTATTCACCAGATTCGGAAACACTGACCAGTTGGCAATCTTCTCTGAGGGCTCGTGCGTGGCTACATTGATGGTGCGTGTACCGTTGCCAAACCAGTAACCATTGGTAGCATCTGTAAACAGCTGAGTACTTGACCCGCCATAGCTAATTTTATCTGAGGCAAGTTGAAAAGCGTGTATTTCGTTGGTATTGACTGTACCTATGATGTAGTTATCCAGTCTTGAATAGTTAGGAACAAACAAGTCTGATTGGTTAGAAATGGCATCCTCTTTACCTGTCTCTATATTCCCACCCACAAGATACACCGTGTTTTCGATTTCATCAATATAGTCAAATGCTACTATGTACGGCGAATTTTTTGAGAAAACAGGATTACCAATACTCGTATTTTCAGGCAATCCACTGTATAGTTTGCTGATATTTCCGTCACCGAATGTATTCTTTTTCTTGTCAAATACACGGATAAACCCAATGTCCCAATAGTTGATGGTACTACCTGCCTGGTTTTTGATTTCGTTGTAGGCGTCATACATCACATAATTGCCACTGTAGTCCCATTCGAGTGCATCGGCGTACAAAACATTGCCGGTCACCGAACCCGAATAGCTAGGATTATAAAGTGTAAATGTCTGCCCTTGCTGCAGGTTGAAGTCATAGACGGTTATTTTGTTTTCTACAGCATTCGAAACCATTGCTATTCGGCTGCCATCTTTTGACACCGCCACATTGCCCCAAACCGGGCTTGTGCTTACCTTGGTCTCCGTTACTTGACCATTGGAATAATTAATCTGTATGGCATGGATATTTTCATCTTCACCTACATAAAATATAGCACTGCCATCATCCGTAACAGAAAATCTACTCTTCGGAGTTGTACCCGAAATTACATCGATTGTTGCAAAGCCATTGCCATGAGCAAGATAAACCTGGTTAGGGATGGCATCGGTTGCTACGATAAAATCCGAGCCCGGATTCGGATTGAGGTTCTTCTGGTATTTATCGCCACTCGAACTGCCACCTGTACCTATGCCTACCTGGGCGAAGGCATTCTCAGCAGCCGTTACCTCAGCTGAAGAGTTGCCATAAAGATCCTTGGCAGCCTGAACCACTGCTGCACGAGCGTCAATGAAAACAGATGATTTGACAAGATATTGGGTAAGTGCTCTGTAATATACTTTTTCGGCCTTTTCCTTACCTACATTCGGACTGGTAGCAAATAGGTAGAAAGCATGATTGGTAATACCACTGTTGATGTGTACACCACCGTTGTCTTCTCCACCATTATATTTTTCATTCATGTGCTTTGGCTGCCATCCGTTGTCATTTAGGCTGTTACCTCCATTGTGCGGGTCCGACATACTTCGCATGATGCCGGTAGGGAAGTATGATTTCTTGGCGACGGTCTCACCTATATTCCAGTTGTCACGGTCTATCATTACACCAAATACGTCAGCAAAAGATTCATTGAGTGCACCCGATTCATTTTGATATACAAGGTTGGCGCTTTTCTCTACGACGCCGTGTGTCATTTCGTGGCCGGCTACGTCAAGCCCTCCGGCGAGTGGCGTAAATCCGATCTTTCCGTTGCCGTAAAACATCGCCTGGCCGTTCCAGAAAGCATTATCAAGACCTCCACCATCACTGTCAGCTATATTTATGAGCGACAATATATTTCCTCCACTACCGTCTATTGAATTTCTGTTATGTGTGGCAAGAAAGTAATCATAGCTTTTGGCTCCGTTGTAATGTGCCGAAACAGATGATTTATCCGTCCATGTATTAGTAGTTGAAGTCACATCTGCTACCGTAAACCCCGAGTTCTCAGGGCTTTTATTTAGACCGTCAAGTGTTGCTATCACACCCACAGCATCAGTTGGCAGATTTGATTGCGCAGGTTTGAACATCGGTTTGGTGATGTCTATAAGATAATACTTGTTACCAGCCTGGTAAGTATTGAGTAACTGTGGTTTGTTGTTGAGGTCTATGGCGTTGGCTGTTGCCGGACCATCCAGTGGATTCATGACTGCTGCATGGCATTCACCACTATGGTGCATCTGATTATGCAGTCCACAGATGGTATTGTATGAGTGAATGATATTGCCTGTCAAGGCATCTACAAAATACTCATATCGGTGGGCAACATTCGGGTATATCTCTATATGCCAGGCTAATCTTTCGGCATGTGCGTCATTGTTCTTATGATAAATGACCAACTTCGACTTCACCTGTACATGATCTTTTACCAGTTTTAGTTCCTGATCTGTTAGGTTTTTAAGTGTAGTAAGCCTTGATACATCATTCTTCACATTCTGTATGGCCTGCACTTCAGACACAGCCGGTGTAAGGCTTGTAAGATCCGGCGTAGGGAAATACCTGCCATTCATCAGATAAGGGCCATCTGCATCCGTATGTACTTTTACTTCAGCTCCGAATACCTCAATACCACCCAACATCTGCGTATAAGTAATATGTCGTATGTGTAGTTCATCCGTTTCATCTTCTGATAATGCAAATTCGGTCATTGGTTCTTTTATCTGCATTTGTCTGCCCATAAACTGTAAATATGTCATTGCTTGCTGGCGTGCATCAACGGGCAATACAACCGAACCCGGAAGTCTGCCCTCTACCCAAACAGGGAGACCATCTTCTGAATACATTTTTACCTTTGGGCCATCATGATATTTGGCAAATACAGGAAGTCCGCCCATCGAACGGTACTCAGGTTCAGACTCTGTAAATTGAGCCTTGGCACCCGGCACCATAGCTTTGTAAGCTTTGAATTCGCCCCTGTTACTTTCATCAACTTTGAGAAGTGGGTTGCGGTTCACCTCTTTTTTAACGCTTTGTGCGTAAATAGCCGATACGCTAAATACCAGCAACATTATCCATGCTATCTTTTTCATTTTTCTGAATTTTTATTTAGTAATTCTTTGGCATCATGTACCATACTTTTGACGGCAGGGTTCACCAAAGTATCATTATTGGCCCACACAAATTTGTATTGAATATCTTTTTCTTTAAATATGATAAAACTCGAAAAATTACCCGGCTTCTGATATTCATCCTTCATCCAGCTTTGCTTGAATGCTGTCTTGAAAAATTTCCTTACTTCAGATTTCTTTTTAATACGTATTTCTTCGGTTTTCTTGTTTGCAGTGGAGTTTTTGAACACCTGGCCCGATTCGCAGAAAATATATTCACTGCCAAAGCCGGATACACCACCCTGGCTGCCAATTATTAGTTGTTTTTCAGGCAAATTTTCTGCCGTGAAATGCGATGATTTGCACGAAAAGATTGCTGATAACAGCATCAAAACAGATAAAATCTTCAGTCTTCTCAATTTTACTGGATTAAGAATTTCATTAATTGGCTGCAATTTAATCATTCCAACCATTGCTTTAGGTATATTTTGAAAAAAATTATGCGATACCAGTTCTCTATACAGCCTATTTAACAATTGTTAAATAATAAAATGCTGTTCGCACCCAGACGGCATACCAACATTGAACCCAGATTGTATGAATCCCTCCGGAATGATTCATTTTCTCACACAACCATCAACATATCAACTATGTATGGAGCGATTGGCAGTAGCTGCAAGTGCTGCTTCTTTGATGGCTTCGGTATATGTTGGGTGCGGGTGACAAATCCTGGCTGCATCTTCGGCACTTGCCCTAAACTCCATCAGCGTTACACCTTCCATAATCATATCAGCGGCTCTGGCACCCACTATGTGTATGCCCAGAATCTCGTCGGTGGTAGCATCGGCGAGTATTTTCACCATCCCGTCCACATCCATGCTCGCCCTTGCCCTACCCAGTGCCTTGTATGGAAACTTGCCTGTCTTGTAGGCCATGCCGGCTGCTTTGAGCTGTGCTTCAGTCTGCCCTACAGCCGCTACTTCTGGCCATGTATAAACCACTCCCGGTACCAGGTTGTAGTTGAGGTGGGGTTTTTGGCCGGCTATAGTTTCTGCTACAAAGACACCGTCTTCTTCTGCTTTGTGTGCCAACATAGGGCCTTCTATTACATCACCTATGGCGTATATGCCGGGTACGGCTGTTTCTAGGTGATGATTGACTGGTATGCGACCTCTTTCGTCCGTTGTAAGCCCTGCATTTTCCAGAGCCAATTGGTCAGTATAAGGCCTTCTGCCAATAGCTACCAGACAGTAATCGGCATGGACGGAAAAGGTTTCGCCTTTTACTGTATTTTCTACCTGTACTTCCACACTACTCTCACTTGCATGTACAGCTGTCACTTTATGCTTCAGATGGAACTTCATCCTGAGCTTTTTAAGTGAGCGTGTCAGTTCTTTTGTACAATCAACATCCATTGTAGGGATGATGCTATCCGCAAACTCTACTACTTCTATTTCTGTACCGAGTCTGGCAAAAACGCTACCGAGTTCGAGTCCGATGACACCTCCACCTATTATACACATACGTGCAGGAATGTCTTTGATCTGCAACGCCTCAGTACTCGTGATGACACGTTTTTTATCATAATTAAGTGATGCCGGTACAGTCGGTTTTGAGCCTGTTGCTATAATAATTTTTGGTGCCGACAGCTCGGTAGTCTGCCCATCGGTGGCTTTTACGGTTACCGTGTTTTTATCTTTGAAGCTACCAACACCATAGTGCACATCTATCTTGTTCTTTTTCATCAAAAACTCGATCCCTTTGGTATTTTCGAGTACTACCTGTGCCTTGCGTGCTACCATCTTGTTTAAGTCGGCGGTCAAGTCCTTCATATATACGCCATGAGCCTCAAAACCCGTCTTTGCATTGTGATAATGCTCCGACGAATCGAGCAATGCCTTAGATGGTATGCAGCCTACATTGAGGCAAGTACCACCCAGGCTTGGATATTTTTCAATTAGTGCGGTTTTGAAACCCAATTGGGCACATCTGATGGCTGCTACATAGCCACCCGGCCCCGAACCTATTACTACTACATCGTAATTCATCTTAGGCTAAGTTTTTATTTCCTGCTTATAATCAGTTATTCTTTCTTGTCGCCCTGCTCAGGCTTATCACGCGGAGGTCGGTTGCCCGGCTTTCCGTGAAACTTCCTTCCCTGCCTGTGTTTTGGGTTATTCGGCCTGTTAGGGTTCTGGTTACTTCCTCTGTTTGCATGATCATTACCTGATACAGTGCCGGTGTCGTTTGTATTGTCCTGCAGGGTATTATCCTGTCTTGTATTTTCTTGTCTTGTATTAACCCTTGGTGTGTCTTGCCTTCTTTGTTCAGGAGCATTTGTAGTACTTGTAGGTTTGTCTTTTGGAGTGCTCTGCTCTCTGCTGTCACGCGGCTTTTTCTTCTTCTTTTTCTTCCTTTTCTCAGCCGGCAACTCTACAAATCCGGTTACGTCTTCGTAGTCTTTCTCTACCTCATCTTCGTTCACTATTGTGGCTATCTGTACCTCGTCTAACGACTCCACAAGCTTTCCGGCTTTCATGCCGGCTATTATTTCCTTCACCTGAACTACTGCCAGTGGGTAAAATTTTCCTCTTCCCTGCTCCCTTTCATTGACATAAAACATGATCTTTTTAAACACATCTGTTTTGACCAGGATGGCAGGCCCGGCTTGCGTCTGTATTTTATCAGCCTTCTCCGGAAAATCTTCCAGGGCATCAAGGTAAACATCGAGCTCATAATTGAGGCAGCATTTGAGCCTTCCGCACTGACCCGACAGCTTACTCTGGTTAATGGCAAGATTCTGGTACCGGGCAGCTGTAGTTGACACCGACTTGAAGTCAGATAACCAGGTCGAACAACACAACTCACGACCACACGAACCAATACCGCCTATGCGTGCAGCTTCCTGCCTGGCTCCTATTTGCCGCATCTCTACCTTCACCTTAAACTCACTTGCAAAATGCTTGATTAGCTCTCTGAAGTCAACCCGGCCGTCAGCTGTGTACAAGAAGGTCGCCTTGCGGTGGTCTGCCTGCAGTTCTACATCACACACCTTCATCTCCAGCTTAAGACTTCGGCTTATCACTCTTGATTTGACCATTATTTCAGGCTCCTTTTCACGTGCTTCCTGCATGCGCTGCAGATCGCGTTCATTGGCCTTACGGAGCACATTATTGAACACGGTATCCTTTTTAATATTTTTCTTCTTGAGCTGCAGGTTGACCAGGTCGCCCGACAGGCTTATCCTGCCTACATCAAACCCATTGCCCGTATCCACTACCACCCAGTCGCCTGATGTAGCACGTGTGTGTGGCGGATTCGTATAAAAACTCTTCGTTGATCCGTTCTTGAAACTTACCTCTACGAGTTCGCTCTCGTACGGATCGTGTATATCTAAGGCTGCGAGCCAGTCAAAAGTATTAAGCCTGTTACATCCACCGGAGGCGCAACCTCCGCTTTTACCACATCCCGAAGAGCCACAACTGCCTCCGGACGAACATCCTGAACATGACATATTTTCATTTTATTTATGCAGTGGTTGTTTCACCACCCCGGTTTTTTTATAAATATTTTTAAGCTGTATAGCTGCATCGAACATGAGCAGCCTTATGTTGGCATTCCGCTCCAATCCGAACCCACACTCATCCAGCAATCTGCAAATCTCGTTAATTTGTTCTAAATCTAATAAATTTTTTATTTTTAAAGCAGTTTCTGCCTTATCATCACTCAGCCGTAGTGCCTTACCCACTACCTTTAACAATACCAGTTCGTGCATAAAGTTCAGGCCGTATCGTACAAATTTTTTCTGCTCCTCACGGTTTAATGCTGCATAGCCATCCGTCCAGTTATTCATTTCCACGGCATTTCCCTTAAAACAAATACGCAGCCAACTTATAAATTGTTCGTCAAGACTACCCACGGTATGCTCTCTCAGTCGTATGGCATCCGAATAATTACCTCCTGCCAACCTCGTTATCACCGACGCTTCGCCTTCTTCTACACCTTCAGCAAGCAGTTTATCGTATATGTCGGCATCATGCAGCAGTGGCACCCTATACACTTGGCAGCGCGACAATATCGTACTTAGTACCCGATCCTCATTCTCGGCTATCAATACAAAAAATGTATCAGCAGGCGGCTCTTCTATTATCTTCAACAGCCGGTTGCCTTCCTTTGCCAGATACTCAGCCATCCATATCACCTGCACCTTCCACCTACCCTCGTAGGCTTGCATATTCAGCTTTTTTACTATGTTCAGGCACTCCTTCGCAGTTATATTCCATTGTTTCGACTCAGCATCGTGTGCTGCTATCCAGTCAGCCATATCCATGTATGCATTCTCCACAAACATCTTCCTGAACTGCGGTAAAAATGTATCCGATACAGCCTCCGCCCCAAATGCCGGCACCGTTATGTGCAGGTCAGGGTGTATCAGCTTCGATGTCTTTACGCAGGCATGACATACCCCGCAAGCATCATCCGCAGCCGGATTCTCACAAAAAACATACTGTGCAAGGGCAAGCGCCAACGGCAGACTGCCATGACCCGACTTCCCCGATAGAAGAATAGCATGTGGCAGACGCCCGTACTTCAATGCCGATAGCAGGTCAGCTATTACTTTTTTCTGCCCGATAATATCTTTAAACAACATAACCCTGCAAAGATAATCATTTTTCCGCTTAAGCCTGCATACTTCTGCATCACCTGTGCCCGGCATACCAACTGCTACATACACATCACCCATCAATTGTATTATTTGGGCGTGCCCCTGTCGGGTCAGGCTATCCGCCTTACTTCGTGCCGGCTTCTATCCTTCACGCGGATTGGGTAAGTTGTAAGTTGTTAGTTGTAAGTTGTTAGTTGTAAGTGAAATGTAAGATGTA
>JAIBCG010000005.1 GCA_019694295.1 Saprospiraceae bacterium
TTATCATTACACTATCGGTTAGTCCATCCAGTTTTCTTGATTTTGTGTTATCAGCAAATTGTAGCTCCATTATTTTACAAACAAACTCTTTTGTATCGTCCTGTAATAGTGGAAATACTGTTTCAATTCTGTAGCTGAGGTTTCTGACCATCCAATCAGCTGAAGAAAGAAACACGAGATTTTTTCCTTCAGCATGGAATCTGAACACACGGGCATGTTCTAAATATCGGTCAACAATGCTGATTGCTTTTATATTCTTGCTAAATTTTTGTAACCCGGGTAACAGGCAGTTAATACCACGTATGATGAGTCGTATCTCTACCCCGGCCTGATCTGCTTCGTACAGTTTTTCGATCATTTGCTTATCCTCAAGACTGTTCATTTTGAGCATTATACTTGCCGGTTTACCTGATTTTGCTTCTTTTATTTCGAAATCTATCATTTCGTTCAGCTTTTCCCGAAGGTTAAATTGGCCAACCAACAGATGTTGAAAATGAATATCTGTGAGGCTTGGATCGTCCAAAAACCTGAATAACTGGTGGACCTCACCGGTCAATCTTCTATCAGCAGTAAACAATCCGAAGTCGCAATAAACTTTGGCTGTATCTTCATGAAAATTGCCGGTGGACAAATAAGCGTATCGGACAGATTTTTTATTTTCAATACGTGTGACCAAAGCCATTTTGCTGTGTACCTTCAAACCCGGAAAACTGTACTGTACCTTTACACCGGCAGCGCTGAGCCATTCTCCCCATTTCAGGTTGGCAGCTTCATCAAACCTTGCTTTTACTTCTATAAATACTTTTACTTCTTTTCCGTTTTTGACAGCCTCAGAGAGTGCATGCATTATACGACTCTCGTTCGCTACTCTGTATTGTGTGATTCTTATGTGTGTAACATCTGGGTCTCGGGCAGCTTCTTCAAAGAATCTGATAACCGGCTCATACGATTCGTATGGAGTGTATATTATGTGATCTTTGTTTTTAATTTCTTCAAAAAGATTGCCTGAAGTAAGAGCAGGGTAGAGCATTTGCTTCATTGACTTGTATTTCAATTCTTTCATTCCAAAATCAGGGAATTTGAACCAGTCGAAGTTATTGTGCATTTTACCTTCCTGAATCATGTCATCGGGTTCAATACCAAAGAGGTTTACGAAGTATTCTAACATATTCAGAGGCATACTCCTGTCGTAAACGAATCTTGATGCCGGGCCAATATTGCGTTTTACCAGACTTTTTCTGATTTTCTCAAGGAGATTGCCTTTAAATTCATCATCAATATATAATTCGGCATCTCTTGTTATTTTCATTGAATAACTCCCAATTATTTCAAAACCCGGAAAAATGTACTTTAAAGAATATCTGACAATATCGTCCAGCAAAATGAGGTCGTGTCTGTCTGCTTTTGAAGGTAAGGAAATAAAACGAGGTAAATAGTCAGAAGGAATCTTTACAATGGCGTACTGGATGTCATTTGTTTTCTTTGATTTGTTTTTCAGGCTGATTGCCAAATATAATTCAGAGTCTTGTAAAAAAGGTTTTACAAGTTGATCTGCCAGTAACACCGGTTGGGCAAACGGGATGAGTTCAGTATTGAAATAATTATCAATAAATTTTCTTTGTGTAAGGTTAAGCTCCTCGGGTTTTAAAAGGAAAATACCATGTGATTTTAGCTGTGGTATGATCTCATGGTTGAGTGTTTTGCTGAAATGTTTGTGATGGTTAGCTACAATGTTCCTGATTTGTTTTAATAAATCTTTAGGATCAAAATCAAGTTCTTTGATTGTTTTGCGTCCGGTTTTTACCAAATTACGTGCATTGGCAACTCGTATGGCATAAAACTCATCTAGGTTTGAAGAATAGATTGCCAGGAATTTGATTCGCTCAAAGAGTGGGACGTCCGGATTCATGGCTTCCTGGAGGACACGAAAGTTGAATCTTAGCCAACTTATATCGCGTTGAAGTAATGGAATTTTTTTCTTCATTGTCTATAATTATGACAATATTCAATATTACGTGATACCATGTTATCTCCTGAATTCTATCAGTAAAGTTAAATGAATTTTAAGAAAATACAAAATTTGCAAAGCAATGATTTTGCTTGTAAATGCTACTCAAAGAGAAAAGCACCGGTTTGTAGTTCCGATGCTTTATCTTTATATATTTTTTTACTTTATTAGAGTAGCTTCTGGATTTCTGCCTCTAAGCTACCACCTTGAGCATTAATGGCCGCAATTTTTCCGTCTTTGCCTATAAGGAACGTTCTCGGAATGGCATCTACACCCCATTCCTGAGCAGTTGAAGTGTCCCATTTTTTCAATTCTGATACGTGGTTAGGCCAAGCAAGTTGGTCAGCGGCTACAGCATCAAGCCATTTTTTCTTTTCTTCAGCCATTTTTGCATCGAGTGCTTTATTATCTGATATTCTTGCTTTGGTTCTTTCGTCAACACCATCCAGTGATATACTATAAACGGTAAAACCTTTATCCTTGTATTTGTTGTACAAGCTCACCACATGAGGATTTGCCCTTCTGCACGGACCGCACCAACTTGCCCAGAAATCAACCAATACCACCTTGCCACGGAGAGAAGAAAGTTTGATGTTTTTTCCGGTAGGGTCAGGAAGAGATATTTCCGGTGCTTCCATTCCTACTTTTATTTTCTCTTTCGCGTCTTGTACCTGAGCTGCCTGTGAGATCTGAGCAATCATCTCTTTGTAAGTTTTATCATAGTCACTATCCGGGTATTCTTTGTGCAGTCTTTCACCGATTATCTTGTAAGAGTCGAGAAAATCAGGCATACCTCTGAACAGAATATTAGATAAAGCCATAGAAACAAGTACGTCTTTAGCACCCACAACTTGTTTGATGATAACCTCTCTGTCCGGGTTAGATCCTTCTGCAAGTGGTTTTATTACACTTAGAAATTCTGTTGAAGCATCAGAGCCTTCGATGTTTACACCAAACTTAGGAAAGTCAGCTACGTTACCCGTGATTTTGATGCTTTTTTCCTTGCCATTAAATACTGTATATAGACGGGGAATGACATTTTGGTCTTCTTTGCCAACTTCAAGTCTGTAAAAACCCGGTTTGAGTTCTTTAACGTCAAATTTCCAGTCGCCATTGGCACCGATGGTAGTGCTTGCTACATCAGTAGGCATATTGTTCTGGCCATAATGTACTAGTTTGAGAGGCTGGTTGGCAGCTCCTGTAAAATTGCCATGAAGTAATCCGCCACCGGCAGAACAACTCATAATAAGGCTTGAAGAAACTGCGAGTATCAGTAAAGTAAAATAAATTCTTCTCATGTTTTGTGTTTAAGATTTATGTTCAAGAATATTTTCAATTTTTGTTTCAAATGTTTTTTTCCAATCTGTTATCTGACCAAAGTCAATGTTGTTTACTGTTATCTCGCCATCCGTAACAACCCCAAGTCTTGTAAATGGAATGTTGTTGTTGAGTAATAATTCCTGAATTCTTGCTTCATTTGTTTCACTCATGGAAATAATGGCTCTACTCTGAGATTCTCCAAATAACGCTACATCAATCCTGATATTATCTTCCGTATCAATTTTGAATCCTTTATCGTTGACAAAGGCTGATTCTAGTAATGTTGCCAGCATTCCTCCATCGCTTACATCATGTACGGAAGAAACAATTTTTTGTTTGATAAGTTTTTTGATTACATCATGGAGTTTTATTTCGTCATCTATATTAAAATAAGGGCAATTACTATACTCTACATTGTAAATAGACCGTATGTATTCCGAACTGCCTAAGTCGTTTTGAGTCTGACCCAGCAGATAAATAATATCCTTTGTATTTTTGAAGTCAAGTGTCGTGTGGTTGCTTGCATCCTCTAGTATGCCTACCATGCCAATGGTAGGTGTAGGATATACAGGTATAGTCTGATTCCCAATCTGCGACTGATTGTAAAAACTCACATTGCCACCTGTAACCGGCGTTTCGAATCGCCTGCAAGCTTCGCCCATTCCTTTGATGGCATGCACGAACTGCCAGTACACTTCCGGGTTATAAGGATTGCCAAAATTGAGACAATTTGTAACTCCTACGGGTTCGCCACCTGAGCACACGATGTTGCGTGCTGCTTCAGAAACGGCAATCATTGTACCTTTGAACGGATCTGCAAATACATAAGCCGGGTTGCAGTCGGTTGTCATGGCAATGGCTTTAGATGTTCCTTTGACATAACTCACAGCAGCATCAGATGGAGCATTGGTAGTGACCGTATTGGTACGTACCATCGAATCGTATTGTTCGTATATCCATCTTTTCGAAACCAGATTTGGAGAGCTCATTACTTTCTTAGCTGTTTGGACGATGTCATCAGGTGTCGGTATTGAGGAGGTTTTGAATGCTTTAATTTTTTCAAGGTATTCGGGTGAAGTGTATTCGCGGTCGTACACCGGGGCACCACCACCGAGTACGAGTGATTCGGCCGGCACTTCTGCCACAAGGGTGTTTCCTTCATAGAATTCCAGCATAGGTCCTTCAGTCACTTCGCCAATTATTTCACATTCCAAATCCCACTTGTCATAAATGTCAAATAGTATTTTTTCCTTGCCCGGCTCGCATACCACGAGCATTCGTTCTTGGCTTTCAGATAGTAGTATTTCCCAGGCATGCATGTTTTTTTGTCGTGTCGGTACTTTTGAGAGGTCTATTTTCATGCCTAAACCTGCCTTGGCACTCATTTCTGAAGTACTGCATGTAATGCCGGCGGCGCCCATGTCCTGCATACCATCGACGGCATTTGCGGCAATAGCTTCAAGTGATGCTTCGAGCAGTAATTTTTCCTGAAAAGGGTCACCTACTTGAACAGCAGGTAGATCTTCGGCAGAATCTTCAGTTAAATCTGCTGATGCAAAGGTAGCACCATGTATGCCATCTTTGCCTGTGGCAGAACCGACTATCAGCACCAGATTGCCCGGTTTGGCAGCTGTTGCAGAGACAGTTTCTCCGTGTTTGACGATACCTACTGACATTGCATTTACCAGAATGTTCTGATTGTAGCAATCATTAAAAAATATTTCTCCACCTACTGTTGGTACTCCAAAACAATTGCCATAATGCCCGATACCGCTTACAACACCTTTGATAAGGCGTTGCATGTGAGGGGTTTCAATATTGCCAAAACGCAGAGAATTTAAGGAAGCAATCGGTCTGGCACCCATAGTAAATATATCTCTGTGTATGCCTCCAACACCTGTGGCAGCACCCTGAAACGGCTCAAGGGCACTTGGGTGGTTGTGCGATTCGATCTTGAATGCACACGCAAGCCTGTCACCTATATCTATTAGGCCGGCATTTTCTTCACCTGCGGCTACCAATAGTTTTTTACCATCACGAGGAAGTGTTTTGAGATATTTGATTGAATTCTTGTACGAACAATGTTCTGACCACATTACAGCATAAATGCTGAGTTCTGTAAAATTGGGGTGGCGACCAAGGATTTGTTTAATTTTTTCAAATTCATCTTCAGTTAGACCAAGGTTTTTGGCGGTCACCAGATCTGGGAGTACATCATTCACTTGCATAAGTTATTTTTGAAATTTGCCACAAAAGTACATGCTTTTGACGGACTAATATTTATATCGGTCAGGTTTTATTTAATTAACTGGTTGACCCAAAGGAATAATACAAGATAAATCCATAGAATATCCAAAAAATGCCAGTATAAACTAAGTATGTTGAGCTTCAGTTTCTTGAACGGATCTGAAAAATATATGAGTACACTCACCGGTTCTTTCATGTTTTTCAATGCATTGAAATAAAAATTGAGCATAAATGGAAGTCCGCCGATGACATGCAGAAAATGCAATGCAGATAACATATACAAGTATGAGGCAAGATTATTGTGTGTTATACTGATATTCGCTTCAAATAATGACTTCCAGGCTAGTATTTGAAGTAACAAAAATATAACAGTAAGCCCAATCGTGATGAGCAGATTATACTTGTATGCTTCTGTGTCATCTTTTCTATAGCTTTGTTTTGCTCTCATGAGCGACAGACTACTTCCAAGCAATACGATCGTATTAAAAACGAACAATGCCGGTACCTTTATTGGAGGCATCGAAGGTGCTACAATTCGGTTGTAGATATAGGCTGCAGTAAGGGAGAGAAAAAGCATTGTCATACCGACAATAAATAAGACAAGCAGAATCCTGTATGGATGAAATGTTAAATTGCGGTCAGAATCGGTAATGATATACCTGTCTTGTTTATATTTGTTCATCTTGTTGGTTTAGGCAAGTGTTGTTTAACATCTGCCTGATAAAATTAGATTAAGTCAAAATTAAACGTAATGAAGAAATTACTTATCATTTTTTTTGTTTTTGTGTCAAATTTTCTTCCAGCTCAAAATTTTAAAAGAATAGATATTCCATTCGCGGAGAATGGAAAGCAACTCGAGTACCCACTTACGGGAGGCCTCAATGCACCCCAGATATCGGGTGTTGACCTTAACCACGATGGTCTCACCGATTTGTTGGTGAATGACAGAATTGGTGGTGTGGCACTCGCCTTTATATACGACCAAAGCACAGAAAGCAAATACAAATTTGCCCCTGGCCTAACAAAATATTTCCCATCAACAGAAAACTGGGCATTGATGAAAGATTTTAACGGTGATAATGTGCCAGACCTTTTTACATATAGTATAGCTCCGGGTATAGATGGCATTACTCCTTACCGGGGCAAATGGGTGAACGATACACTGCAATTCACAATGATTACTTCTACAGGCGGCCCTTCACCACTTATTTTACCATATTCGGTACCAAATGGATCTAAAGGAAATCTGTACGTAACCACCATCGACATACCTACATTCGCCGATATGGATAATGACGGCGACCTTGATATCATGTCATTTGACACGGGTGGCGGATTTATCAATTATTACAAGAACAACAGTGTTGAAAAAGGTTTTGGTAAGGATAGTTTAATTTATTCGCTTCATGATCAATGCTGGGGCAAGGTGTTCGAAGGGCTTTCATCCACCATATCGCTTTCGTCCGATGCTAATAAATGCTCGCAGGGCTTGTTAGGTGGCGGAGTACTTACCCGACATGTGGGTTCGACCTTGCTGGCTGTAGATCTGGATGGTGACGGTGATAAAGATATGCTTGTAGGTGATGTATCGTATGGCAATATTACTGCATTGTTCAATACAGCAACACCACAAAATGCCTGGGTTACAACAAAGGATACTCTTTTTCCGCATTACAACATCCCGGTTATGTTTCCTGATTTTCCGGCGAGCTATACTGCTGATGTGCTTAATGACGGCAATGTGGATCTGGTTTTTGCAACGAACTCTACAGGAATAACCGAAGACCGCAATGTGTTTCAGGTTTACCATCCTCAACAGCCGGGTTTTTCGAATATGAAGAAATCTGATAAACCTTTGCTCACTGACCAGATGATAGACTTAGGTACAGGTACGCATCCTGCCTTTATAGATATAGACAATGATGGTGATATGGATATGATAGCCGGTACCTTCAATTCGTTTACAAACCTGACAGAGAGAAATGGTCATTTATACCTTTATGAAAACACAGGGACTGCAGATCAGGCGGTTTTCGAACTTGTGGACAGTGATTTTCTTGGATTTTCGGCATTCAGTAATTTAGATTGGGGTTTTGCACCAACAGTAGGTGACTTGGACGGTGACGGCGATGTTGATATTCTGACCGGCAGTGAAGATGGTATATTATATTATAATGAGAATACAGCCGGAGTAGGGAATGTACCGGTTTTTGCAGCTACAGTTGTAAAATACAAAGATATTGATGTAGGCCAAGCGGCAAGTCCGTTTATTTTTGATGTAGATGATGATGGTCTGCCAGATTTGCTCATTGGTGAACGAAACGGAAATATCAATTTTTTGCCCAACCAGGGAAGTTTGCTGAATCCTCAGTTTGAAGCAAATGTCGATAAGGCACCGAATATTAATTATTTTGGAAAGGTGGACACAAGGCAGCCAGGCTATGCGAGTGGATATTCGTCGCCGGTATTGTTTAGAATCAACGATAAACTGCATCTGTTGACGGGTTCACTCAGTGGAGGTATTCAACTTTACAATGATATAGAGAATAATTTTACCGGAAAATTCACGACAGTAACAAAGCAACTTGGCAACATCAATGAAGGTGAAAGGACAAAACCAGTATTGACCAAACTGATAAAGGGCGATTATTACAATATGGTTGTTGGCAACATGCGTGGTGGATTCGGAGTATTTGGCACCAATATTTCTACCAAAACTACTGCTGTTAAAAATCTGCTAACCCAGGCAAGTATCAGACTAATGCCAAATCCGGTAGAAGCGTACATCAATATTATGTCACCTGATATCACCGACCTACGTTCATTTGATGCTTCAATATTTGATATGCAAGGTAGGCAATGGTACTCGATGAGCATCATACCTAATATTCAACAGATAGATGTGTCGGCATTGCCATCGGGTATGTATTTTATACATCTGCGTTCATTAACAGACTCGCGGGTATTGAAGTTTGTAAAAAATTGAAAAAAATTAATTTTTTCCTAACATGTTTGGGTTAAATCCGCGCATTCCCTGGCCTTTGCTGAAGGTGTGCATCATTTTTTTCATTTGTTCAAACTGTTTGATAAACTGGTTGACTTCATGGATGCTTTTGCCGCAACCTCTTGCAATACGGTTTTTTCTGCTCATATTGAGTAAGTCCGGATTGCCGCGCTCTTCAATCGTCATGGATTGGATGATGGCTTCTACCTTTGAAAAAGCTGAGTTGTCAATATCCAGGTCTTTGGTTATTTTGCTCATGCCCGGTATCATTCCCATGAGTGATTTGAGGTCACCCATTTTTTTAATCTGATTAAGCTGAACCATAAAGTCGTTGAAGTCAAATTTGTTTTTCTTGATTTTGGCTTCAATTTTTTTAGCTTCTTTTTCGTCAAACTCAGATTGGGCTTTTTCTACAAGTGAAACAATGTCACCCATGCCGAGAATACGTTGTGCCATACGGTCAGGATAGAATACATCGAGTGTTTCCATCTTTTCGCCCATCGACACAAATTTTATAGGTTTGCCTACCGTGTATTTTATAGACAAGGCAGCACCACCGCGTGTGTCGCCGTCGAGCTTTGTAAGCACAACACCGTTATAATTGATACGATCGTTGAAGTTTTTGGCAGTATTCACTGCGTCTTGTCCGGTCATGGAGTCAACGACGAAAAGTGTCTCTTGTGGTTGAAGATTGTTCTTGAGTGATTCGATCTCTGCCATCATGTCTTCATCTATAGAGAGACGGCCGGCAGTATCCACTATTACTACATCATATCCATTTGCTTTTGCGTGTTTTACAGCATTCTGGGCTATTTCGAGTGGGTTCTTGTTTTCGGGTTCTTTATAAACTGTTACATGAGTCTGTTCTCCAAGTACGGTTATCTGGTCAATAGCTGCAGGACGATAAACATCGCATGCTACGAGTAAGGGTTTCTTTGATTTTTTGTTTTTTAGGTAATAGGCCAGTTTTCCGGAGAATGTCGTCTTTCCACTACCTTGAAGCCCTGCGATAAGTACTACAGCAGGTGCACCTTTAATATTGATACCTGCAGATTGGCCACCCATGAGTTCAGTGAGTTCATCCATCACTATTTTTACCATGAGCTCGCCCGGCTTTACCGATTTCAGGATGTTTTGAGTGCCGAGTGCTTCATCTTTGATTTTGTCGGTAAATTCTTTGGCTATCTTGTAGTTAACGTCAGATGCCACAAGGGCACGTCTGATTTCCTTTATTGATTCTGCAACGTTGATTTCTGTAAGACGGCTGTCACCTTTAATGGTCTTAAACGCCAGGTCTAATTTGTCGGAAAGATTATTGAACATGAATGGATATGAATTTTAGCCTGCAAAGTTAATGCTTTTTATGAAATATTTTAACTCATATAACGCATTAGGCTTTTTACTGCGAATAATTATTAGTTCAAATCCATTGCTAAAGCTCTGAAACCATAGTTCACTATACTTTTATCTCTCTTTTCTGGATTATTTGCAATAATCATTTTCGTTTAAATCCCTAATGCGTTACCGGGGTTTGATAAATCTACTACTTAATGGTTCAAAAAATGCTGAAAAAAATGTGTCACAACATCTCACTTTTCACTTTTCACTTTTCACTTTTCACTTTTCACATCTCACTTTTCACTTTTAATTTTTAATTGAATGCGCGTGAAGGATAGAAGCCGGCACAACGTAAGGCGGATAGCCTGACCCGACAGGGGCACGCCCTGATTAAACCCCGATGACGCATTATCTTCTTTGGAGCAAATAGCTTAAAGTCTTCGATAAGTGAATGTACTGCGAATTATTCCGATTTGAAATAGAAATAAACCTAAGCATACTTGAAAATAATCGAACAAAATTCTGCGTTTAAAGTTAATTATGGTAAATATCAAAATGGCACTACCCGGCATCCAAACTCTCGGTCAGCTCAAAACATCCGGATATAAAAGCGTCTCGATAAAAGACGAAATGAGAAATAATCTGATTCAATTCCTGAAATCCGGAAAGTCACCGTTCGAAGGTATTTTTGGTTTTGATGATACCGTTATTCCTGATATTGAAAGGGCTGTGCTTTCACGTCACAATATACTACTGTTGGGTTTGCGAGGTCAGGCAAAAACCAGAATAGCAAGGCTTATGGTCAATCTTTTGGACGAATACATTCCGGTAGTAAAAGGAAGCGAACTCAATGACGACCCGCTTAAACCGGTAAGCCGCTATGCTAGAGAACTCATAGCCCAGCTTGGAGATGAAACGCCCATAACCTGGGTACACCGCAATGAACGATATGTAGAAAAACTTGCTACTCCTGATGTGACAGTTGCTGATCTTATAGGTGATATTGACCCAATCAAAGCGGCTTCACTCAAACTGCACTACAACGATGAGCGAGTCATTCATTTTGGGCTCATCCCAAGATCTAACCGATGTATTTTTGTGATTAATGAACTGCCCGACCTGCAGGCGCGTATTCAGGTATCGTTGTTTAATATACTTCAGGAAGGTGATATACAGATAAGAGGATTCAAACTCAGACTACATCTCGATATTGAAATGGTTTTTACGGCCAATCCTGAAGATTATACCAACAGAGGTAGTATCACCACGCCACTCAAAGACAGGATAGATAGTCAGATACTTACCCATTATCCGGAATCAATCGAGGTAGGAATGAAGATTACCGCTCAGGAGTCAAAACTCACAGTTGACCAAACTAAAAATATTCATATAAGGCAGGAAATAAGACGGCTTATAGAATTGGTAGCATATAAAGCCAGAAGTTCAGAATTAATTGATGAAAAAAGTGGTATTTCTGCACGTCTTGCCATTTCAGCATTAGAGAATATTGTCAGTACAGCGGAGCGCAGAATGCTTATAAATAATGAAGCCGGTACGGATGTGCGTATTGGGGACATTTGGGGCATCATCCCCTCTATGACAGGTAAGATGGAACTCGTATATGAAGGCGAACAGGAAGGACCGTATTCGGTCGCACAGGATATTATTGACGAAGCCATCAAAGAACTCTTTCTTGAATATTTTCCTAATCCGGAAGCATTAAAAAAAGCCGGAGAGAAAGATCCTTATGCGACTGTCAAAAAATGGTTTGGCCAAGCATATACCATCGAATTATTGCTAAGTGAACCCGATGCGGCATTGAAAGACAAGCTGTTGTCAGTGAGCGGTGTTCAAGAATTACTCAGGGCGCAAAAAGTTGATAAAAAAGACGAAACATTTTTCGGTGAATTACTGTTACATGGACTTGCAGCATTCGAAGTCATAACAAAAGAATTGATTGATAACCAGATCACATTCAGCGACCAATTAGCAGATTTTTTAAATGATTTAAACGATAATTGATTATGATGATTGAAGTACATCCAAAGAACCCGGAGCCGGGCAAAATCCAGAAGATTGCAGAAGTATTAGAAAAAGGGGGAGTGATTATTTACCCGACAGACAGTGTTTACGCACTTGGATGCGATCTGTTGAACAAGTCTGCTATAGAGCGGATAGTGAAAATACGGGGCGAGAAAGTCAAGAAATTTGACCTTACGTTTATATGTAGCGATATATCCATGGCATCCGATTACATCAAGCCTATTGACACAGCTACTTTTCGTGTAATAAAAAGGAATACACCCGGAGCATTTACATTTGTAATGGAGGCGAGCAATAAAGTCGGTAAAATGATAGAAAAATCGAAAAAGGAAGTCGGTATCAGAATTCCCGGCAACCCGGTTGCCCTTTCAATCATCGAAGAGCTTGGCAGACCAATTCTTTCCATTTCACTTAAGGCAAGTGAAGACGAAGATGACAGCTACCTGATAGACCCGGTTGACATCGAAGAAAAATTCAAACACTTGGTGGATGTAATTGTTGATGCAGGTTTGGGTACTTACGAGCCAACAACCGTAGTAGATGTAGAGAACGATTTTTCAATAATAAGGCAAAGCGAAGCACAATTAGACGTGTAAAATTTTTTTGGAAGAAATATTAGATTCGGGTGGTTTGGTTAAAATGTATTAATCTGCCTCCCGAATTTTTATTTTGGAAAAGCTTAAAAAATTTACATTTATTCGGATTAGCTCGTATTTTTGTCTGTTCTTAAAATTTTACAAATCGCTTATGAAGTTCTTAAAATACACAATGGCAGTGATTTTTGCATTAACTGTCAATCACTTGTTTGCACAGACAAATGGTGGAGTACGTGGTACCATTCTCGATAAAGCAACGGGTAATCCGGTTGCATACGCCGTGGTTCAGTTGGTCGGTACGCAATATGGGGCAACCTCCAACGAGACCGGATTTTACTCAATTAACAATGTGCCGGTCGGTGAATATGTGATGTTAGTCAAGCTCTTTGGGTATGACAGCCTGTCAATGGATGTATCAATCAAACGCGGTGGGTATGTCAATAAACAGATACTCCTTTCTGAAAGTGGTATCAACCTAAAAGAGTTTGAAATCAGTGCCGAACGTGAAGCAGCAAAGACCGAAGTGCTTGTATCGAAAGTAACGGTTACACCAAAACAAATACGCGCATTACCTTCTACCGGTGGTGAAGCTGATATAGCACAGTATCTTCCGGTACTGCCCGGGGTTATCTCTACCGGCGACCAAGGTGGGCAGCTGTACATACGTGGTGGTGCCCCTATACAAAACAAAGTACTCATCGACGGTCTTACCATTTACAATCCATTCCATTCCATAGGTTTCTTTTCGGTATTCGAAACAGAAGCCATCCGTTCGGTAGATGTTTATACTGGAGGATTTGGTGCGCAGTACGGAGGCAGAATTTCAGCTATTGTTGATATCAAGACCAAGGACGGCAACAAAAAACGACTTAGCGGTTTAATATCTGGTAGCCCATTCCAAAGTAAGGTGTTGCTCGAAGGGCCGATTTCGGTACTGAAAGAATCGGGAGGAGGTAGTACTTCATTTATTCTGACGGGAAAAACTTCTTACATTGACCAAACATCGAAACAACTGTATAAACGTGTGAACAATGGTAATGGTTTGCCTTTTTCTTATACCGATTTGTATGGCAAAGTATCATTCAATGCTGCCAACGGAAGTAAGGTCAACCTTTTTGGATTCAATTTTCTTGACAAGGTCAAATATCAAGGAATCGCAGATCTCGGCTGGAAGGCAACCGGTGGTGGTGCGAGTCTTAGCCTCATACCCGGCTCTGCTTCAATGCTCATAGGAGCTAACTTGGGTTATTCTGATTATGCAATTGACCTGAAAGAAGCAGACGGTGCCCCAAGACAAAGTAAAATAAATGGCTTTAATCTTGGTCTTGACTTTACTAGCTTCGGCGCACATGACGAATTCAGGTACGGATTTGATATCAATAATTTTAATACAGATTTTGCTTTTACTAATTTTAAAAAGCTGAATATCAAACAAGAACAGTTTACGACTGAGCTGTCCGGTTTCTTTTCGTATAAATACAAATGGCCCAAACTCGTAATTGAGCCAGGTCTGCGAGTGCAGTATTATGCTTCATTGAGCGAATCAAGTCTCGAACCACGTCTTGGGCTGAAATGGAACGCCACCGATAAGCTTCGATTCAAACTTGCAGGTGGGATGTTTAGTCAGAATCTGCTTAGCACAGTGTCTGAGCAGGATATTGTCAATCTTTTCGTTGGTTTCCTTTCCGGGCCGGAAGAACAATTACTTACCAAGGACGAAAAATCTCCAGCAGATAGTAAGCTTCAAAAGGCTGTACACCTAATAACGGGTGTCGAATATGATGTAAATAAAAATCTGACCATCAACCTGGAGCCTTACGTTAAGAAATTTACCCAACTCATAAACCTGAACAGGAATAAAACCAAATTCTCTGACCCGAACTACGAATCTGAAACAGGTGATGCTTATGGTATTGACCTTTCTGCCAAGTACGATAGGCGCAATTTTTATGCATGGGTCACGTACTCACTCGGGTTCGTAAACAGAGATGACGGCACACAGATTTACCCTACCAATTTTGACAGAAGACACAATGTCAATCTCGTAGCAACATACAATTTTGGTAAAGATAAGACATGGGAATTCGGCGCACGTTGGAATTTTGGTACCGGTTTTCCGTTTACCCGCACTCAAGGATTTTATGAATTTTTCCAATTCCAGGATGGAGTTTCTACTGACGTTAACTCAGGTAATGGCGACCTTGGTATCATTTACAGTTCAAAAAGGAATGATGGCCGCCTGCCTACCTATCACAGACTCGATCTTTCTTTGAAGAAAACCATCATATTTTCAAAATCATCCAAGCTTGAAATCAACGCTACCGCTACAAATGCCTATGATAGAGCGAACATTTTCTACTTCGACCGCGTTAGATATTCAAGAGTGGATCAGTTACCGATACTTCCTAGTATTGGTCTGATTTTTCATTTTTGATGACCGGATTTTATCAACATCATAAAACTGCCTCCTATGAAACATCTGCTTACACTCATCCTGATTGTGACTGGAATTCTCGTTTCAGCACAAAATATCCTTCCGGCAGGTTTTGCCAAAGGCGAGAAAGAACTGATGCCTCTTTATCTCGAAAATCTTGAAGCAAATGGGATAACTACTCCGCCTACTACTATACCTCGTTCGCCTGCTGAATGGGAAGAAATGCAGGCTGTAGTCATTTCATGGAAATCTTACAATTCCATCCTGGCTGAAATAGTGCGTCATGCACGTGAAGAGTGTAAAGTGGTGATAATGTGTAGCGATGTGAACAGTGTAAAAAATTATCTTGACCTTGTTAAGGTTGACTATTCGAGCAATGTAGATTTTGTGGTAGCACAAGCCAATTCTGTCTGGATACGCGACTATGGAGCTAACCCTATTTATCTGAATCGTGTGGATAGCCTCGCATTTGTTGACTGGATTTATAACCGACCTCGTCCGCTCGATAATAAGATGCCGGATGTGGAAGGTACTTACTTTAATCTGCCCGTGTATGCTACTACCAGCCAACCTTTTGATCTGGTACATACAGGAGGCAATTTTATGTCAGATGGTATGGGCACCGGTTTTTCGTCCAATCTCGTACTAGATGAAAATGGCCCAAACAACAATTACGGATTCAGCAACCATTCAGAACAGGAAGTGGACAGCATTATGTATAAGTATATGGGAATTGACAAATATATAAAAATGACCAATCTGCCATTTGATGCTATTCACCACATAGATATGCACATGAAACTCCTCGACGAGCAGACCTTGATCGTAGGCAAATACCCTGACAATATAGCTGATGGCCCACAAATAGAAGCAAACCTCCAATACGTACTCAATAATTTCAAAACACGTATCGGTACACCATTCAGAGTTATCCGTGTTCCGATGCCGGCTGACAAAAACTATCTCTATCCGGACCAGGGTGGGGACTACCGCACATTTGCCAATGCTTTAATCATCAATAAGTCGGTACTATTGCCGATATATGAAATGAAATATGATACGACTGCCATAAAAATTTGGGAATCAGCTATGCCTGGCTATAAAATACGCGGAATCAACTGCGATGGAATGATCAGCGCCAGTGGTGCCATACATTGTATTACAAAGGAAGTCGGGGTAGCACAACCACTGCTACTTCAGCATTTCTCTCTTGATGATGTGCAAGGAGCATATCCTGCCGGTTATCCCATAGCAGCACATGCCGAACACAAGACTGGTATCAATAATGTTTACCTCAATTACAGGATTAAAGATAAGGACACCACTTGGACCCGCATACCAATGACAGCCTTTAATGCAGAACTCACAGACTACGAGTCAGCCATTCCTGAACAAGCTAATGGTACTGTGATAGAATATTACATTGAGGCTACAGCCAATAATGGTAAAATTCAGTACAAGCCTATGACTGCACCTCTAGGTTTTTATACATTTAAGGTAAACAATACATCTGGTTCTAAAGACTTAACAAGACAGAATCTTCTTGGTGAAATATTTCCTAATCCGGCTAAGAGTATTACGTGCATACCTGTGTCTTGTGCAGAAGCACAACAACTTGATATCAGCATCATTGATGTATTTGGCAAACCGGTGAAACAAATATTCAATGGCAAACAGATACAGGGCGAATCCAAATATTTCTTTGATGCTTCGCAATTGGTGTCCGGTAATTATTTTGTTAAAATAATCGGTGAACACGGTAGCGAAGTGAAACTGGTCTTAGTTCAGTGAATTTTGTGATGTAGCAGAATATTAATATTCGAGAAATTTAGCTCAAAAACTGCCTATCTTACCAGATTGATATCCCCTTTGATGAGTTCCGGCCTACCATCATCGAATTCGACAATTGCCCAAAAAACGAATACTGCCGGTTTCATAAATTCGCCACGATGTTTGCCATCCCAGCCACGTGTTGAATCACCCGGTTGAATGTTTTCACCGTAAAACACTTGTTCGCCCCAACGATCGTAAATATGTAATTCTTTGATGTTAGCCAAATGTTGATCGCCATATATGATCCATTTGTCATTGATGCCATTCACTTCCGGCGAAAATGCATTCGGTGCATAAATCTTTATATCAGGTAGCAAAATGATATGGATGGAATCTACAGCAACACACCCTGACTGACTGGTGGCAGTAGCAAATAAAGTTGTTGACTGGCTTGGTTTAAAATCAACTTTGGTGCAAATGATGCAGTTATTGAGCGTGTCAAGTGACCACACAATGCTAGCAGGTACGGACGATGTGCTCAGGTCAAGGAATGCCCTCTTTCCTGATGTGACGGTTATGTCAGGGCCAAGGTCGATGGTGAATGTGTCTCCTGCTTTTATTTTATTTCCTGTCAATTCTAACTCACAGCCAACGGCATCTTTAATATAAACTGTGTATTCACCGGGCGTAAGTGATGTGAAGATTGAGTCATTCACCCAATTAACCTTATCCAGACTATATTGTACGGGCGTTATAGCATTTACAAGACCTTCAATAGTCAAAGCACCATCCCCAAAACCCAAACAGCTTTCATTCACTGTCAAAACGGAGGCGCTAAATCCTTTAAAAATTGTCTCTGTAATAATGAGCGAATCGCAACCTTGTTTACTTAAATACTTTAATGTGTCAATGCCGGCCATCGCCGAATTACAGGTTGTTGCTGTGAAATACTGGATGTAACTCTGGGTGAGATTCCGGGTAATAATTACAACACTATCGCATTGCTGGGTCGGATAAATATTGACGAAAGTCCCCGTTTGTGTAGGGTCACAGGTCAGCTCAGTTATGTAAGTAGTATCCGATGGAATATAGGTAATCGTTCTGTAAATAATACTGTCGCAGCCAAACTGATTCTTGAGATTTTCGGTAAAATTACCCTCTTTTGACTTATCGCAAGTGGTACCTGTTATGTAAACAGTATCACTCGGGTTTAAGTTGACAGTTAGTACATGTACACTGTCGCAGCCCCAGATATTTTTGAATGTTGTAGTGAACACACCTGCCTGTTTTTTGTCACAAGAAGTGGCTGAAGAAAAAGTGGCATCGGGTGGATGCAGAATGTGTTCTGTGATGACGAGGCTGTCACATTGGGCTGTAACATATATAACTGTATCTTTGAAAACAGGTCCGGTTCCACAGGAATGTTTTGTCAGATATGTATAAATAGCCTCGCTGAGTATAGTAGTAATAGTGACGATACTGTCACATCCGAATTGGTTTTTTAGCGTTAGAACTTCTGTTCCGGCTTTGGACGGATCACATGTACTGTTGTTGATGCTAATTACGTTTACCGGTAATGATTTATACTGAAGAATGACGGTGCTGTCACAAAATTGTCCGGCAAAATGCAGGGTGTCATTATATTCATTCTGGAGCCCACAAATGTTGAAGATACTATATGTAGTATCCGGTTTGTTGTAAATAATACTCGTTATTATCAGGCTATCGCAACCATTCTGATTACTTAGGAATAATGTATCATTTACAGCTTCAGAAAGTTTGCAGGTCATACCTGTAATGTAGCTTGTATCAGATTTTGCAAAAACACTTTCAGTAATAACAAGTGAGTCGCATGAGCCGTTTGAAAACACAACTGTATCTCGCTTTCCTGACATTGACTTATCACAAGTAGTTTTGAATAACAAGGTAGTCTTGCTGTTTTCATTTATTTCAAATGTAGCTGATTTGGTTATTTCATTACCGCACAAATCCTTCGCAGTAAACGAAATGTCAAACTTAGTTTTGTTAAAATCGCCATCAAAATCATTTGACCAAATTACTTGTCCGCATTTATCAGTAGCTGTGGCAAATCCGTTATTAGCCAGCCAGTTTTGGAACTGATTGAGGGCATCTGGTTCACAACTGAGTATCGTGTTTTGTGGATTCTTCGTGAAATATGGCGGGTCAGTATCTGTCACAATAAATTTTGCGATAGCTTGTGTCTCATTATCACAAAGATCTTTGATGGTGAATGTGACAAAGATTTCTTCACAGGCTTCATCCGGTTCTTTGTTAAAGGTCTTACTCCAGTTTATAGCCGTACAATTATCGGAGGCATCAGCACCGCCATTGTTGCCCAGCCAGTTGTAAAATTCGTTATACAAGTCATCATCACAGTTTACAGTTTTGTCCTGAGGTAGGGTAGTGAACTGGGGCGCTTCCTTGTCTTCTACATTTACTATCTGTTGAAGTGTAGCGGAATTGTCGCATGCGTCGGAGACAGTCCAGGTACGGGTAATGGTAAGCTTACATGGTGTGCCTTGCTGCGATTCTGAATAATTAAGTGTTGGTTGGGCATCGCAGTTGTCAGTGGCCGTCAGTATTGGTGCCGGAGGTATTTCAGAAGGGCATTCTACTTCAATGAGTGCATCCGGAATATCTGAAAAAACCGGAACTTCGTCATCATTCGAGCATTCGTACATGGTGAGATCATCTATCAACATACCACAGCATGGCACCGGGCTGGTTCCTTCAAATTCAAGTGTTGCTGTACTTGCCTGTGCCACAAAACTGAAGCATTTCTCTAGCCAAACATTGCTTCCTGTATTGGTAGAAGACCAGGATTCATTCAGCCATGTGCCACCTGCTACTTTTATAGTGGCATTCGCTACACTAGTAGCATTATGTTTGGCATACCAAAGTACAATTGTGTATTTGTATCCGGGAGTCATACCTGTAAGATTAGTGGATACGGTACCGTTGGTTGAACCATTCAAGTCCATGTGCTGACTAGCACCGTTTGGGTTGCCTGCACCCAGATTATTGTGGTACGGTCCATGAATACTTATGGTGCCGGCCGTTACTGTCCAGCCACAATATTCTTGACCAGCCGAATAATCAATCCACCCGGTCTGGTCAGCAAATGGTGGTTCCTGAAAATTACCACACGGAATACCAACTTCGTTAATATTGCCACAACAGCATTTTACACAATTTGGTACCTGAGCCCGAATACCTGAAAGACATAAAGTAAACAAAAGTATTGTCTGTATCGTGAATCTAAATATAGCAGCCATAGCAATTGTAGCAATAATCTTGATTAAAAATTTTCAGACCAATAAATCTTAAAGTAAAATTTTGTTAGGAACAAAGATGCAATATTACAAAATTCTTATTAGCAAAAAATGAAAATAAGCACTTGGACTCGGACAAGCTGAATTTTTTGTTCAGGCAGGGCAAGAAAATACATTTAACAAAAAACCCGACTCAAGTAGCCGGGTATTGATTTGTGGAGCTGGAGGGATTCGAACCCTCGTCCAGAGAAAGTACCAAAGAGCTTTCTACATGCTTAGCTTATGATTTAATTGTCGGGACCATACCAAGGCTCAGAAGCAGGCCTTCAGTAGGTCCTTAGGTCATTAATTTCAGGAAACAATCTGACCATGTTATTTCCCAATCCTGAAGGGTCTGATGTGCAGCGCGTTGTGTATCAGGCATCAAACGAGGGCACAAAGGCACTTTAATTCCTAGAATTAAGCAGCCAAAGCGAAGTTATTTTCGCCAATTAAAAATTGTCGATAATCATTTGTTGACGGAGTGAACTACCATGCTCCGGCATGCTTACTAATCAGTCCGCTTACCTGTCGATTCCGGTCAGCCCCTATTAGTATAACTTCTTTCTAACAAACTTGCTAATATATTAGTTCCAATTTTGATCATATTTTGTTTATTGATATGTAAAATATTTTGCATTAAAGAATGATCTAAATAGGTTAACCTTTGTGATCTGTTCAAAAATACCTACTCGTCAACTTCATTTATTCCGTTGTACATTTTTTAAATTTAAGTAATTCAATACCTTTTATTATTTTTAATAACAAAATTTTTAGTATGTTTTGATGAAAAAAAATTTGGTATTCAGAATAAAATATTGTGAAAGTAAACTCTAATGAAAATTTAATCAAAATTAATTGTTTAACTGAATTTTGTGTGTATATTTGTATGATTTATAAATTAAATGTTTGCTGTTATTTGTAATAATATTTATTTTTTCACCAACTATTAAATTTAAACCATGACGAGAATTTTACTTGAATTGAGCAAAAATGGATACATGCTTTTATTTTTGCTTTTAATTGGATTGGTCACAAGTTCTACTCACGCCCAGACGTGTCCGGGTGGGTTAGGTCCGGTGGTCAATGTTGCATCCTTGCCTTATACAGGCACCAATCTTACTACTTGTGGAGCCGGTAATGAGTTGACCAGTGCCAACACAATAACCTGTGGAAGTAGTTCTTATTTGGGGGGAGAAGATTTGGTATTCATTTTTACACCAACGGCTACCGGTCTTACTACGATTTCACTTACCAGTGGTTCTTCGTGGATAGGGCTTAAACTTTATGCAGGTTGTCCGTTCATAGGACAAGGTGGAACTTGTGTGTCCAATGTTGAAAGTTCTGCCGGTAACCAATCTATGAATGCCGGGGTTACTGCCGGAGTTACATATTACTTGGTGGTAGATACCTGGCCGACACCAAACTGTATTCCGAGTTTTAACCTTACCATCAGTGCTCCGACACCACCACCATCATGCCCGAGCGGTTTAGGTACGTACAACAATATTACCTTACCTTATTCTGGTACAGGCCTTACTACTTGTGGAAAAGGTAATACGCTTACAAGTTCTAACGTGAGTCCTATATGTGGCTCTACTTATTATTATGGAGGAGAGGACGACGTATATATATTTACACCTACATCATCAGGTGCTTATACCATTGCATTGACGAGCAGTAGTTCTTACGTTGGCATTATGTTGTATGCCGGTTGTCCATTAGCTGGCAATGGTGCTACATGTGTAGGATATTCTCAAAGCAGCGGAGGCAATCAGACTATAAATGCAACATTGACAGCAGGTGTTACATATTATCTGATTGTTGATACTTGGCCTTCTCCAACTTGTATTCCGAGTTTCAATCTTAATATATCGGGCGGAGCACCCGGTCCATGCGACAATATAGTATCGCTGCCTTGCGGTACATCTGCCACTGCTACCATGTCAGGAACAGGATCGTTAGCCAGTTCAAGTGCATGTGGTTGGTCAACACCCGGTCAGGAGAAAATATATTCCTTCACACCTACTGCTTCCGGAAATGCTACGCTTGTAGTATCATCAACCAATAGCGCAGGGTATGTTGACTATCAATACAAGGCAGCATCAGGTGGTTGTAATGGTACAGGCTGGACCTGTATTATTGATTTGTTTTCACCAGGTTCAGCAACGTTTCCGGTTACGGCGGGAGTTACATACTATCTGTTGCTTGATCCAGAAACAACCTCATCTGTGACCCATACATTCCAGGTGAATTGTCCTTCGTTAGGTAGTGTCATTACGATGAATTGCCCGGCAGCTGTATCGGTATCGTGCGCGTCACAAGTGCCACCGCCAAACCCTGGTTCGGTGATTGCATCAACGACTTGTTCGCCGACTACAGTTACTGTCATTCACCTAAGTGATGTGATAAGTGCCCAGACTTGTGCCAACAGATATACCATTACACGAACATATCGTGCCTCTGATGCCTGCGGTACTACCAAAACTTGTACACAGACTATCACTGTGAATGACCAGACACCGCCTGTGGTCAATTGCCCTGCGAATGTAAATGTAAAATGTGCTGCGCAGGTACCTGTGGTTAATCTAAATCAGGTGACCGGAGCAGACAACTGTACAGGGTCGGTAACGTTTTCGTATCTTGGTGAGGTAATAAGTGATCAGCTATGTGACAACCAATATAAAATAACCAGAACATTCCGTGGTACAGATGCATGTGGCAATTCAGCCACGTGTGCACAGGTTATTGAAGTGAAAGATGATGTAAAACCGGTTTTAGGTACCATTCCGGCAGATGTTACCTTATCTTGTACAGACCCGATACCTGCACCACCTGTAGTTACCGGAACGGATAATTGTGCCGGATCTGTGTCTGTGACATTCAAAGAAACTAGTACACAAAGCGATTATCCTACACTTTGTAGAGCGTATTCTTATGAAATAACAAGAGTGTGGACAGCCAAGGATGCCTGTAAAAATACATCATTTAAGGTACAGAAAATTACGGTACAGGATACCAAAGCACCTGAATTTACATACACTCCACCACAGTTCATTACTGTAGAGTGTGATGATGATGGTAGTAATAATGAAGATCCGATTGCAGTAGATGATTGTGATGGTAATCCATCAGTAATACTGAATGTGAAATATAAATTCGGACTTGAAGGATGTGCAGGCAACTATATAGCAGCATATACATGGACAGCCGGCGACAAGTGTGGCAATACCAGCCAATATACCCAATACATAACAGTTATTGACTCAGAAGCACCACAGATTAAGTGTCCGAACAATGTGGAAGTGAGCAGCCCGATTCCAATAGCCGTTACATGGCAGTCGCCAAAAGGTAGTGACTACTGCGACGGTCCGATTATTCCGGTACAGATTCAGGGTCCTCCTCCGGGTAGTATATTCCCTGCACCAAGTAAGACGATAATCGTGTATCAGGCAACTGATAATTGTGGCAATGTATCAACATGTTCGTTCCTTGTAATCGTTCGTACAGGTAATGAAGGTTATGTTACAGGTATAGGAAGTGAGACATCATTGAACAATGCCGTACAATCAAGCCAATCTGATGCTGCTACCTACCTTGGTATGACCACGCTGTATCAAAATGAACCGAATCCGTTTGGTAACAATACGACTATCAGATTCGATCTTGAAACAGCAGGTACAGCAGTTATCCAAATAATGGATATTACCGGAAAAACGATAAGGCAAATACAAGGCGAATATCCTTCAGGCAAAAACTTTATCAATATCGACAACAGTCAGCTTCCTGCAAGTGGTATGTACTACTATCAGTTGAGGACAAAAGACTTTAACGATACGAAGAAGATGTTGTATATTAAGTAAAAATATTAATTCTTTTCGAATGCCCTCCGGTATTTCTATCGGGGGGCATTTCTTGTGATAATATGTGTAGATGTAGCAATAAAAAAGAGAGCCGATTGTTAAATATTTTTTACTATACAGTTACAATATTTTAGATACAAATAATTTTCCTAACTATTTACACCATTTATAATTATGCTAATTAATCTACATTTTAAAAAAATTAGAAATGTAAGAATTATTGGAATATTTTTATTATGTATTCTTATAAGTTTTAATCTCTTCTCTCAATGCAACAATGGCTCATCTTATGGATCTGCTATTGCGCCAACTAATTCTGCACCTGTGACCATTACTACATGTGCCTTCGCAGGTGAATATAGTACAATCACCAGTGCGGTAGCCGGTTCAACATACCAATTTGTGGCGACAGGTGGTGCAGGTAATTATATTACCATCCGTCAAGGTTCCCCTTCCGGTACGGTTATAGGTTACGGGAATTCACCATTAAACGTAACATGTACAGTATCAGGCTCATTATATATGCACCTAAATACTAATAGCTCTTGTGGTACCGATGCATCATGTCACACGGAAACCATTCAATGTACAAGCTGTGGATCGGGTGGATCGGGCTGTCCTTCAGGTTTGGGTTCTTATGTTAATATTACATTGCCATATAATGGGACAGGATTGACCAATTGTGGTAAAGGTAATGATATTACCAGTATAAATGTAAGCCCTATATGTGGGTCATCATCTTATTATGGTGGTGAAGATGAAGTTTATATATTTACACCTGCTTCTACTGCTTCTTATACGGTTAGCTTTACGAGCAGCAGTAGTTGGGTTGGTCTTATGTTATATGCCGGCTGCCCTTTGACAGGTGGAGGGGCTACTTGTGCAGGATATGCACAGGGTTCGTCAGGTAACCAAACTATCACCGCAACACTCACAGCAGGCGTTACTTATTATTTAGTTGTGGATTCTTGGCCATCTCCTACTTGTCATTCTAGTTATAATCTGTCAATAACAAGTGGAGCTTCAGACCCTTGTACTTCCATAATCACATTGCCATGCGGAACATCAACAACTGCAACCCTGTCTGGTAGCAGCTCATGGTCGAGTTCGAGTTCTTGTGGCTACAGTACACCTGGACAGGAGAAGATATATTCCTTCACACCGACCAGTTCAGGAACAGCAACGCTACAAGTGACCTCTGCCAGTGGTAGTTATGTTGATTATCAATTTAAAGCAGCATCTGGTGGTTGCAGCCCCACAGGTTGGACTTGTATAGATGATGTATATACTTCTGGTTCATATACATTTACAGTTACCAGTGGAGTTACTTACTATCTATTGCTGGATGCCGAAACTACTTCAACCACAACACACACGTTCCAGATTAATTGCCCCGCAGCCGATCCTTGCTCATCCATAATCACATTGCCATGCGGAACATCAACAACGGCAACCCTGGCAGGTAGCAGCTCATGGGCGAGTTCGAGTTCTTGTGGCTATAGTACACCTGGACAGGAGAAGATATATTCCTTCACACCGACCAGTTCAGGAACAGCAACGCTACAAGTGACCTCTGCCAGTGGTAGTTATGTTGATTATCAATTTAAAGCAGCATCTGGTGGTTGCAGCCCTACAGGCTGGACATGTATAGATGATGTTGCATTTACAGGTTCATTTCCTTTCACGGTTACAGCTGGAGTCACCTATTATATATTGCTTGATGCCGAATCTACTTCAACCACAACACACACATTCCAGATTAATTGCCCTGCAAACGATCCGTGCTCATCAATAAGCACATTAGCTTGCGGTACGTCAACAACTGCTACACTAACAGGTAGCAGCTCATGGTCGAGTTCGAGTTCTTGTGGCTTTAGTACACCTGGACAGGAGAAGATATATTCCTTCACACCGGCATATTCAGGAACTGCAACGCTACAAGTAACCTCTGCCAGTGGTAGTTATGTTGATTATCAATTTAAGGCAGCATCTGGTGGTTGCAGTCCTACAGGCTGGACATGTATAGATGATGTTGCAGGTGCAGGTTCATATCCTTTCACGGTTACAGCCGGAGTTACGTACTATTTATTGCTTGATGCCGAAACTTCTGGGACCACTTCACATACATTTCAGATTAACTGTCCTGTATTTGACCCTTGTACTTCCATAAGCACATTAGCTTGTGGAGCATCAACAACTGCAACACTAACAGGTAGTAGCTCTTGGGCGAGTTCAAGTACATGTGGTTTTTCTACACCTGGTCAAGAGAATATATATTCCTTCACACCGGCATATTCAGGAACTGCGACGCTGCAGGTTAGTTCAGCCAGTGGCGGTTTTATAGATTATCAGTTCAAGGCAGCATCAGGTGGCTGTAGCAATAGTGGCTGGACATGCATAGATGATGTATATATTCCTGGTTCCTATACATTTACTGTCACCGGAGGAGTTACTTACTATTTATTGCTTGATGCCGAAACTACTTCAACCACTTCACATACATTTCAGATTAACTGTCCTGTATTTGACCCTTGTTCTTCCATAAGCACATTATCTTGCGGAACATCAACAACTGCAACTCTAACAGGTAGTAGCTCTTGGGCGAGTTCGAGTACATGTGGTTTTTCTACACCCGGACAAGAGAATATATATTCCTTCACTCCGACCAGTTCAGGTACTGCAACACTCCAGGTTAGTTCAGCCAGTGGCGGTTTTATAGATTATCAGTTCAAAGCTGCATCAGGTGGCTGTAGTAATAGTGGCTGGACATGCATTGATGATGTATATATTCCTGGTTCCTATACATTTACAGTTACCGGTGGAGTTACTTACTATTTATTGCTGGATGCTGAAACTACGTCAACAGTATCGCACAGCTTTCAGATTAACTGTCCGACAGGAAATATTACAATGAATTGCCCTGCACCGGTTAATGTATCTTGTGCTGCAAATGTGCCGACACCAAATCCCGGTTCAGTGGCAGCAAGCACTAACTGTGGAATTCCTTCTGTGAATGTTACGTTTGGTGGCGATATAATCAGCAATCAGACCTGTGCCAATAAATATACAATCACAAGGATTTATAATGCTACTGATATGTGTGGTAATACGGCCTCTTGTGCACAAATTATTACAGTCAATGATTCGACAGCACCGACAATTGCTTGTCCTGCACCGGTTACAGTATCGTGTGCTTCACTTGTGCCACCACCAAACCCGGGAAGTATTACGGCAACGGATAATTGTTCAGGTACAGCCACTGTTACGTTTGTAAGTGATGTTATCAGTAATCAGACTTGTGCAAATAAATATACTATAACCCGTACTTATCTTGCAACGGATATATGTGGTAACACCGCAACATGCACTCAAATTATTACAGTCAATGATGCGACGGCACCTACAATTACGTGTCCTGCACCGGTTACAGTATCGTGTGCTTCACTTGTGCCACCACCAAACCCGGGAAGCATTGTGGCAGCCGATAATTGTTCAGGTACTGCAACTGTCACGTTTGTAAGTGATGTCATTAGTAATCAGACCTGTGTGAATAAATATACCATAACCCGTACCTATCTTGCAACGGATATATGTGGCAACACAGCAACATGTACTCAAATTATAACTGTAAATGATACATCAGTACCAACTATCTCTTGTCCGGCTCCGGTGACAGTTTCTTGCGCCGAATCAGTTCCTCCACCTAACCCTGGTAGTGTTACGGCCTCTGATAATTGTGGCGGGTCTTTGACGGTTGTGTTTGTAGGAGATGTCATTAGTAACCAGACTTGTGCTAATAAATATACTATAACTCGTACCTATCGTGCTACGGATTTATGTGGCAACTCGGCTACATGTACTCAGATGATTACTGTCAATGATATAACGCCACCTTCTATTACATGCCCTGCTTCTGTGACCGTATCATGTGCTTCTGAAGTACCGGCACCTAATATCAATCTGGTTTTAGCTTCCGATAATTGCAGCGGAGCTGTAACAAAAACATTTGTGAGTGATGTGATAAGTGCTCAGACTTGTGTCAACAGATATACTATAACCCGTACTTATCGTGCTACGGATGTGTGTGGCAACTCGGCTACTTGTACTCAAATTATTATTGTTAATGATCAGACAAAACCAACGATTACGTGTCCGGCAGATGTTCAATTTAGTTGTGCAGGGCAGGTGCCACCGGTTAACCTCAACCTCGTAGGTGCAAGCGATAATTGTAGCGGAGCGGTCACCAAGTCATTGGTAAGCGAAGTGGTAAGCAATTTGAAATGCGACAATAACTATATTCTGACTCGTACCTACCGTGCTACAGATGCGTGTGGAAATTTCGCAGAATGTTCACAGAAGATAACTGTCTTTGACAATGTTCCTCCGACATTTACTTCAACACCTGCAAGTATCACTCTTGAATGTACAGACGTAGTACCTGCACCACCGATAGTCACAGCAACTGATAATTGTACCGGAATAGTCAAGATAGTGTTTAAGGAAGTTTCAACTAAGAGCAACTACCTCAATGATTGCCGAGCCTATTCATACAAAATCACCAGAACTTGGGTAGCCACCGATGTGTGTGGCAACAGTACAAGTATTGTACAGACAATAACGGTACAGGATACAAAGGCACCGGAATTTGCATTTACTCCACCACAGTTTATTACAGTAGAATGTGACGATGACGGAAGTAATAATCAGGACCCAATAGCATTCGATGATTGCGATGGAAACCCTACGGTAATATTGAATGTCAAATACAAATTCGGACTTGATGGCTGTGCAGGAAGTTATCTGGCTACCTATACATGGACAGCTAGCGATAAATGTGGCAATACTGCACAATACACACAGTACATTACAGTTATTGACTCTGAAGCCCCTGAAATAAAGTGCCCTCAGGACATCGTTGTTACAAGCCTTGTGCCTATCACAGTTACTTGGCCTGCCGCTAAAGGTAGCGATTTCTGCGACGGCTCCGTGACACCTGTCCAGATTCAGGGTCCTCCTCCGGGTAGTATATTCCCTGCACCAAGTAAAACGGTAATCGTGTATCAGGCAACAGATAATTGTGGCAATGTATCAACTTGTTCATTCCTTGTCATCGTGAAACCTGGTACAGACGGATATGTCAATACAAATATTAATAAAGCTTCTGTAGCTAATCAAGTAACCCAAATGGCTGTAGATGCTGTTGTTGGTAGCGGTACAAATGTATTATTCCAAAATGAACCGAACCCTTTTGAAAACAATACAGTAATCAGATTTATCCTTGAGAAACCTTCTTTTGCTACTTTGCAAATCATGGATATCACAGGTAAAACGATTAAAATGATTCAGGATGATTATCCTGCAGGACAAAACAGTATCAATATCGACAACAGTCAGCTTCCTGCAAGTGGTATGTACTACTATCAGTTGAGGACAAAAGACTTCAACGATACGAAGAAGATGTTGTATATTAAGTAATTATATTATTTGTTGAATACTTGCCCTCCGGTCCTTGATCGGGGGGCATTTTATTTTTATTTGCTTCGTACCTAGCGTTCATACCAGCATAGCTTTGTTTATATTGTGCCCAGATATCGCATTAGACTCTTTACTGCAAATACTTATTACTTCCAATATATTTCAAAGCTCAAAAACTATAGTTCACTATGCTTTTCACATTTATATGGATTTTTTGTACTTATCATTTTCGTTTAAATTCTTATTCTTTTATCAGGGTTTAGGCAATTTGTGTTTTAAGTGAAATTATTTTATCGTGTTTTGCTATTAGATTTTAATTATTCATAAATTTATGGACAAATTGATATTATGAGAAAATATGCCTTTTTATTGCTGTATCTGTGTATAATTAGTTTTGCATGTAAGAAGAGCAATCAAAGCTTTTCAAATTCTGAAATCTTAAAAAGTCACATTGCTGCTTATACCTCAGGTGAAGTTTCAGCTGTAGCTCCTGTGATTGTCCAGCTGGCAAATGATGTAGTAGAACAAGACCTTGTAGGGCAACCAGCTGATGATAAGCTCCTTTCTTTTGAACCAAAAATATCCGGAACTGCAGTATGGATTGATGCCAGAACACTGAAATTTACACCATCAGAAAAACTGAAATCAAATACGGCATATAAGGCAACGCTAAATATAGCTTCTCTAATCAAAAATTTACCTAAAGAGGCTTCTAATTTTTACTTCGATTTTAAGACAAAAGCACAGGGAATTTATCTTGATGCTGACCCAGCTGTCTATTCTGAAACAGACCAAAAGTTCAGTGTTGCTGGCATGGTCGAACTAAATGATGTAGGCGACCTAGAAGAGGTGAAGAAATGTATTACGTCCACATTTTCCGGTAGTAAAAAAGACATTAACTGGGAAGAAACCGATTTAAAAAACGCGAAAAGTACTTTCCGTTTCTCAATTAATAATCTTGTTATACCAGCAGCTGACCAGAACCTTGAAATATTTTTAAACGGAAGTCCACTCGGCACAAAAGATAAACTCTCGAAAAAGATAGTCATTCCTTCTACTAAGGGATTCAGGTTTATTGATTCAAAGGTACAGAATGTGCCGGATCAGGTAGTTAAGATTTACTTCAATACTCCGATCAGTCTTAAACAGGACCTCACAGGCCTCGTTCAGCTGAGTAACAATGCTGACCACATCCTTGATGTCGAATCGAATGTATTGTACATTTATCCTACTACAAGGTTATCAGGCGATTTTAAGCTGACCATTGATAAAAGCCTTAACAACCAAGAAGGTAAACAACTCAGTGAACCACTACTGATTGATATAAAATTTGAAGATCTCAAACCTGCAGTCATTGTGGGTAATAAAAATATGATATTGCCCGATTCGGGCAAACTGCTCCTGCCATTTCAGGCTGTATCTCTTAATGCAGTGGATGTAGAAATTTTTAAGATTTACAATTCTAACATTCTGCAGTACCTACAGGCAGAAAATCAATACGATATCAATCTCGAACAGGTAGGGAAAATCATTTCTCAACAAAAGATTGTACTTGACAATAGCGGCCTAGCCTCTAATACGCTTAAATACAAAAAATACAGTATCGATCTTTCAAAAATAATAGCTCCTGAGCCTGATGCTTTCTATCAGGTGCGCATTGGTTTTAGGCCAGAATATTCTACTTACACATGCGATGAACCATTGCCTTCAAGTACTACAAGTAGCTACAAACCGGGCAGTTGGGGCTATCATGCAGAGTTCAGTGAGGGCCAATTTACTTCTATCATGAATTACTACGATGGTTATTTTGGCTTTGGACCTGATGACGAGTGGGATTCAAGAGAAAACCCATGTCACCCAATGTACTACAACTCAAGTCGGTTTCTGAATGTTATGGTATATTCAAGCAACATCGGTCTGATTGCCAAATCGGGTAAAGCTGGTGAAGTAATGGTTATCGCTACTGACCTCAATACAACAAAACCATTAAATGGAGTGGATATAACATTCTATGACTATCAACTACAGCAGGTAAAGACGGCCAAAACCAATGCTGATGGTATTGCTATGGCTACAGGATTCAAGGTAAAACCATTTGCAGTTGTCGCTCAGCAAGGTGGCAGAAAGGGCTACCTCCGACTGATGGATAACGAAGCACTTAATATAAGTCAGTTCGATGTGGTAGGTGAAGACGTACAGAAGGGTGTAAAGGGCTTTTTGTATGGAGAGAGGGGAGTGTGGCGACCCGGTGATTCACTTTACCTCAATTTTATGATGCAGTCAGGTGATCAGACTAATATTCCGGACGGTGTGCCGGTCAATTTCGAATTTTTTGATTCGCGTGGAATACTTCAAAGTTCGCAGGTTCTATCTTCATCCTCAGACAGACTTTATCCGATATACATTGCCACCAGGCCCGATGCAGTTACGGGCAACTGGAAAGCAGTTCTTAAAGTAGGTGGAGCAGTATTTAATTTTCCTGTCAAAATTGAAAATATCAAGCCTAATAGAATGCGAATAAAGCTTGATTTCGGCAAAAAAGAACTGACATCAAGCGACGAACCTGTCAACTGCATACTTTCTGCCAACTGGTTGTATGGTGCTCCCGCTAAAAACTTAGATGCCCGTATTGATGTGTCTATGTGGCAGTCTAAAGAAGGGTTTAAAAAATTTCAGGATTTCCGGATTAATAATATCCGCGAGGCTCCATTTTATACTACATTCGAGTGGTTTAAGGGCAGATTAAATGATCTTGGGAATACGAAAATTTCACAAAAACTTCTGCCCAAAGAATCGAACGCAACTGGGCCAATGGTAGTCAATTTTAAAACAAAAGTTTTCGAACAAGGTGGCGAACCAAATGTTGATAATGTCAATGTCACTTACCATCCGTTCAATAGATATTGTGGCGTGTCTGTATTGAAAAACAGCTATGGTGCTCCTACATATAACGTAAACGAAAATGTGCCGATTTCTCTTGCCAGTATTAGTACAGATGGTAATGGTATCAGCCAGACAGCCCTCAAAGTTGAAATTTTCAGGGTTGACTGGTCTTGGTGGTGGGATGAAGATAATTCTAACTCGTACAGCTATTATAAGTCTGAAATGGAAAATCCTATACAGAGCTATTCTGTAAAAACAAATGCACAGGGTAAAGCTAATGTGCAATTTAAGTCAGCCGAATGGGGTAGGTATTACGTACGTGTTACAGATCCGGTATCGGGGCACACCTCCGGTGAATATTTCTATTGTGGTTATCCTGAAACAGAAGATAACTATAATGCCATCCGTGCAGCAAGCATCGTTCCGGTCATGAGCGACAAAGAAAATTATAATGTTGGCGAAGAGGTCAAACTAAAACTTGAATGTCCGGATAAGGCACGGGTACTCGTAAGCCTCGAAAATGGATCTAAAGTAGTAAAAGCTATGTGGTATGATGCCGTGAAAGGCAATAATGAATTTAAGTTCAAAACCACAGCAGAAATGTCTCCTAATGTGTATGCCAATGTAAGTATTGTACAGCGATTTGGGCAGAATGTAAATGATATGCCGGTGCGTATGTATGGTATCATTCCGATAAAGGTGGAAGATAAAAATACCCGCCTCAACCCTGTTATCAGCATGCCGTCTGAACTCAAACCTTCAATGCGTTCAAGCATAACAATAAACGAACAAAGTGGAAAAGCTATGTCGTACACCATTGATATAGTAGATGAAGGATTGCTTGACCTGACACATTTCGCCACTCCCGATCCTTGGAAAAAATTCTTCGCACGCGAAGCACTTGGTGTAAAGACTTGGGATTTGTTCGACCGCTTGGCAGGTACTTTTACTGAGTCGTCCAGCCAAATACTCAGCATAGGTGGCGATGCCGGCAAGGCACCAAATCCTGATAAACAACGTGCTATACGCTTCAAACCTATGGTGGTCCACCTAGGGCCGTTCCGACTCGAAAAAGGCAAAAAGGCAACACATAACTTTACTGTCCCAAATTATATCGGTTCGGTGAGGGCAATGGTTGTGGCAATCGGTGACGGTGCCTATGGCAATGCGGAGAAAACAATCCCGGTACGATCTCCTTTGATGGTGTTGGCTTCATTTCCGAGGGTGATAGGTGTTGGCGAGACCATCAAAGTGCCGGTGAATGTTTTTACGACAAACGACAAGGTGAAAAACGTATCTGTTACTGTCTCGGACAAGGCAGGGCTGTTACAGAATAAGTCAAATGCACAGGTAGTGAGCTTTTCAAAAGCTGATGAAAAAGTCGTGTATGTTGACCTTACAGCCGGGGACAGGGAGGGAATTTCAAAAATTACCATACATGCAAAAGGAAATGGCGAAACTGCCTACCAAGAAATAGAAGTAGATATACGCAATCCGAACCCGGTACAGACAACACTTGTGTCCTCGGTAGTACAGAGTGGAAAAACAGCTGATATCAACCTCGCATTCAACGGAGTGAAAGGTACAAATAAAGCAACACTGGAGGTTTCTTCAATGCTGCCAGTCAACCTTAGTAAAAATTTACAGTACCTGATTAGTTATCCGCATGGTTGTATTGAACAGATAACTTCTGGTGCATTTCCTCAACTGTATGTGTCCAACTTTACAAAACTTTCGCCAAAACAACAGTCCGAAACAGAACGGATTGTGAAATCGGTTCTCAATCGGTATAAGAACTATGCAAACGCTGATGGAGGTTTTAATTATTGGCCGGGTGGCAATTATTCCAATAATTGGGCTACCATCTATGCCGGGCATTTCATGGTTGAGGCAAAAAATGCCGGATACAATGTTCCAAACAACCTGCTCGAATCGTGGATCAAGTCTCAAAGAAAAATGGCTTCTGTTTGGAGTGCAAAGCAATACGAATCCGGACTGTACGAGGCAAATTCTACGCTTGTGCAGGCATACAGATTATATGTTCTGGCGCTTGGTCGCTCGGCCGATAAAGGTGCGATGAACCGACTTCGGGAAGTAGCCAGACTTGACCGCACCAGTATTGCATTGTTAGCTGCAGCTTACGCGCTTGATGGTAAAAAGGAAATAGCACGAACACTTATTAACATGAAGACAGGATCAATCCCTACCTACGATTACGCCGGCTATACGTATGGTTCAGAATTGAGGGATGAGTCTATCTTGCTCGAAACTTACCAGCTCTGCGGAATGTCCGAACAGGCAGACAAACTCGCTGTTGACATCAGTAAATACCTGAACAAACACGGCACAAGATACAGTACCCAAACACTCGCTTTCTCTTTGAGTGCTTTGGGCAAATATATAGGCAGAAATACTAAGGCCGGCAGGGAATTACATTTTGCATATAGCCTCGATGGAAAAAAGGAAATTACTGTAAAAACAAAGGACGCTATCATGCTCATCGAACTGAATACAGATGAGGCTGCAACAGGAAAACTCAAATTAAGAAACCTTGGTTCTGCTCCACTTTATTCAAGTGTAACACTTACAGGCAAACCAGCAATGGGTAAGGAACTCGAAGACGCTCGCAATCTTGAAATGACGATGCGCTTTACTGATTTAAATGGCCAGCAACTCGATCCGCAAAAACTTACCAGAGGAAAGGAATTTATAGTCAGTATCCAAGTACGCAACCCGGGTTCGCTAAGCTGGGATTATACCAATCTGGCCCTTACTCAGGTGTTCCCATCGGGATGGGAAATCAACAATCCGAGAATGAGTGATGTGAATTTTGCACGCTCTTCAGGTGGTATTGAGTATCAGGATTTTCGTGATGACAGGGTCTTGAGTTATTTCGGCCTGGGCAGAAACAGAGAGATGAACGTTCAGATTCAACTCACAGCAGCATATCCTGGCAGGTATTATCTTCCGGGTACACAATGCGAGGCCATGTACGATGGGGAAGTTTATTCGCATAAAAAAGGTATGTGGGTGACAGTTTTGTAGTAATTTTGAACCCTCAAGCAAGTTTTGTTGTTCTGTTAGAATATTGAAAGAAAATAGTGAAAAGACAAGTAGAAACAAAAGTGCCTACTACCTGGGGCAATTATAAGGTGATCGCTTATGCAGACTCGGAAGATGAACAAAATCCGACAATGGCATTTGTACATGAAGATATAAACATCCACGAGCCTGTAATGGTTCGGCTTCATTCAGAATGCCTTACCGGTGACGTTTTTCATTCACTTAAATGTGACTGCGGGCCTCAGCTCGAAAAATCGATGCAAATGATCCGTGAAAACAAGGGTGTACTTATTTACTTGCGCCAGGAGGGTCGAAATATTGGGCTCATCAACAAGCTTAAAGCTTACCAGCTACAGGATACAGGAATGGATACATTTGAAGCAAATGTAGCACTTGGTTTTGATTACGACCAGCGAAAATATGATCTTGCTGTCGAAATCCTCGAAGATCTCGGTATAAGCCGGGTTCGACTGATTACGAATAATCCTGAAAAGATTGAGGCAATCGATAACTCAGCTACCATCGAACTCGTCGAACGTGTAAAAATTGACATTCCACACAACAGGTTTAATACAAAGTATCTCCAAGCAAAAAAAGAAACAATGGGCCACCTTATCAATACAAAATAGTATCGATGCATAGCGAATCCACACAAGCATTCGAGCGTCTCCTTGGCATAATGGATGACCTTAGAGAAAAATGCCCTTGGGATAGAAAGCAGACCATGCAATCTCTCCGCAATCTTACCATAGAAGAGGTGTTCGAACTGGCAGATGCCATCTCTGAAGGCGATGTCAATGGTGTAAAAGAAGAATTGGGCGACGTGATGCTCCACCTTGTATTTTATGGCAAAATTGCCGCCGAAAACTATGATTTTACCTTGGCCGAATCCATCCATGCAGTATGCGAAAAACTCATTTCTCGTCACCCGCACATCTATGCTGATGTTGTGGTACAAGGGGAGGAAGACGTAAAACGCAACTGGGAAAAACTCAAACTAAAGGAAGGTAAGAAATCGCTTCTCTCTGGTGTGCCAAAATCACTTCCGGCAATGATTAAAGCATATCGTATGCAAGAGAAAACAGCACAGGTGGGCTTCGAATGGGAAAATCCTGAACAAGTATGGGCAAAAGTACAAGAAGAACTTACCGAACTTCGTACAGAAATATTCAGCAATGAAAAGAATCAGGACAAAATAGAAGAAGAATTAGGTGATGTATTCTTTGCACTAATAAATTATGCACGTTTCATAGGTGTTGACCCCGAAAATGCTTTACAAAAGGTAAATAGCAAATTCAAATCACGGTTCGAATATATTGAAGATCATGCACCAAGGCCTCTCAGTGAAATGACTCTTGAAGAAATGGATCTACTATGGAATCAGGCAAAGGGAAAGAACCACAACTCTGAAGCGTTGAAATACTGATCTGCATCTTGCTTCAAAGTAGCTTTTAGCCTGATTTGGCTGATATTTCCTGTGTTAAAACCTTCTTGCAATAATCATAACCAGATCAGACAGGCGTGCCGAATAGCCTGCTTCATTATCGTACCACGCTACAACTGATACAAGATTGCCGGTGACTTTGGTCAGTGGAGCATCGAATATGCTTGAATGTTTATTGCCTATTATATCACTACTCACTAAAGGCACTTCATTATATTGCACAATACCCTTCATAGAGCCTTCGGCTGCCTTGCGAAATGCTTCGTTTATTTCGGCTTCTGTGACTTTTCTGGAAAGGATACAAGTGAGATCGGTGAGTGAACCCGTGATGACAGGTACACGCAGAGCTTTGCCGAATAGTTTTCCCTGCACGCTTGGCCACACTTTAGCCACCGCTTCTGCTGCACCGGTGGTAGTAGGTACGATGTTCTGTGCGGCAGCTCTTGCTCTTCGTAGGTCTTTGTGCGGGGCATCCTGCAGTCGTTGGTCGGCGGTGTAGGCATGCGTGGTGGACATCATCCCTTCTACAAAGCCAAACTGTTGGTCAAGTATCTTTATGACCGGAGCAAGACAGTTGGTCGTACAGCTCGCATTCGAAAATACAATGTCATCTGCATCTATCTCTTCGTCATTGACACCTAACACGATGGTCTGCACGTCTGCTCCTTTAGCCGGGGCAGAAATGATGACCTTTCGGGCACCGGCCGTATGATGCATCATAGCCTTTTCAAAATCCGTAAAGACACCGGTACATTCTATTACTACATCTATGGCGAGTTCTTTCCAGGGTAGTTCGAGGGGATTCTTGATTGCAAATACCTTTATTTTCTTGTCATCAAAATATAGGTATTCTTCATCGCCTGTTATATGGTTTGGAAGGTGACCGTGGGCAGTATCATATTTGAGCAGGTGTGCAATGGTGCTGCTATCTGTTAGGTCGTTGATGGCTACAATTTCTATATCCGGCTCATTGGTGAGGTTTCTGAGTGTAAGTCTGCCTATTCTACCCATTCCATTAAATGCTATCCGCTTCATCACATTGTATTAGTAAGAAAATAAAACGCAATAAGTATATAATTAGTTCAACAAAGCCAACGAAAGTCGCATTTTTGAAAAATATTTAATTTTTTTTTAAAAATATTTGGATACAAAAAAAGAATAGTCATATATTTGTGTCGCTTTTGGAAAAAGGCCCGTTCGTCTATCGGTTAGGACTCAAGATTTTCATTCTTGCAAGAGGGGTTCGATTCCCCTACGGGCTACCAAAGAGGCTCCATTCCGGATGCCTCTTTTTTATTTCTAGTCTTTTCTCTTTGTTAAAATCCTAATTTTATAGGGCGCTATTGTTGCATGGAGTGCACTTGTCCATCTCTGCCTGAATAAATTGTATCTTAGTTTCCAGTTAGTGTAACTAAAAATGTTCTTTCTTAGGTGTTTCTTGGTCTGATGTTGTTTGGATAATTTGAATATTTTAAAGCGTACACAGGAATTTGTATTCCGGAGAGCAAAGAATAAGACAATGTTTTTCGCCTTTATACACTGCCTTTTCAAATGCAATTCCTTTTTCATTCAATATTTGTATCAGGTCTGAAATGGTGTTTTTTTCACCTGAGCGCTGATAGTCATCCATGAAAATGATGAATTTTTCTTCAAGATGATTATTTTTTACAATGTCAAGTACATCCGTCCGTGAATATTTGGATGTGCCAAAAGGACCATCCACTACAATAAGGTCAAACTTTTTTCCCTTTATCCTCTCCGTCAATCCATCATAAACATAAGGCTTCCCATGCTTGTAGGGCACTCTCGAAATGTCGGTCCTGAATATACAAGAGGAGTCAACAGGATTTCTGCCTGTAAAAAAAGATACCCATTTTTCATCATGTTCGACTATGGTATATACGCACTTAAAACTTTGAGCATACTGGCATAAAAGCTTTGATGTCTCGCCAAGACCAAACTCCAAAATACTGCGAGGCTGAATCTCATTGTATATCCGGTACAGCAAATAAAGTGCTGGGTAGCCCACAGCCCAACGCCCGGGACTAAATGCCTGGTCCTTAAGCCAAGTAGAACCTACTATGGTATTATTAAAAATACTAGCCCACAGTAGCTCACTGGTTTTTCTCTTTACCAATATGGGCCAAGGTGTTAGTTTTTCTTTGATATACTCTAAATTAAAGGGCATTTTTCGGATTTTGCTGCTAAATTATAAATTATTCAGATAATAGGTGAATATTGACTGTAACAAAGCCATAGACCTACAAACTAAATTGCTATAAAACCGGAAATACCGAAATACAAATTATGCCCAAACATCTCTATTTGGCAACAACAAACTTTAGGCTCTCAGAGAATGCTCCTCCGTTCAGTACAACACTGTAGGTGCCGACAGGAAGTGCAGTTGTTGACAGATTGTATTCTTTGGTTTTGGCTGCAATAATCGAGGTGTGCGCAATCCTTCCTGAACCAAGGTCAACGATATCGAGCTTGGTGTCATCTGTAAGTGCATCTGAAAAACTTAGTGTAAGCTGGCCAACGGCTACGGCAGGATAGAGCGATACACTACCCGACTGTGAGATGCGAATGCTCTTAACAGGGCTATAAGTAAAGCCACCATCTGTATCAGTCTGTTTTAGTCTGTAGTAATTGATTCCGTTGAATGGCTTGCTATCTGTATATGAATAATTAAGAAATTGTTGAGAATCGCCTGCACCGTTAATCTTCGCTATGCTTTCGAAGTGGCTACCGTCGTTTGATTTTTCTACATCAAATCCTGCATTGTTCTGCTCAGATGCTGTTTGCCATTCTATCATAACATCTTTATTGGATTTTCTAAGAACAAACAAACTTAGGTCAACCGGAAGCACTGCGGCAGTCTTGCCGGGTGTTATCTGTCTGCCTGAATACGTACCGTCTGACACACTCATACCCATGATATCACCTGTCATATTGGCAAAGTTCCACTGATTGTTATAGTAAAACAGGAAGCCTTTGCCATAAGGGTTTTGAATGTAGGTGCCGCCGAAGTCATCAGCATATATGAGCTTGCTGTTAACACCTTGTTTTGTGGAAATAGAGGTAACGACATTTGACCATGGTGTGATATCTGCAGTACCATCGTCATTGGTATCAATGTCATCTCCTTCATTACCTGTGAAGCCGGAAACTATGACGAAAGTATTGGTGCCATTGAACAAATTGGGTTTGAAGTTTTCAACTGCAACCTCAGTTTCAGGATCCGGGCCTGGAGCAATCTCTGTTGAAGCATCGCGTATAAGTAATAGTCCGTTAGCACCCAATGAGTAGGAGCCAAGGTCGATAACTGTACGCATCACACCTGCTTCAGTACTATTCGCTTTTCCAATAATATTGATAAAATGCATACCTGTCAGAGGCATACCGGGCGTTCCGGTTATTTCAATAAATTCGAGTCCATTATCTGTAGAAGAGGTATGAAACAAAATCGACCTGAAACTCTGACTGAGACCACAGTATGCAAATAATAATGTAAAAATCGCTGTAAAAATACCTTTCATGATATAATTTTTGGGTTACAATGATAAATTTATGAATATTCGTTAGCGAAAATTATAGAAAATACTGTACCAAATATGTGAATATATACTGTTGTGTTGAAAAATAATTTTGTTTAAAAGACTTGCAACTCTAGGCATGTGTTTAATACGGATAAGGTAATAGACTCTGTTCTGCAGAACCAATCATTTCACATCCGACAACTCCTTACCATTTACCACTCAACATTTACCACTCAACATTTACCACTCAACATTTACCACTTACCAGCTGCGTGAAGGATAGAAGGCGGCACGGAGTAAGCCGGATAGCCTGACCCGACAGGGGCACGCCCAAGCAAATATGGCAGCAGCTGTATATGAAGTACTGTTATTTGGTGGTGTTATGTGGATTGCTGTATGCCTTGTCAGAAATTTGTCGTATTTTGTGCCGTTTTTTTAATAGAATATGAAGAAATCTGACCCAAATAGAGTAGTGGATGATCTGGTGGAGATGCCGGACGAATTTTACGAGCATTTCAGCATCGTCTGCGATCCGAAACAAACGCCAATACGCATCGATAAGTTTTTGATGGATAGGGTGGAGAGGGTGTCGCGCAATAAGCTGCAGGATGCAATACGTGCAGGAAACATACTGGTGGATGGGAAAATGGTGAAGGCCAACTGCAAGGTGAAACCCGGTAATACCATAACACTGGTGTTGCCAACACCGCCGGATGACGAGTATGAGGTGAAGCCGGAATACATACCGTTGGACATTGTGTATGAGGATGAAGATGTAATGGTGATCAATAAGCCGGTGGGTCTGGTGGTGCATCCGGGAGTGGGTAATAAGAGTGGGACGTTGGTGAATGGCTTGACATATTATTTTCAGAATAAGGGATTGCCGCTGAAGGAGGGAAATACGCCTGACCGTGCAGGGCTGGTACACCGGATAGACAAAGATACGAGTGGTTTGATATTGGTGGCAAAGAATGATTATGCAATGGCGCACTTGTCGAAGCAGTTTTTCGAGCATACGATAGACCGTACATACCAGGCGATAGTGTGGGGGCAGCCGGACCCGGAGGCCGGGACAATCAATAATTATATAGGCAGGAGCTTGAATGACCGCTTGTTGGTGGCTGTGTTTCCGGATGGTGATCATGGCAAACAAGCGATAACGCATTATAAAACAGTAAGGGGCCTGTATTATGTGTCACTGGTAGAGTGCAATCTGGAGACCGGACGCACACATCAGATACGCGTACACATGAAACACATAGGGCATACGCTGTTCAATGATTATAAATATGGAGGCAGCCATATATTGAAGGGCACCATCTATGGGCAATACCGACAGTTTGTTGAAAAATGTTTTGCACTGTGTCCGCGTCAGGCACTTCATGCCAAAACAATAGGATTTATGCACCCGACGAAGAATGTAAGGATGCAGTTCGACTCGGCATTGCCGGATGATATGGCATTGTGTCTTGAACAATGGGAAAATTATGTAACTGACAGAAAATCGAAACTGACTGCAAAATGACCTTGACCGAAAGAATTGAATCGTTAGTATATCTTGGAACAGTGCTTGAACATCCGTCAGAGATTATGAAGGCTGTAATGCAACGAGCAGAGATAGAAAATGCGTGGTTTACACAGGAATCGATACAAAAAGCTATCCGTGGGGTTGGTATGTGGCTGAAGCCAGATGAGCTACATAGCTGGATAAACAAATACAAGATTGCTGACAGAATGCCGGAGCGCACCGGGATGATATTGGCGGGCAATATACCGATGGTAGGCTTCCATGATGTGATGACCAACTATCTGGCCGGAAATGTGTCGGTGATTCGTTTTTCGGAGAAGGATAATGTGTTGATTCCCTATATGTTGCGGATAATATCTGAAGCATTCCCAGGAGCAGAGATGTACTTTGACTATAAGGAGGATTTTAAAACTATTGACAGGCTGGTGGCTACCGGAAGCGATAGTGCGGCTGGATTGTTCCGCAATTATTTTTCGCATGTACCGGCACTTATAAGGTGTCATCGCAATGCTGTGGCAGTCATTACCGGAGATGAGACGGATGAAGAATTGCTTGCCTTGGGTGAGGATGCTTTTTCTTATTTTGGTTTAGGCTGTCGCAATGTGTCGAAGTTGTATGTGCCGAGTGGTTATGTGTTTGACCGATTGTTGGAGCTTTGGCATGACCGTTACAAGGAAATGGTGCTGCACAGCAAGTATAAGAACAACTTCGACTACCTTTATGCCGTGTATCTGCTCAATAAGGAGCCATTTTTGGCCAATGGGCATGTGATCATACGAGAGTCGGAAGGCTTGTCTTCGCCGGTGGCAAGTTTGTTTTTTGAATATTATGATAAAATAAGCGACGTAGCTGCAAAGCTGGCAGCACTAAAGGACAAATTGCAGGTAGTTATTTCAAAAATACCGCTGCACGAGTTTAATTCCGTCATACCGGGTGAGGCACAATATCCTGCCATTGATGATTATGCTGATGGTGTCGATACTATGGAGTTCTTGTTAAATAACTGAAAATGACCAAAAAGCAAAAGGCAGCCGAAATATCAGCCATTCTTGAAGGACTTTATCCGGAAACGCCTATACCACTGCATTTCCACAATCATTATACACTGTTGGTAGCCGTGCTTTTATCTGCCCAATGTACAGATGAGCGGGTCAATAATGTTACGCCTGATCTATTTGCGAAAGCCGATAATCCGGCTGATATGGTAAAGCTGGATGTGGAGGAAATACGAGAAATCATTCATCCATGTGGTCTGGCACCTGCCAAATCAAAGAATATTAACCGGCTGTCGGAAATACTTATTGAAAAATACAATGGCGAGGTGCCTGATAATTTTACTGATCTCGAAGCCTTACCCGGAGTAGGGCACAAGACGGCATCTGTAGTGATGTCGCAGGGTTTTGGGCATCCTGCCTTCCCCGTTGATACGCACATACACAGGCTGGCGCAGCGATGGGGTCTGACCAATGGAAAGTCGGTAGAGCAGACAGAACGGGATCTGAAAGCATTATTTCCTCGCGCTACATGGAACAAGCTACATCTGCAGATTATTTTTTACGGCCGAGAGTATTGCCCTGCAAGGGGGCACGATGAGCAGAAATGTATGATTTGCTCGAAATACGGTAAGAAGGAAATAAGTAAAAAAGTAAAATAGTCTAAAAAGGATAGCCAATAGCAATATTTGGGTTGAAGTCACTCAGACGCATCTTGAAGGGATTGAAAACCCACTTTCCCGGATCTTTTAGTTTAAGCCCGGCATCGAACCTGATCTGGAAAAAATCAAAGTCGGCACGGATGCCTACTCCGGTGCCCAGTGCTATCTGTTTATAAAAGTTCCATTTCAGTACAGCCTGATCTCCGTAGGTTGATTTCTCAAAGTCCCACACGTTGCCGGCATCCAGGAATATTGCTCCTTTGAGATACCAGAATATTGGGAAACGGAGTTCGGCATTGGCTTCGAGTTTGAAATTGCCTGTCTGGTAATAAGTAAGGACATTTTCCGGAGGCTGTGCGTTGCCGGGGCCCAGCTCACGGATGCGCCATGCCCGAAGGCTATTGGGTCCGCCAGAGAAGAACTGTTTGACATAAGGTGTCTGCGAAGAAAACCCAAATGGAATGATAATACCCGAATACAAACGTGTAGCCAGGGCCAGATTTTTTGAATATCTCTTGGTATAGCGACCTTCGCTTTCGAGTTTGAAGTATTGGGCAAACTTCAGGGACCGCGACCAATTGACATCTGACTTGCGCAGTAAGTTGACAGTAGAATTGACTGCCCATACTTCGAGGCCTGATAGTTCAGTATTGATTTGACCAAACCAATCTTCGCCCCACCTTGCCGAGGGTTTAACATACGTAAAGGAAAGTTCGCGAAACAAGATTCCGGTAAACAACTGTCTTTCGGCAAGTGATCTTTTGAGGAAAGTATTTGCGGATATTAGGCTGTCGAAGAATGGGTCAAGTTTGGTATTCAGTAAGCTGACACCGAGGTGGGTAATCTGATATTTCTTTAGATTTGATTGTTGGTAATTGATCGTATAGCCAAGGTTAAGAGCCTGTATATCATACTGATTAACTATACGACTATAACTGTAACTAGCCAGCATCGAGCTCGTTCCGAGTTTTTGCATATCTTCGAACATCTTATTGCCTATTATAGGATGAGCCTTGCCCGGCAACCTGGTTAATGCACGGTAGAGACCAAAAAAACCATTAAATTTTGGCAATTTGAATTCATTGGAAATCTTAAGGTCGAGTGTGTTGATGAAATTTTTATTGAGTAAAGAAGGATTGATAGCAATACCTGCTTCAATGGCAGCATTCATGACCTCTCCGCCTTTAAAGATGTTTTTACTTTTATGGTTGAAGCTGAGTGCAGTGCCGATGAGAGCCTGATTGAGGAAAGTATTGGTTTCCCAGTTAAGGTCGTAGTCTATGCCTGATGAATATTTATCAGCCGGAGTGAGTAGTACGATGACGTTCAATTTGTCCTGATGTTCGGTGTCGATTTCGGTTTTTATTTTTATAAATTTGAAGCAAGGGAGAGAGCTAAGCCTTTTGTTTGTAAAATCGATGTCGTCCTGATTGTATATTTCTGCTTTATTGATGTAAATGAGTTTTTGGATGGCTGCCGGTTTGAATGGCGAAGGTGATGTGTAAGACAAAAGACGGACATTGTTGATTGTTGTATCCATCGCAGGTGCCTCGTCGGCATTAGCAGTGGTATAATCAAGGAATACTGTGATGTTATTGATGGTGTATTGCTGATGATGTGTTGATTGGTTAGGTGGCAATATTTCTATAGTAATATCGGTGCTTGTGCCAATGGTGTCAATGAGGAGATTGGAGATGTGTGTTTTGTTGAAACTTGCGAAGCCGTTATTTCTAAAGAAACGTACCAGCCGAATAGCTTCGAGTTCATAATCGGCTGAGTTGAGTCGCTTGCCGGGTATCAATTTCTCTGTATTATTAATTTCGGGCAGATATTTTAACATTACACTATCTTTTGTATGAAAGCTAATGTTGCGAATCTTAAAGCCACTTTCAGGAAATACATTATAACTAATGTCAGCCTTTTGTTTTCCGGTAGGTTTGATGTTGTATTCTACAATCCCGTCAAAAAAGCCATTGTTGAACAAAACGCCTTCCATTGCTATCCTGGTTTCCTCAGCTTTTATAGAATCAAGCAGCACAGGTGGTTCGGAGACAGTGCCATAGAGCCATTTTCTGAATCCGGATTTAGGAGGCGGGTCTTTGAGTACATGATTGAGCCACATTCTTGTGTAGAAGAGCCCGAAGAGTTTCCGGTTGGTTTTTTGCTTGAGCTGATTAGTGATTTCTGTGGAAAGTGCGCGGTAACCCTCAATTTTTTCGGTTGGGTGAATTTTTATCTTTTGTTTTCTGAGCAGAATTTCGTTGTGTTGCAGATATTTTGTTGTTTTGCATGAAGAAAACAGCACCGGTACAAGGAGGATAAGCCAACCGGCAATTTTTATATATTTTTGCAACAAACTCAATTTTCGGTAATCTGTTTCTTTCCGGCATAAAGATAATATTAAAATACTTATAGTTATATCATGCTTTCAAAACATACGGTTTCTATATTGCGCAGTCTTCATCTTAAGAAATATTCTCAGGAACACAATTTATTCTTGGCTGAAGGTGAAAAACTGGTGGAGGAAGCCATAAAATCATCTCCTAAAACCATCAAAATTATCTGTACAGAAGCATGGTTTGACAATAACAAAAACATACTTATACCGCCAAATATTTCTGTAGAATATGCTACCGCCAAACAAATAAGCCAGGTGTCAACTTTGGTAACACCACAGGAGGTTTTGGCAGTATGCCAAACAGATTTTACATCAGCGTCCTTACGTGAATCTGTCAATAAAACTGTACTGTATTTTCATGACCTCAAAGATCCGGGCAATGCAGGTACCATTCTTCGCATAGCAGACTGGTTTGGTTATAAGGATGTGTTTGTGTCAGATGAGAGTGTTTATAAATACAACCCCAAACTGGTACAATCCTCTATGGGTTCGGTTTTTCGTATTGGCTACCATCCCATTCATACTCAAGAATTGATGCAGTTGAAAGGGCACACCGAGATCATTGCGACTACTATGTCGGGTGATTCTGTTTATGGTTCAAAAAAAATTGAAAAGGGAATCATTATGTTTGGCAGCGAATCGCACGGCTTACCTGCAGAATTGATAGGACTTGCCGACAAAAGGCTGACCATACCAAAGCACAAAACTGGAAATGCAGAGTCACTCAATCTGGCGGTGGCTACCGGTATTATTCTGAGTTATCTGGGTTGAAAATAATTTTATCTTGTTGTGGAATTATTTTTCTTAAAAAATTGTTAAAAAGCTTATAGATTTGTGACTTATTGGTTTTTGATATAAATTTGACAAAACTTTCTTTATGAAATTAAAGAAGAATTCGGTTTTAGTTTTGATAGTAGGCTTATTGATGAGTATGTCAGCAATGGTTTTTCTCAATTCTGAGTCAAAACAATCTGCTCGGTTGGCGTTGCCAAGTGTCGAACAGGAAAAGTTAGAACATAGTATTCCGGCAGTTGATCCGGCTAAGGTGGTCAAATATATGTTTGAGGCGCTTATCAAGCTTGTACCACAATCATAGCTTACAATTGTAATCCGTTGAGATACTCGGTTATACTCATCCTTCGCTTTCCTTCAGCTTGTACAGATATTATTTCCAGATAGCCATTATTGCAATACATCCGTAGTACCTTTTTATCTAAAAATTCGTATTTGCCGGCAGTTTCTACGCTAGCTGATTTGTGTTTTTTTGTTTCGTAAATCTTTAGCTGTACACCATTGACTGTGGTCCACGCTCCCGGGTAGGGCGACAATCCTCTAATAAAATCGTAAGCCTTATCAACCGATGTGTTCCAGTCTATGCGACATGTATCGTGAAATATTTTGGGTGCAAGGCTTGGTTCTCCTGTTTGCGGAAAGGGCGTAATAGATTGTGATTCGATGCCACGAACGGTCTGAAGAACGAGATTGGCTCCGGTTGTCATCAGTTTGTCATGCAAACTGCCTGCTGTGTCTTGTTCGTCAATGCTTATTTCGTTTTGGAGGAGAATATTACCGGTATCAATCTCATGTGTAAGAAAAAAAGTTGTACAACCGGTTGTTTTTTCTCCATTGATTATAGCCCAGTTGATAGGAGCAGCACCACGATATTTGGGTAACAGTGAAGCATGCAGATTGAATGTGCCTAATGGAGGCATGTTCCAGACTACTTCCGGTAACATCCTGAATGCAACTACTATCTGAAGTTCAGCATTTAATTCTTTCAACTCTTTGAGAAAATCTTCATTCCTAAGTTTTTCCGGCTGAAGAATCCTGATGTTATGCTCTACTGCATATTTTTTTACCGGCGATTCTATGATTTGTTTCATACCACGACCACCCAATCGGTCAGGAGCAGTGATGACGGCAGCTATGTCGTATCCGTTTTGTACCAAAATATCAAGCGATGCCACTGCAAAATCGGGAGTACCCATGAAAACAATTCTCATATTTGTACATTTTTATATTAATAAGCTCAAAATAAATAATAATTTTGCTTAGCAGTTCATTTGTTGTATGCATTATTGATTTTTTTTTCATGATGCATTCAAATTTGAACTAGACAAAAACAATTTTTACATAAAAAAATAGAATTTCTACATGACAGCCAAAGAATTCATACACTCACTACCTTCAAGAGTTAACCAAGATGCCATCGCCGATAAAGAAACTACATTCCACTTCGATGTAGAAGGTGAAGGAGGCGGACAATACACTGTAACCATCAAAGATGGAAAAACAGAAGTTCAGGAAGGTTTAATAGGTGAAGCCAAATGCGTGGTAAAAACGAATAATGACAATTTTATGGGCGTCATCAACGGTACACTTAATCCACTCATGGCCATAATGATGGGTAAGCTAAAATTAAGCAACCAGGGCGAAATGCTTAAATATGCAAAAATTTTTGGATTGATGAAATAATCCTTAACCTATTGATTCTCAAATCATGAATCTGAAATTGAGTACTCGTACAACTATGCTTTATGCTGTAATATTATACTTGTTTTGTGCTTGTGGTCAAGAAGGTGTAACAGAAGATCAACTAAAAAGTTCAGGTAACACAAAAGCTAAACTCGGTGATTACAAAGCTGCACTAGTAGACTACGATAAGGCAATTAAAACCAACCCTGATAACCCACGCCTCTACAATAACCGTGCTGCTGCTTTGGTTGAGATGGGTAGATTGCCGGAGGCCATACAAGATTTTTCAAAATCAATAGAAATGGATCCTGAAAATGCTATGGCATACAGCAACCGCGCACTTGCTTTTGCCACACAGAGGAAATTCGATGAGGCAGTGCATGATTATTCTATGGCTATAAAACTGAACCAACATGAACCTAAACTCTATTTTAGCAGAGCATCAGCTTATAGCGACCTTAAACAATTTGACAAAGCTATTGCCGACTATAATGAAGCTATAAAACTCACAGCAAACGAACCAAGTTTTTACAGCGGCAGAGGAATCGCCAAAGCACAATCAAAAGATCTGCAGGCAGCACTGCAAGATTTTAATAAAGCAATAGAACTAAAGCCTGATTTTGGCCTAGCTTATACCAACCGAGGCCTTACGAAACTGGTGTTAGGAGACAAATCAGGCGGATGTGAAGATCTCCATCGTGCAAAGGAATTGGGCAGCACTTCTGCTGAAAAAGTCTTGCAAGAACAATGTAAATGATTAATTTGATTTTTTTTTTAAAACCATTTTGCTATGGACTCCAACCTGTTGCTATTCTTGTTTTTTGTATTGCTATTTCTGGCTATTGTTTACTTTGTAACAAAAAAGAGCCGAGCCAAACTCCTTGAAAAATTCAAACCTTACCAGAATGATCACATTTTGCTACAAACTGATGCCTATATAGAAGGTTTTTTTAGTGTTTTGCAGATGGATGTAAAGTATGGAGACCAGGTTTCTGAAAATATAAGCCTAGGTCCGGGTAATCCTGTCCCTGTACCATACGGAGCTGAAATTACTATAAAATCACAGAAATTTGGTGCCCTGGGTAAGCCGTTCAAGGTCGATGAAAAGCCCGATTACCAAATGCTGCAGGTAAGTTCGTCGAAAGGCAAAATATTTAAACCAGCCACTTGGTTTTTGCTATTTGTAATGATTGGTATGAATATTATAGCATTGTTTGAGCTGATTGACAAGGCATATATTGATGTAATCCAAGACTACACTTTGAAATTATTATTGGCGCTGGTTGTCATCAGGATATTGTCAAATATTTTCATAAAACCAAATATCATTTTTATAAAAAAGGCAAAAGCAGTCTGAAGCTCTCTGAAGGAAAATCTGGTAGTCCCGCCAGGAATCGAACCTGGATCTAGAGTTTAGGAAACTCCTATTCTATCCGTTGAACTACGGGACCATTGGAGTAAGAAAATTCATCAAAAACGGATGCAAAACTAATAATTTTTTACTTTCCAAAATACTATTTTTGCAAATTCAGCCAAATCCTCTTTGGAAGATGTATTTTTGTTGCTGAATGAAATTGGTTACGAATCTTTTACCATCAGCATTTTACACACATTGATATGGATGTCGAGTCTTTCAGAGAATATTGTCTAAAAAAAGCCGGTGTAAGCGAAGAAATGCCTTTCGGGCCGGATAATTTGGTATTTAAGGTATGTGGGAAAATGTTTGCATTAAACAGCCTTGATACTGCGTCTTTTTCGGTAAATCTGAAATGCGATCCTGAATATGCACTCGAACTCCGTGATAAATACTCGGGTATACAACCAGGCTACCACATGAACAAACAACATTGGAATACTGTCAACGGTAACGAGGACGTTCCAGACAAACTCATTCTGGAATTAACCGATCATTCATACGATCTTGTAGTGTCAAAATTGCCTGCAAAAATCAAAACCGAATATGGATTAACTAATGGAAAAAATTGATTATCTGATAATAGGGCAGGGCATTGCGGGTACTACACTTTCCTACAATATTTTGCAGAGAGGCAAAACCTGTCACGTAGCAAGTGATGACAACAGCATTTCATCATCCTACATTTCGGCAGGTGTTATTAATCCGGTCACCGGCAGGCGTATCGTAAAATCATGGATGATAGACGAACTGATGACAACTGCAAGACTTACCTATGGTGGTATAGGTGAATTATTGGGCGAAAATTTCATCACCAGTCGGGAAATAACCAAACTTCTCTCAGATGTGGAAGAGGAAAATCTTTGGCTTAGCAAAATGGATGATCTGCCTGAATACCTTGGTTACGAAAATGATTCGGAACGATATAGAAAGCATTTTAATGACTATCGCTCTGTTGGTAAAATAAAAAATGCAATGGTCGTGAATATCAAGCAGCTACTCAAGAGCTGGGAAAAATTCTTAACCAATAAGCAATTGCTCATCAAGGCAAGAATTTCACCGGAAGAAATGTTCGTAGAAAATGAAGGCGTCCGGTATAGAGATGTAAACTACTCAAAGCTAATATTTGCTGATGGTCATAATGGATTGAGTACGAGGTTTTTTGATTTTCTGCCTTATAAAAATGCCAAAGGTGAAGTGCTGCACATCAGATCAAAGGAATATTCATTGAATGAAATGATTAAAGGAACATCCGGCATCATTCCTGAAGGCGATACATTCTGGATTGGATCTAGCTACGAATGGGACAGCAAATCTGAGTTGCCTTCAAAGGCTAATTACAACCGAATATTGAAACGTTTCGATCAAATGTCGAAATTCGAATACGAGATAATCAGCCATTCGGCAGGTATGCGTGCTTGTTCGGTTGACCGAAGACCATATATTGGCCGGCATCCGGAGATTGATGCCTTCTGGATTATGAATGGGCTTGGTACAAAAGGAATGTCGCTGGCACCGTATTTCTCCCTACATCTGCTCAACCATATAGAAGAAAACAAACCACTGATAAAAACTGTGGACATCAAGAGGATGCTGACGTGATTTTAAATTTTTGAAATCTGTTTTTATTTCTCAAGAGGTAACAACTACTACACGTTTGCCCTGCTTTTTCCATTGTTCGATCAGATTGTTAAACTGTTTGATCATATAGTATGAATCGAACTCGAAGTCGAACCTTCTGTTAGCTTTTTCTGATTTGAATATGAGGTAATTCTGTAAAGTTTTGCCGGCTATTTCTCTGGCAATATCAGTCAAATTTTCATCAGGAAACCCATATTTATCCTTTATACATATTTCACTTATCTCTCTGAGGTTGAACTTTTCGACATCTTTCTTATCTTTTCCTGTGATGATTACTTCATCCGGAGAGATTTCAATGGTAGAATTGCCTATGAGTGACAAGGTTTTTCTATAATTTTTGAATTTAAAATATTCATAAATAATGAAAATTGCAAGCAGCGTAAGTATTCCCCAGATAGGTATTCTATATGCTGTCTGAAAGATGACTGTCAGAATGACTGCACCTGAAAACAACCCGAACAATGTACGAATCCTTCGGTGCGTGTAATACTGATGGTTTTCTATCAATTTTGCTTTAAACACGGTATAGAGATTTTCATTAGGAAACATCAATACACTTCATGGATGACTGGTACAAATATAATGTTTCTCAACCGTTTCATGCAATTTTAATGGTCGAATATTTTGTGGAAATAATAGAATTCTTTTACAACATCCAACTCTGAGTGCCTATCTTGCATCATTATTACAAACAATCTGCTATTTATGAAAAAGATGAAGTATTTCTTCTCACGTATTGTGTGTCTATTTATTTGCTTGTTTGGAATTTCTCAATTCTTATATACTCAAAATGATATGAACATCAAACCTTATTACTCGGAGGCCTTTAAAGAGGTAGATAAACTTTTGAACCAGAATAATTTACCCAAATCAGCTCTGGAAAAAATAAATGAAATCTGGAAAACGGCCTCTGACGAAAAAAATGAACCAGAACAGATTAAAGCCTTGATTTACTGGTCAAATGCCACAGCAAGAGTATCTGAGTCAACAAAAGATACACTACTGCCTGTCTGGTTGCAAAACATCGAGCAGGCAAGCGGTGCACATAAGGCTGTACTTCAGTCAGTATTGGCAGAGATGATCTGGAATTATCTCGAGGGTAATCGTTGGCTCATCCACGGGCGTACCACTACGGAAGCATTTGAAAAGAGCGACATGGCTACCTGGTCAGAGAAAGATTTTGAAATGATAGCTGCAGAACTATATCTTGAGTCTGTAAGCCATCCTGAATTTTTGAAGATTCAAGTTGGAAAATATTCTGATCTATTGACACCTGGTCAAAATTCGGATACACGAAGACCTTTCCTGTTTGATGTACTTGTGGCAAGGGCAGTTGAACATTTTACGAATACCCGGAATAACCTACACAAGCCTGTTAACCCATTCAGACTGAATGATGATGCCCTCTTTTTACCGGCTAACCAGTTTGTGCGATACGAGTTCGCGACACACGATACAATAAGCCCCGATTATAGGATTGTCAGCCTACTCCAGCAATGGTTGTTATTTCACGAAACGGATACAACTAAAGATGCATGGTTGGATGCTGACCTGGCCAGACTCGAATTTGTCAACAACAACAGCACCTTAAAAAATAAATCTGCTTTTTACAGAGAGCGTCTCAGCCAATTAATTGAGCAACATAAAGATTCAAGGCTGATAGCCAATTTCTATGCACGTCTTGCAATGAGTTATATGACTTCAGCAGCAGAATGGGACGGTACATCGGAACTCAAGAAATGGGATTACAAAACTGCATTCGATCTTGCTACAGAATGTGTCAACAAATATGGCAAATTGTCAGGCACGGATGAATGCAAGAATATCTTAAATACGCTGACACAACTCAGACTTAATGTCACCAACGAGGAGATTTATACTGCCGGAAAGCCACTTCTTGTTTTACTTAATTATAATCAATCCAAGCATCTGTATTACAGCGTGATAAAAACGAATAATGAGATTGATGAAGTATTGAAAAAAATGGAACAATACGGAAACCGTGACAGCATTGTTCAGTATTTGAGTAAGTTAAAGGTACTAGAGTCTGGTCATTATGATCTTCCCAACCGCGGCGATTTCCGCGAAAATTCAGTCGAATTTATGGTTCCTTCGCTTGATTTCGGATCGTATATCCTGCTGTTTGGTTCTAATTCCCAATTCACTAACAACCATTCAAATGCTGCTTATTACTCCAGGTTTGATGTGAGTAATCTTACTATCACGACCGGCAATTCGTCACCTACCACTGATATAATGGTCACCGACCGTAATACCGGACAGCCATTGAAAGATGTAATAATAAGGATAACAGAGCTAAAAAGCGAATATGTGAAAAATGAGTGGGTTGAGAAAAGCACTATACTATACGATAACATTAAAACGGACAAAGATGGTTTTGTGCATAGCAAGATTGCGTTGAAAGCAGGTGAATACAACAGCAGTATTCTGATAGAAGCATACTCAAAGAAAGATTATGCAAAAGTTAGAAAATCAATAACAAACTACAGAGAACCAGGAGTTTCTGAGTCTTTTATCAAAACAAACTTTTATACCGACAGAGCTATTTATCGCCCGGGGCAAACTATTTATTTCAAAGGTCTTGTGTTAAGTGTCATGGATGGCCGTTCTAATGTACTAGCTGGGAAAAAGATTAAGGTTCAATTTAGAAATGCCAATTCACAAAAAATAGATGAAAAAATATTTACGACCAACGAGTTTGGTTCATTCGACGGTAGTTTTACAGCTCCGACTTCAGGTCTATTTGGGCAGATGAGTCTTGTGTCAGATGAAGGTGGAGTACAATGGATTTCTGTTGAAGAATACAAACGACCTACTTTCGAGGTTAATTTTGAAGATGTCGAAGGCGAATACAGGCTGAATGACCAAGTGACGATGAAGGTCAAGGCTCAAGCTTTTGCGGGGAACCTGATTACCAATGCTAATGTCGTTTACCGCATTGTACGCAAAACAGCTTTCCCTTTCTGGCCGGTGTTTAGGTATATGCCTTACAACGTGTCTTCTCAGGAAATTTTCCAGGGAACAGGAAATACAGGTGATAATGGTGTGTTCGCATTCCGTTTTCCGCTCATACCGGATGATGCAGACAATCAATCCTCGAAGCCGCGTTACACATTCGAAATCATTGCCGATATTACCGATCAGGCTGGTGAGACCCGTACAGCAACTACCAGTTTATCTGCAGGTTATGTTGGAGTAGATGTAGAGTTGAACGTGAGAGATGAATTCAAGTCAAAAGAGAAATTCGATGCTGCAATTGTGCTGAAAAATCTGAATGGCAAACAGGTGAAATCACCTGCAACTATCCGTGTTTACAAATTGACGGCTCCCGGATTCTTGATTAAGTCAAAATACTGGCAACAACCTCTTGAACAGGTAATGCCTGAAAATGAGTACAGAAAAGCTTTTCCCGATTTTGCTTACGGTACAGAAGGAACACCTGATTTTTGGCCAAAAGAAACAACAGTTTTGCAGCAGCAAATTGATTCTTCTCTGACATTAGATATGGATATCGATAAATGGAAGCCGGGGCAATATCAAATCGAAGTTGAAGTAAAAGATTATGCCGGCAACCCTGTTGTGACTAAAAAATTCTTCAGGCTACAATCAGATAAATCAATAGAGAATTTTACTACATACGGCCTCTCTATCAAAACCGAAAAGGAAAATTACCAGCCGGGTGAAGAAGCTGTAATAATACTCTCAAGTCCAGGCATAAAATACCCAGTTTGGGTGGAAATAACCAAGGGAAAGAAAGTAACCGAAGCTTACTGGCTACAGGTGAAAGATATTGAGGAAATTAAAATTCCGGTAACAGAAACCGACAGGGGCAACTTCTCAGTTAGGTTTTACTATAATTACAACAACAGACACTTCGAAGGCTTGTGTATAGTAAATGTTCCTTTTTCAAACAAGCAACTAAACATTGAGTACCTTAGTTTCAGAGATAAATTGCTGCCCGGGCAAAATGAATCGTGGAAGATAAAGATAAGTGGAGAGAAGAAGGATAAAGTGGTTGCAGAACTTGCTGCCACTATGTACGACGCCTCGCTTGATATGTTCAAGTTACACACTTGGGCAGGTATGTTTTTCTCAAGCAATAACTATTCGAGGAGTCGTTATGATGCCTTTGGTTTTTCAGCATTACAAAATGCTGCCTGGACAGAATACCGCAGCATCGATTATATTGAATTTTCATATCCGTCATTAAATCTGTACGGATTTTATCCTTCACTTGCCGACAATAATATGCGCTATTATAACAGACAACCAGTATTATCAATGAGCCCTATGGAAATAATGGAATCAGATAAGGTGGGTGGTGTTGATTCGCGCCAGAGTCCGGCCGGGCGAGAGGGAGACTATAAAATGAAAGCAATGGCCAAATCTGCACCAGCACCTTCAGGCGAAACAACTGCAGATAATTCAGGTGTTACTCCTTCTTTGGCCGAACCCCAAAAATCAACTCCGGAGGTGACAATAAGACAGAATCTCAAAGAGACTGTATTCTTTTTCCCATCTGTCAATACGGATGCAGAAGGTAACTATATCATCGATTTCAAAATGAATGAGGCGCTCACCAGATGGAAGCTTTTGCTTTTTGCACATACCAAGGAGCTTGCTTATGTTTTTGACTCGCGCTCTGTTATTACACAAAAAGATCTGATGATACAAGCCAACATGCCAAGATTCCTGCGGCAAGGTGATCTTGTAACATTGTCCGCAAGAATTTCTAACACAGGCGACAAAGCGCTTTCCGGACAATCCCGCATACAGCTACTTGATGCCATCAACGGACAGGATATTACAAAATTTTTCTGCGAAAAAGCTGAAAATACATTCACCGTACAATCAAAGCAAAATGTAGCCACAGAGTGGGAAGTTAAAGTGCCTGCAGATTGGATTAACCCTGTAGAATACAAAGTGACAGCCATTGCCCACAATATTTCAGACGGTGAAGCTTCGGTATTGCCTGTACTGAGCGACAAAATGTTGGTAACAGAAACACTTCCATTGCCTGTGAGAGGCGGCCAGAAAAAGACATTCACACTCAAATCCCTGGAAGAAAATAATTCTTCTACCTTAAAGCATGTTGGGTTTACACTCGAGTTTACCGCTAACCCGGCTTGGTATGCAGTTAAGGCCCTTCCTTATTTAAGCGAGTATCCGTTTGATTGTTCGGAGCAGATTTTTAGCCGAATTTATGCCAATGTCCTTGCTTCGTATGTTGCAAACAAAAATCCTAAAATAAAAGAATATTATGACCAGTGGAAAGACAGCGGTGGCCTTGAGTCAAATCTGTCAAAAAACCAAGATTTGAAAAATCTGATACTGAACGAAACCCCTTGGGTAAATAGCGCCATGAGTGAAGAAGAGCAAATGCGCAACATCAGCCTGTTGTTCGATCTGAACAGAATACAGAATGCTACAAAATCGGACATTGAAAAACTTCTCAAAAGACAGAGGCAAGATGGCGGATTCGGGTGGTTTCCTGGCTATGAGTCCGACTGGTTCATTACCCAACACATCATTGCTGGATTCGAACATCTGGATAGACTTAAAGTGATACCTTCAACAGATGAGTACAATCAATTGATAAATAAAGGAATCAAATTTATAGATTCTAGATTCCTTGCCGAATATAGACGTTTGAAAGGACTCGTAACCGGAGGCAAAGCGAAATGGGAAGACAATCACTTGTCGGGTATTGTGGTCCATTATCTTTACACCAGAAGTTTTAACAAAGCCACCAAACTGGAGTCAGAAATGAAGGAAGCCCTTGATTATTACCTTGGGCAGTGTGAAAAATATTGGAATAGTAGAGGACTCTACGAAAAAGGTCTGATCGCTCTCGTTCTGCATCGAGACGGTAGGCATGCAGCAGCAGATCGCATTGTAAAATCGCTTCGCGAAAATGCTATATACAGCGAAGAACTTGGTATGTACTGGAAAGAGCAGTGGAGTTATTACTGGTATCAGATGCCGGTAGAAACACAATCGTTGATGATCGAAGTATTCGCTGATGTTGCTAAGGACAATAAGTCAGTGGACGAACTGCGTTTGTGGTTGTTAAAAAATAAACAAACCAACCACTGGAGAACGACTAAAGCTACAAGTGATGCCATATATGCCTTGCTCCTCACCGGAACCAACTGGCCTACCGAAACAAAGATGCCTGAAATAAAAGTAGGTAACCAGAAAGTAGATATTGCTGCCCTTAAAACCGAACCGGACTCAGGCTATTTTAAGAAAGAATATAAAAAGGACGAAATCAATGCTTCATTCAGTAAAATCGAAGTATTTAATCCGAATAAGAGTGTAGCTTGGGGTGGCATTTACTGGCAGTATTTCGAACAGATGGACAAGATTAAGACTTTCAAAGAAACACCGCTAAAAATCGTTAAAAACTATTTCATCGTAAAAAATACCGATGCCGGAGAAGTGATGACACCGGTTTCTGCTTCCAATCAGGTAAAACTCGGTGACAAAGTTCGAGTAAGAATCGAAATCAGAGTTGACCGTATGATGGAGTATGTTCACCTGAAAGATATGCGTGGAAGCGGATTCGAACCTGTGAATGTACTAAGCCAGTACAAATACAAATCAGGCCTGGGATACTACGAAAGTACGGGAGATGCAGCAACCAATTTTTTCATTAGCTATCTTCCGAAAGGAACCTATGTTTTTGAGTATGATTTGCGTGCTAATAACAAAGGCGATTTTTCGATGGGTATCAGTACGATGCAGTGTATGTATGCTCCGGAATTTAGTTCGCATTCCGGTGGTGAAAGGATTGGAATCAAATAAATGCTCTAATAATGGGAATGGAGATCGAAAGAAAATTTCTGGTAAACAAATCTGCATGGGAGATAGCCCAACAGGGAGAAAGTGCCAGAATATGCCAAGCTTACTTAGCCAATGACGAACATAAAGTTGTGAGAATAAGGACCTATGGCAACCAAGCATTCATAACCATTAAAGCACATTTAGCCGGTATGTCAAGAGCTGAATATGAATACCCGATGCCACTACAGGATGCTGACGAAATGATAGTCACACTTGCCGACAAGAGAATTGAGAAAATTCGCCATCGAGTCAATTATAAAGGAAAACTTTGGGAGGTAGATGTGTTTGAAGGTGAAAATGAAGGACTTTTGGTAGCCGAAATCGAGTTGGAGTATGAAAACGAAGCCTTCGAAAAACCAGAATGGGTAGGAGAGGAAGTTACAGATGACCTCAGATATTACAATGCCTCTCTCATTCAAAACCCATACCGGAACTGGAATCGTTGATTTATTAACCCAAATAAGGCATTAGGGATTAAAACAAAAATGATTCGTACAAAAAATCCATAAAAAAAGAGTTAAATGCATATTGACCTATGGATTTTAAACTTTTGAAATGGATTTGAAGTAATATTTATTTGCAGTAAAGAGGCTATTGCGTGATTCGGGATTAATAGAAAAGCTGCCCTGAAATGTTATCGGGGTAGCTTTTTCCGGTGGTAAACAATGATGTTTTATCGCCTTCCAAATACAATTACGTTGGCTTTACCTTTCATAACGCCTTTGGTATCATAAAGGAAAGTAATCTTTTCGATACGGCGTTTGTTGCCTGGCAGATCGATCACACGACTTTCTTCACCCTGGTGAAAATTTTTCTGTAGTGGTACATGTTGTATCTGACCATTTTCAAAATGAATGCCCATGTCTTTCATGTTAAGTCCGGCATCAACAACCTTTATTTTGACTGCAGAAAAAATGTCATTTCCTTTGACAAATAATACATCGCGGTCAGGGCCGTATGCCGCTTCCTTTTGACCAATAATTCTCCACTTTGACATATCAAATGAACTAAGTGCGATACCCACCATAATGAGCGTGCTGATTAAGAATGCTTGCTTTATCATAATTATTGATTTTATTACTTCATTGACAGGAATCATGACTCAGGGTTTAATCAGTGTGCAAATTTTTTACATTTTTTTTGCCTAAATATTTCTTAAAAAATTTAGTAATATGTTTTAGCATGAATTATAGTAAAGCATTGGATATATTAGGTGACAGATGATTCTAGTAAAACCATAACCAATTGATATCTGCCTTTTATGAACAAATGCAAAAGCCAATAGGGTCTTATTCTACTGGCTTTCGTGTTTGGTAGGTATGTGGAAATATCTTACTTCTTCTTGAAAGGATCGTACTTTTTCAGCTTATCTTTGGCTTTCTCTATTTCGGACTTTGCTTTGTCACCGACCTTGTCGCCAACTTTATCACTAACTTCCTTCCCGATTTTATTTTGTAGTTCTTCTTGTGCTTTTCTGATAGCTTCATCAGCTTTTTGGTTGGCCACCTTTGCCAGCGAATCGGCCATTCGGTCTGCCTCTGCTTTGGCTTTATCCTTTACTTTCTGTACTTCTTGTTGTGCCCTGCGGTTTATTGAATCTTTGACATTGGTTATGGCCGAACCCACCGTTTCTGAAACCTGATTTTTGACCGAAGCTCCTTCAGTACCGAGAATTTTAAAGTTTAACTTTGGTGACAACATGCTTCCACCGATTCCAATCAGTACATTTACAAATTCTCCGGCTGAGATATTTACTCCGTATTTTGAAGCTTCCTTACTCAGAAAACCAATGCCTGAATATGCTGCGGCACCTACTGTATTACTCTCAAGCATCTTTCTTGGTATTTTGGCCTTAATTTTATAGTCCATATCTTGGTTTAGGCCGTGTTTTCCACCTATTTGCATGGCAATATTCTTAAAGCTATAATCAAAATCTTTTACCTCAACAGCACCGTTCTTGATTGTTATCCAGTTTTTAGTGTTTCTCAGTTCGAAGTTATTAAATTCCTTAATGTTAAGTTTGTTGCCTACATCATTCAATGGTTTGAAATTCTTGATAACTCCACTCAGTGTTTCAAGGAATCCATCTGCCTGTAAAGTATTCAAATCCGGACTCATGTCTTTTGTGAGACTACCCGACATGCTCAGTTCTGTATTGAAAGCACCTGTAATATACTGTGCAATGGGTGCGAGTTTTTTTATGGTGTTGAAGGTGTTGAAAGCATCTGTAAATCCGATTTTTTCAAGGCCGAGCTTGATGTCAAATCCTGGTTTAGATGAATCTTTGCTGTTATATCCTCCGGAAATGTTCACCTTACCACCAAGTGTGTTGGCAGTACCACCGATTATTTTTACTGCCTGGTCAGCAACCAGCAATGTGCCACTCACATTGTTAAGTGTCATATTGGTGTAGCTGAGTTTGCCGATATCGGTCTTGATGTTCATCTGAATGTTGGCCGGAATGATAAGTGGCTCAGTGGCAGTGGTTGTTTTTGCTTTCGGGTCGGCCTGCATAAACTGGTTCATATCAAGATTGTGTGAGCTGAAGACGATATCACCACCGAGATTCTGATTTTTGAATAACCAGTTGAAAATATTATTTACACTTCCGCTCGCACTAAAATCACTTTGACCCATTACAAACGATAGTTTTCTAAGCTGAAGTTTATTGGGTGTCATCCATCCATCAGTAATAATATTATTGAGTTCATATTCATTGAACAAAAGTTTGCCAATGTTGGCATTTAGAGCAAAATCGAACCTGTCGAAGACTTCCTGATTCGCTTTGCTTCCATCCGGTTCTTTACCTGCGTTTGTTGTCTTGTCTGCCTTCTCCATTGCTTTGAGCCATTCATTAGCATTAAAAAATGTACTCTTTAGGTTGAAGTCGCCTTTCATGGTAAGCTTAGGTGAAAAATATGCCATGAAGTTGTCTATCTTGCCCGAAGCCTGTACATCGCTGTTACCCAACTTGCCGCTCAGGTTGCTTATGCTGATGTTTTGTGGCGAAAATCCAATATTTGCCCGGTCAATTTTTACAGGTGGATAAGGAGAGTAAAGCACTGTAAATCCTTTAGCTATTACATTTCCCGAAACATTTACTTTCTCATATCTCTTTTGTTCAATATCAGAATTCCTTGCCTTTACTTTTACATCAGTGACGAGTATTCCTTTCAAGCCATTAATGTCTTTCATCGGAAAAGCCTGGGCGAGGTCTGCCAGGTTCAGGGTGCCTTTGAATTTTGCATCAATATCAGGGTCAGACACCGGTGTCTTAAGCAAAAGTGCCAGTTCAAAAGGATTGCTGTCAATCGTTAGATTAAGCGGATTAATATTCACCACTGTCTGATCGGGTTGGTCGCCTTTATTTATGAGGCTGATACTGGTATTGATGTTTTTTATAGACTTTGGCAATGTTGGATATTTCACCATTGCATTGGCTACTTTGATGTTTATATCAAATGAAGGTATGCTGGTGTCACTTAGTTTGCCTTTGATGCTGCCATCAAATCTAAAACTACCTTCTGTTTTAACATCCTTGAAATCGCTGGTGTACGCACCCGGTATCAGGCTAAGAAAATTCTTGAACGAATTGTTAGGCGAACTGAACTTCAGATCCATCTCCTTGTATTTTTCATTAAGCCTGACCCAGCCATCTGCCTTTAGTTCGGTGTCGTTTATTTTTAGTTTATTTTCTTTAAATGTGAATTTGTTGTTTAACATATCTGCTTTCAGCGTAGCGTCATAACTCAATGAAGCATTCTTCAAGAGTGTCATGTTGCCGTTGATTACTGTTGTACTATCTATTACTGTACTAGTGCTCAAGTCAAATAACGATGACCCGAAATCACCTGATCCATGGTGGTTTACTCCTCTAAAATCGGTGAATATTCCGGTACTTTTGTCTTTATATACTATAGTACCGTTGTTTATTGCATATTTTTTTAGCAAAAGTCTGAAATCATCCATTCCGCTACTCGCACTTGTATCCTTGCTGATGTTGTAGTTAGCCTTTCCGTCGGCCAGTATCTGTACGTTTATCAATGGTCTGTCAAGTGATATGCTGCGAATGGTCATTGGCTTTTCACCTTTGATGACCGACATCAGATTGAGCCCGAGTGATAGTTGTTTGGTGGAGAAAAGCGGGACACTGGCAAATTCTTTTTTTCCGAAAATACTGATATCCTTAAACTTTACACCAAGGTAGGGGAATGTACTAATCAGAGTAAGATCTATATCACCGACTGTAACAAAAGCATCGAGATTTTTATTAATATCCTCCATTACCATTGCTTTAATCTTATCTTTGTAGATGACTGGCAATATGATGGCTGCCGAGAGGAGTATTCCGAAGATGACTGATGCGATAATCAGTATTTTCTTGAGTGTTTTCTTCATGCTGTTTTATGTAATTTAAACCATAACGTATTTGAAGCAATATTAGTTTTTGACGAAGTTTTAAAGATTTCTAAAAATATGATGAAACCTGACTCAATAAATTTTACTTGGATAGATACTGATCATAAATTAAAGGATTTTTCAAAAGACCATACTTTACAACAATGGATAGCATTTGATACCGAATTTATAGGCGAACGCCGCGACAAAACGTTGCTCTGCCTTATTCAGGTGAGCTCCGAACTCGGTATTTTTCTGATAGATTGTATAAAAATTAATGATCTGACACCTTTTTTAAACCTGGTAATCAATCCGGATATACTCAAGATCACACATGCCGGTGAAAATGATTATAAGGTTTTGTTCGAATTGTATCGGATAATACCTGTTAATGTAGCAGATGTGCAGATAGCTGCCGGATTTGCAGGTTACAAATTTCCCGTTTCGTTAGCAGGATTGATGTCTGGCGAACTGAACCGCAAACTCGACAAATCTTATACTGTCATTGACTGGGAACAACGCCCGCTTGATGAAAGATATATTCAGTATGCCGTTGAAGATGTGTTATTCCTTAAACAAATATACGATAGGCTACTAGCCAGAATAACAAAAGCTGGTATGGAATCCTGGATAAAACAGGAATTCGAATTCCTGACTTTAAGGGAAACTTATGCCGGCTCACCGGAAAAAGAAGCACTGGCTGCTATCAATCTTACACAACTTAGTCAAAAAGAACGTATTCTGATGCTGCGACTATACCAATGGCGGTATGACCAAGCCGAGCTGACCGGTAAGTCAAAGGAAAAAATATTACCAAAAAAATGGATAAACATTCTGGCCAGGCAACTAAAGCACGGCAAAAAGCATCTCCTGAGCAATAGGTCAATCTCTTCAGGATTTATAGACGCACAATGGACACAACTCGAATTACTGCTCAATCAACCAACAACTGATGACGAAAGAGAACTCGTCAAAAACGCTACCGGTGAAACGCCAACCGATCCGGTGCATGAAAGCCTGCAGGATCTGGTTATGAGTATCATCCGTTACCAGTGTCGCCTTAAAGGTGTCGATCCTGGGCTGGTGATGCCGCCTCATATTATAAAGTTGCTTAAAAGGAAAGTGACAGATGCTTCTAAAATACTCGAAACTACCTGGAGAAGCGATTTGCTGGGTGATGAATTTCTTAAATGGATCGATTTTGAAAATCTACTAAGTTTTACATTTGAAGAAAATAAGATTATTATCGAAAAAAATGATAAAAATAAGAATCTAAAACACTGATTGTTAAGTATAAATAAATTATTGATATCACTTCATTAAAAAAAATTGATTTATGAGGAAATTCATTTTGTGTGTATTTTCATTTTGTTCAATGGCTGTGATAATACAGGCACAAACGCTTAACGTAGAGTGGCAAAAATGCTTGGGAGAATCAGGCAAGGAAGAACGCCCGCTTGGGCTTACCAGGACAGATCAGAGTGTAACTGTTATGTTTGGCACTACATCTACCACTGGTGATTTTTCCGGCAATAAAGGTGAAACTGATTGGTATTACACCAAGTTTGACAGCAAACAAGTAAAGAAATATGGTAAAATCTATGGTGGATCAAAGATAGAAACACTGTCATGGATAAACGAAAATTCAGATCAGACTTTCACAGTAACAGGTATAACCAATTCTAATGACGGAAATGTTAATAATAACCATGGTGGCAATGATGCCTGGGCAATAAAACTGACTGAAAATGGCAATATTCAATGGAGAAAATGTATAGGCGGCACAGGTGATGACCAAGGTTATTTTTCGGCCGAAACAGCTGATAAGAACTACCTTTTCCTTGGATCAACAACTTCAAAAGATGGAGACTTTACCACCAATAACGGTGGGTCTGATATTTTTATGATAAAAACAGACATCAACGGTATCTTTCAGTTTACTAAATTATATGGCGGCTCCGGAAACGAAAAACCTGTAGGCATGGTCAAATTAACGGATGGTTACATAATACTTGCAGAATCGAATTCGCCATCAATCTCAGGTGCTGCCAATGCCAACAAAGGTAAAACTGACTTCTTGCTCATAAAAACAGACTTGAATGGTAATGCAAGCTGGGCTAAATTTTTTGGCGGACCTGATGATGACAATCCTGCACACATCACTTTACTCAGTGACGGTAATCTCCTTGTTACTGGTACTACTTCTTCCACTTCAGGTGATATTAGTGGCGCACATGGTGGTAAAGATATTTGGGTAGCTAAAATATCTTCTGAAGGGACATTGTTATGGGCAAAAAACCTTGGTGGTTCAGGTAATGATTCCGGTAAAATGGCTGTGGAATATTCTTATACCAATCCGGTTAAATATTTCATCATCGGAAGTACAGCATCCGCCAATGGAGGTAACATAAACGGTGCTAAAGGTGGTAGCGATATCTGGGTTGCAAGGTTATCTTCTACCGGAAATTTTGAAAACGGAAAGAACTTTGGTGGGTCAAAAGATGATTTTGCGGGATCAATAAGTGTCATGACCGATAATTCACTGTACATTACAGGAGAATCCAACTCAACTGACGGCGATGTGGTAGGCAACAAAGGCGGGCAAGATGTCTGGATAGCCAAACTGGCAAAACCGACCGCTACATTCGATATTCCTCAGAGCTTCGACTTAAAGGTATTTCCTAATCCTGCTGCTACTTCTATTCATGTAAAATGGGATGACCAAACTCCTGTGGAATTATTGGATATTACAAGTATAACCGGCGTGTCGATGATGCAAATCCCAGTCGATAAATCTTCCGGGTTCACTACAATAGATTTGGGCAACATTCCAAATGGTCACTATGTGCTAACAGCGATAGCTAAGGATAAAATTTCAAGGTCAATGATAGAAATTGTTAGATAAATAACTTGACAATATGCAAGAAATGATATCCGCTTCTATTTTGAAAGAATCGCCCTGCATTTAAGCTAATAGTTAGATTAACAAACAGAAACGGTGTTACTATTAACCAGTAACACCGTTTTTTATTTAAATATGTTGTGCAATTATTGTTGCATTAGTATTTGATTATCAATGTTTAATGAACTTCATATACCGGATGGATTCTCCTTTGCATTGCAGCAAATACATTCCACTTGTCAAGCTTTGTACAGGAATGTTATTTTCAAATGTTGAGTAAAGCTTACCACCGGCTAACATTTTACCATCAAGCGTAAGGATTGTCCATTCTGTGTATTCAGTATTTCCACCAAGATTAATACTCAAATTACCAGATACAGGATTAGGGTAAAGTCTGAAAACTGTAGAATATGGTTCTTTGCCGGAAGTGAAAATATGGTTGATACTGGCAGATGCTGTTATGCAGCCGTTTTCATCTGTTACATGAACATAGTACACACCCGAACTGTCTGCTACTATAGAACTAGTATTTGCTTTCTCAATCTTATTTCCGTTATAAAACCACTGAAAGGCACTACCTGAAGCAACAGATAAAGTGTCTCCGGCAACAAGAATATTCGGAATAATAACATCATATACCTTGACTGCAGCATAATCACTAATGGTTGAACAATGCTCGTTTTCTATATAAGCGCTGTAAAGTCCGTTCAGATGTGCAGTATATGTATTCCCTTTAGCACCTGGAATCAAAACATCGTCTTTGAACCAAACCCAATCAACTGCATCAGTCGTTGCACTTAGTGTGACAGAGTCACCCGGACAAAACTTTGCAATTTCAGGTGAAATTATTGTAGAAGGAAGAGGATATTCTTCAATTGATAGTTCATTAGAAGCTTTCTCGCACAAGCCATCAATAGCAATCTGTTGGTAAATGCCGGCTTGGTCTGCGGGGTAGCAGTCACCAGAATTGACAAGTGGGTTGCCGTTGATTGTCCAAAGCACTTTGGGTGCTGTGGTATTACTACATAGTTTTAGGACTTCACCTTTACAAAATCCTGTTGCACCATTCTCTGTCGTAAGAACCGGACTTTGAAGTTGTGAAAGCAATACCTTCACCTCAGCAGATTCTTTTACAGTCGCATGGCTCCATGTCACAGCTTTATATACACCTGTCTCGTTAACGGTCAGCACATTACCTGATGACTGAATCATGTTTCCGTTCTTATACCAGTTGATAAATTGGGCACCCGGAGGTACGGTCAAATCAACTGTAGATCCTGCACATATTGTGACAACACCTTGATGGTTAGTTACAGGCTCAGGTACTTCACCACTGTGAATGCTTTCCAAGTCAATGTCAGTCAATTTTACTACAAACAATCCATGATTTAGGTCAGATAATACCAGTTTGTCTGATTCGAAAAATGGATAAACACCCCAAAGTCCATCAAACCCGGCATAATCGGTATTGTTCGGCTCGGTATCATACCATGCCACATTCTGTACATTCAGCGGGTTGCTTATATCATACACTTGTACACCGTCATGATAATAAGAAATGATCGAATAATTGCCCCGCACATAAGGATTATGCGCTATGCTGGCTTCGTTGGCAGGTGCCAGAAGTGCTGATTTAAACAAATCAATCACCTTAATATCGCCAAGGTCCTGAATGTCAACAACTTTTACACTTGTATTATGTGTTTCATCAGCCATGACAAGATATTTATTATCCTTCGTGATCCATGAACTGTGGTTATACCCTGACTCAGGGTAATTAGTCATATTGCCAAGTAATACCGGGTTTTGCGGATTGGTAAAGTCATAAACCCAAAGTCCGTTATTGCCGTGCGAACAATAAGCTATATTGTCTTTGACGAATACGTCATGCACATAACCACCCGGTAGTGGTACACTAGCCAGCAATGTTGGGTTATCCGGATCTTTTGTCAGATCCAATACGATCATTCCTCCGTTTTGTGTATTGGTACCGGTAAGGTAGAGCCTGCCGTTTGGTTCATCGATGAATGGCATGTGTGTCCTTTTGGCAAATTCGGTCGTTTGCTTTGTTTTTACTATGGTAGGGGCATTACTACAATCGAATATAATCAGACCTTCCTCGCCCTGGTCAGCAACGGCATAAATTCTGCTTTTATAAGACTTAAATTCGCGCCACAAAGAAACATTTCCTCCTGCAAAATGCGCTACTTCAACAGGATTTCCGTCTTGGCTGATGTCAAAAAAATGAATATATGGCGTAGAGCCGATAACGGCATATTCTTTACCATTTGGTGTTGTTATACCCCAGCAGTCTGAATATTGCCCCGCAAATACCAAGGGGAAAGTATCGGGGTCCCAATGCGATAACAATTCCATTTTTTTGGCGATCTGCGCATTGGCCACACAAATTCCGAAAATGAGAAAAATAATAATGTTTGTAACTTTCATTCAATATAAGCTTTTTTATGTGAAATTAATATGTGTCATAACTAACATTGTAGTTATGATAACAAAGATAAGTTTTATTTATACATTTGTAAATAGCTTCTAATGTACAAATGTAAATATTACTCGAATTTTGATAAATGGATACCCTTCTAGACATTAATAATCTAAGCGTAAGCTTTAACAACGGACAAAGTAATGTAACGGCTGTAAAATCCATCTCATTTCAAATATACAAAGGTGAAATAGTCTGCCTGGTAGGCGAATCGGGCTCCGGAAAATCTGTAGCAGCAAACTCGGTGATGCGTTTACTGGATGAAAGCAAAACCATGGTCATTGCAGAGAGAATGAGTTTTATGTCAAAATCAGGCGAATGCCTTGATATCCTTCAACTACCAAAAGATAAATTGCCGGGTCTCAGAGGTCAGGAAATAGGTATGATCTTCCAGGAACCTATGACTTCTCTCAATCCGGTCATCAAATGTGGCGACCAGGTGGCCGAAGGTCTGCTTATTCATGGGCTTGAATCTACACACTCAGTCAAGGACAAGGTTCTGGAGTTATTTAAGGAAGTAGGGCTGGATGATTCAAAAAGAATATTTGACTCGTATCCTCACCAGTTATCAGGTGGACAGAAACAACGTATAATGATAGCAATGGCAATGGCTTGTAATCCTTCATTACTTATAGCAGATGAACCAACCACAGCACTAGATGTGACAGTTCAGAAAAAAATACTGGAAGCACTAAAGGAACTGTGTCGCAATAAAGGAATGGCCATGCTTTTCATTTCGCACGACTTGAATATCGTAAAGCAACTGGCCGACAAAATCTTGGTGATGTTCAAAGGTGAAATTGTAGAACAAGGCTCTACACTTGAGGTTTTCAACCATCCTAAACATCCGTACACAAAAGGCTTACTTAGCTGTAGACCACCACTCAAAACAAAGCTGAGAATTCTACCTACACTTTCTGATTTTATTGGAAATACCGAAGCAAAGAAGCTCATTTCAAATCGCTTACCAGATAATAATATCATCACACGACAGGAACATGAATCGGCATTTAAAAGCCTCAGTTCGGTTGAACCGATCTTGAAGATTAAACATGTTACTACAAGCTTTACTCAAGCGGGTATGTTTTTCTGGAACAAGAAAAAGGTGTTCAAAGCAATTCAAGATATTAGTTTTGTGCTCTACCCGGGTGAAGTGCTCGGTCTTGTTGGCGAATCAGGGAGCGGAAAATCAACGCTGGGTAGAACCATCTGTCGTTTGCTCGACTCAGAAAGCGGATCTGTTACGTACCGTAATATTGAGCTGGCCAATATGCCTGAAAATGAATTTAGAGTTTTCCGTAAAAATATTCAGATCATCTTTCAGGACCCCTATGCTTCTCTCAATCCGAGCATGAAGGCTGGTGATGCCATTTTGGAACCGATGATTGTGCATAAATTATGTGCTAATAAGCAAGAACGGATTGAAAAGGTTTATAGCTTATTGGAAAGCGTCGGGCTTCCGGCTGAGTCTTTCCACAAATATCCTCACGAGTTCAGTGGTGGCCAACGTCAACGTATTTCCATTGCCCGGGCATTATCTCTCAATCCCGAAATACTTATCTGTGATGAAAGCGTATCGGCACTCGATGTCAATGTTCAGGCGCAAGTACTCAATCTCCTCAACGAGCTCAGGTCAAAGTTTAATTTAAGCATGATTTTTATTACGCATGATCTGTCGGTAGTTCGGTTCATTTGCGACCGTGTGATGGTAATGAAGAACGGCAGACTGGAGGAGATAGGTACAGTCGAACAAGTGATGGATAATCCTGCATCAGACTATACCAGATTGTTGCTGGAATCTGTGCCAGAATAAACTTAATACTCTAAAACAATGCGATAGCATCAATTTCTGGCGCCAAACAACAGGCTCCCGATTCTTACCATATTTGCACCACATTCTATGGCCAACTGGTAGTCGCCACTCATACCCATTGAAAGAACATTGAACTCCGCTTGTGGAAAATGTGTGGCTTTCAAGGTATCGAACAAATGCTTCAACCCGCTAAATTCATTTTTTACAATTTCAACATCATCCGTAAAACTTGCCATACCCATCAATCCTCGTATTTTTGTATTTGTCAATTTCTGAAGTGTACCTGATTCGAACAAATTCGCTAACTCCGCATGGGTGAAACCATGTTTTGTTTCTTCTTGTGCAATATGTATTTGTAGCAGAATGTTAGACGTGATACCAAGGCTTTCTGATCGTTTTTCTATTTCTTGAAGTAATGAGATACTACTTACAGAGTGGATAAGGCTGACATGAGAAATAATTTGTTTGACTTTATTAGTCTGTAATGTACCGATGAGATGCCACTCAATATCATCCGGCAATAATGGTTTCTTGGCAAGGATCTCTTGAACTTTGTTTTCACCAAATATCCTTTGCCCAAGATCGTACAATTCCTTGATTTCTTCAACACTCTTTGTCTTGGATACTGCTACAAGCCGGACGACTTTGTTGGTTAGCTCATTGACAAGATTATTGTAAAATGATTTATTGACCATTTGTGTGAAAATGAAGTTCTAAAATAATCCGTGAATTTCGGCCTCTACTTTATTGATTACATGTTCCAGATCGTTCGGGTTATTGACAAAATCAATTTCGTCAATATTCACAATCAGCAATTTTGGCCCATCATAGTTTGAAATCCAGTTCTCGTAGCGTTCATTTAGTCTTTTTAAGTAATCAAGACTTATGCTTCCTTCATAATCCCTTCCGCGTGTCTGGATGTGGCTCACCAAAGTGGGTACACTTGCACGCAAATAAATAAGCAAATCGGGTGGTACAATCAACGATACCATTGTCTTGAAAAGCTCAAAATAATTCTCAAAATCACGTGTGGCCATTAATCCCATATCATGTAGGTTGGGTGCAAAAATGTGAGCATCTTCATAAATGGTTCTGTCCTGAATAATTGTATATTGCCCGGAATTAATCTTCAATATCTGGTGAAACCGGTTATGCAGAAAATAAACCTGCAGATTGAATGACCAACGCTGCATATTGTTATAAAAATCATTCAGGTAAGGGTTGTTGTCTGCAGATTCGAAATTAGGCTCCCAGTTATAGTGCTTTGCAAGTGCTCTCGTAAGCGTGGTTTTCCCGGCACCGATGTTACCGGCTACTGCAATATGTTTGAGCGTGTTGGTTGATGTGTTGAAACCCATAGTATGAAATATGCTAAAATCAGGCTCTAAAATACAACCAAGCTTTCAAAATCTTAGGAAAAATGTAAATTTGACGAAAAGAAACCAACGCTTATCTAATTTTTCTGTTTAATTTTGGTCACTACTGTAACTTGCCTCTCATTATTCACACAAAGATTCTTAAACAAATGAATCCAATCATTGATCTTAAAGATATCTGCCGTTCATACAAAATGGGCGAGGAAGTTGTTCATGCTCTCAGGAATGTAAGTCTCCAAATATACAAAAACCAATATGTGGCACTTATGGGACCTTCTGGCTCCGGCAAATCTACACTCATGAACATTCTTGGTTGCCTTGACTCTCCGTCTTCCGGCAAGTACTTGCTCAATGATATAGATGTAAGCACTATGGCAGATGCTGATCTTGCTGAAGTAAGAAATAAACAAATAGGTTTTATCTTCCAGACATTCAACCTGTTACCCAAACTTTCTTCTCTTGAAAATGTAGCACTTCCGCTCATCTATGCCGGTATTGGTAAGTCGGAAAGGCTCGATCGGGCAGAAAAAGCCTTAGCTTCTGTAGGTCTGCATGACCGGATGCTTCATAAGCCAAATGAACTCTCCGGTGGTCAGCGCCAAAGGGTGGCTGTAGCACGTGCCTTGGTCAATGACCCGGCCATTATACTTGCTGATGAACCAACCGGCAACCTTGATACCAAGACTTCTATTGAAATTATGGCATTGTTTGAAGAAATTCACTCAAAGGGCAATACTGTTGTGCTCGTAACACACGAACCGGATATTGCTTTATACGCACACCGTATTATAAGACTACGAGACGGACAGCTGGAGTCTGATGAACAAAATAGCAACATTATTCGTGTTATGGGCAATGCAAAACCCTTAGCCGGCTAAATATTTAAATATCTTTTTATGAAAATTTATACAAAAACAGGCGATTCGGGCGAAACATCTCTCTTCGGTGGAAAAAGAGTCCCGAAAGATCATGTACGTATTGAAGCGTACGGAACCATCGACGAGCTCAATTCATTTCTTGGCGTCTTGTACGATAACCTTGAGGACGAAAACCAGCGTTACTTGATTAATTCTGTACAATCCAATCTGTTTACCATTGGAAGCATACTCGCTAATGAAGGTAAAACAACCGATTACATACCCGACCTACGTGAATCTGCCATTAGTGTTCTTGAAAAAGCTATGGACGAAATGGATGAAAATCTGCCGCCACTTACCAATTTTATCCTGCCGGGTGGCAATACGGTCGTTTCTTTTTGCCATATTGCTCGTACTGTTTGCCGTAGGGCAGAAAGACGCATGGTAGCGCTTAATCACATAGAAGATGTGGACCCAAAGCTTATCAAATACCTCAACAGACTATCAGATTACCTGTTTGTATTGAGTAGAAAAATAGCCAAAGACTTCAATGCTGAAGAAATATCCTGGAAACCGGGCATGTAACCTGGTCTGCTATGGTTCATATCCTGAAGCATAATTTAACGATATCCGGGAGTTTTGTAAAATCGGCAATGCACATTTTGAGTGCTAATCTGTGTGTGCTTTTTTCTTTTTGAAACCATACGGACAATGTCTGCATCCGCTTTGGCAACAATAACCTCGCCTGAGCAAATAATGCGCTGTGAAGACATAATACCCATTTTCTACATAGAAATCTATATCTTCTGTTACTTCCAAACCCTCCCGTGTAGTGAACTTTTTAGGCTCTTTTTTCAACGCTGACTTCTTATCTCTGCCCTTTGTAACAGAGATCGATACAACATATTATATGCTGCTACAAGAATGAAAGAGTAGAATAAATCACCCAAAATACCATTTCCGAAAAACGGAAGTCCGGCTATATAAGATGTCATAAGGCCACCAAAATTTTGTGCATACATAGGGCTTGCATACCATGCAGCAAAATTAGTGATCAGGAAGAATATAATGGATGAAATCAGTGATTTAGCCGCAATACCCGGATAGCTTACAGTGTGTATGGTATGGTTGAATAGGAATATGACCAAATAAGCCAAATATACCATCCAGGCACCCGGATAGAAAAATGTGAAGCCCGCTGTTTTGTATATAAAATAATTGACAAGAAAATCACTTAATAAGACCGCGCTGAATGGGATAAGAAAATTTACCATTTTTTTCCTTGCAAAACTACCTGCGAATATAAAAAGTGCCGTTACAGGCGTAAAATTCCATGGATGAGGTACTAGTCTGCTTAAAGCAATGGTAAATATTAGTCCGACAATTAAAAGATATTTCTGATTATTCTCATTCATACGACTCAATTTTTTACAAATATAATCCAATTATTAAACAAAAAACTGATTTTTGTGATTAATTCTGAGTTTTGAAGTTTCTTCATCAAGCAAACAACTCCATGTTATCAGCTGTCAATCATTATTATAAAAACATTTTGCATTGGAAAAGTTCTTATCTGAGGCTTTTTTTTTCAGTTATTATAATAATATTATGCTTTATAGCCGGAGCCTATCCGGATAGTTTCATTACCGAAGACAATGACCAAAGTCGTTTGTTTTTGATGTTGCTTCCTTTTTGTACCGGCCTGGCAGGTTTGTATCTGGTATTCAGATTTTTGCATCATGCTGATTTTTCTAAACTCTTCATTCCTGACGGAATTTTAAAAATATCTGTTAAACGTATATTTTTCGGTTTCTTTTTATGGCTGGCAATCCAGATTTTTCTGGAAATAATCATGTTCATGCTTAATCCGGACGATTATTCGTTCCAATATGATCTTCCGGTAAGCTGGTTGTGGCTCGTGTTGGTAGCCCTCCTGATGATACCGGCACAGACCAGCTTTGAAGAACTATTCGTAAGGTCATATCTTCTGCAGTACTTTTATAAATTTTTCGATAATAAATTCGTTGCGCTGTGTTCCAGTTCGGTTTTTTTTGCCATTCTTCATTATTCCAATCCCGAAATCGTTGAATATGGTGCAGGAATTATGTTGTTCTATTATTTTCTTGCCGGACTAGGAATAGGGCTGATCTCATATTTCGATAACAGAATGGAGCTTGCACTCGGTATGCATGCATCTAACAACATCTATGCTGCTGTATTAGTAAGTTATAAGAAAGCCGCATTCGATACTCAGCCTTTGATAGAAGTAAGTAGTATGAACGTTTTTGCCTCAATTGCGTTATTCCTTATCGGAATATTTATCTTTCTGCTGATTTGCAAATACAATTACAAATGGGTTCTACCCTGAAAAAATGCTGAACATGAATAATAGTTTTAATCGGTTTTTTCTTCTGGTAATATTAATCTTAAGCACTGCTTTGGTACAGGCACGTGATGGATATTGGCAACAGTATGTCCATTACACGATGGATATCGATTTTGACGTATCAAAACACCAGTTTAAAGGACAGCAAAAACTGATTCTGGTTAATAATTCGCCCGATACACTCAACCAGCTTTTTTATCATTTGTATTTCAACGCTTTCAAGCCGGGTTCTGCCATGGATGTACGTTCAAGAAATATTCCGGACCCAGACCCACGAGTAGCTGACAGGATATCAAAACTTAAAAAATCAGAATACGGAAATCTGAACGTAGATCGGCTGACACTCAACGGAAAGCCCGTTAGCTTTACAACCCAGGAAACCATTCTTCAGGTATTTACTGAAGGTCAACTTATTTTACCTGGTGATACCGTCATTCTTGAAATGGCATTCAATGGTCAGGTGCCTTTACAGATACGTAGAAGCGGACGTGATAACAAGGAAGGTATTGACTATAGTATGTCGCAATGGTACCCAAAGTTATGTGTATATGATGAAGACGGCTGGCATCCCAACCCTTATATTGGTAGAGAATTTTATGGTAACTGGGGCGATTTT
>JAIBCG010000139.1 GCA_019694295.1 Saprospiraceae bacterium
ACCTGGGGCAGATCATCAGTAATATCGATTCCACCCTCTTCGGCTTATTTTAGACCTCTTTCTAATCGATCAGCGAATTCTTCATCGCATAGAAAACCAGTCCAACGGAGTTTTTCACGCCAAACCGTTCCATTAGCCGGTCTTTGATTGCTTCCACTGTACGGGCGCTTATATCCATTTTAGCGGCTATTTCGGCGGCTGTAAATTCCATGCACACGAGCGTAAGCACTTCTTTTTCCCGCTCACTGAGTACAACTTCGGAGGTCAGAGACGGGTTGAATTTCTGTTTGGCGTAATTCTTTTTGATCAGCACTTTATTTACGAACGGATTCAGGTAGAAACCGGTTCGCATTACATCCATGATGGCTTTTTTGATTTCGGCCGGTTCGGTGCTTTTCAGCAGGTACCCGGCGGCACCGCAATCCATGAGGTGACCTACAAAGCGTTCATCCTCGTACATGGTAAGAATGATAACCCGCACATGGGGGAAATTCTTGGTTATCATTTTAGTGGTGTCGATACCGTCTTTTACCGGCATTTTGAGGTCGCACAATACCACATCCGGTTGCGATTCGGGGATCTTGGCCAGTAATTCTTCCCCGTTATCCGCTTCCATCACAAATTTGATATTGGTATACGACCGCATGGACAGGATAACTCCCTTGCGGAAAATCTTGTGGTCATCTGCAATGGCAACTTTGATCTCGTTCATATCTAAAGCAGTTCGGTAAAATTAAGAAAACTACATGCATTTACAATGGCTACTGAAGGGAAACAGGGTATGCTTGCTGGATTGCGGGCCATTTACGGCTAAAATCATGCCCGGGAACGATCAAATCGCGGGTTCGCGGGGTATTTCAATGGTGACTTTATAATAGGTGTGGCTTGGGTCGATTTCAAAGAAAATACGGCCATTGAGTACTTTGATCCGGCTTGCGATGTTTTTAAGGCCCAGGCCGAGGGTGCTGTGATTGAGCTTTTCAAAATCGGCCTGAACGATACCTGTACCGTCGTGATGAATCCGGAAATACATTTTCTTGCCACTTACATTCTGTGTAAGGTGTATGAAGCCTGCATTGCTGTGTTTAAGGATATTGTTGACGAGTTCCTGGATAATGCGAAATACAAGTAGTTCCTGTTCTACTTTTAGCCGGGTGCGGTAATCGTGAAACCGGGCACTGGCATTCAGGCTGCCGCTGGCCCCGATCTTCTGGAAGAGATCGGTGGAGGCGCTTTCGAGTCCGAAGTTTTTTAGTGTTGGCGGCATCAGGCTGTGGCTGATGTTCCGGATGAGTAATATGGCGTCGTCGAGTATCTGTTTGGCGCTGAAAATACTCTGCAGCTGCTGGGCTTTTTCCTGGTTCACGAGATTTTCGTTCAGGTAAAGTCGTGCGGTGGCCAGCAGGGGGCCGGCGTCATCGTGCAGGTCGGCAGCGATGCGGTTTCTTTCCTCTTCCTGAAATCGGATGGATGCATTGAGTAATATCTGTTGCTTTTCTTCTTCTAGTTTTTTAAGCTGATTATTGTACCGGATAACCTTACGCTGGTGAAATATGACAAAGCCAACAATCGCTATTGCTAACGTAAGCATACCTAAAGTGCCGAGAAACATAAAGGGGCTAATTCCCTTTGGAACTGGTGTCTGCAATAAAAACATCTTAAGGGTTGCTATTATTGGGAGTTTGAAATGGAAGATTTGTATCTAGGCTCTCGTTAATAAACGAGTCGTCAATTGCTTTAACGTTGAGAGGTTCATTAATAGTCACAGATATACATAACATTAGATTCTTCAATAAAGTAACAGAACTATATATTATTGTGTATTGCCTTTGAAATTCCTCGTTGTTAAAACTATTATTTGAATATAGGAATAAGAAAAAATTGCCAGAAAAATTCAGAATGAAGCCGACGGAAATCCAAAATATTGATTTTGTATAAATAGGCTCTATAACATTCTCCTGCAGAACTTCAAAAAAATAATAAACAATGAAGATTAAAAGGGTAAGGTACTCAATGATTAATGGAGCAAATGGAAGAGTAGGTCTAGGTGCTTTTAAATAATCGAAAAAACAAAACAATACGAATAGAACCGCTGAAGCTACTATAATTTTTTTTATTGCCTTACTTGATATGTATAAGTAAAATAACCAAGTTAATAGGCAGTATTCCAAAACATTGTATATCCTTACAACAAGGAGATAATTTTCTCGCAAATGAAATACGTACCTAAATGTAAATCCAATTATTATAAGAATTCCGACGACAAATGTATATAAAAAAAATACCTTTCTATTTTTCGTCTTAAATCTTCTAATGAAGATCAAACAAAAAATAAAAGGTAAGATTTCTGAGAAGTAAGTGATATATTTTAGATTCTGTAAGATGATTAGTTATTTGATCAAAAATAACTATTGTTCTTATAAATCAAAAATATACGTTACAGTGTGATATTAGCAAAAGCACTCTGCCAATAACTCGATGATGTCGCCTAACATAGTAATAAT
>JAIBCG010000039.1 GCA_019694295.1 Saprospiraceae bacterium
GCCAGAATCCCTATTTTTGCTTCATTTGACATATAAAAGATTCAAAAAACACAACAATTGGTGACAAAGATAAAATATTGTAAGCATTATCAATTAGTTTATTTACCTGTCCGATCAATTTTCTTTTTGGCATCTTCGAGCTTGATTCGCACGCCATTTTCAAAGGCTACGGTAAATGCTCCTTTAAACCCGGCTTTTCGAATCTTCTCCTTTTCAGGTAGCATTGCTTCGGGTGTATCAAAATCACGTGAATAATATTTATACATATTACCTTCCTTTACTACTTGTATGCCCAATATGTCTTTAAAAATGTTGTTAACATTGGTATCGACCGGATTCTGGCTTGCCAGCAATTGAATTCTGAATGTGATGGTTGTAGGTGCTGCAATGGGAGAAGTGTTCTGTTTGCTGTTTTCGTTTTGGACAAGTGCTTGCTCCTTCTTTACAGCATTGGTTCCAAGGTTGAGTTGCAGATTCATTTGTTTGCCTGCTACAATGGGTTGTTCATCTTCGATATGAGCTTTGTAATTGTAAAATGCTCTCGCAATGGCAGCAGCAATCTTATTCTGACCTTCATCACTCACTAGGAAATCCTTTTCATTTTCATTCGACAGAAACCCGGTTTCGATTAATACACTTGGCATAGTAGTGGCCTTCAATACAAGGAAACCTGCCTGCCGTACACCACGGCTTTTTCTCTTAGCATGAGCCGCTGCTTCGAGTTCGAATGCTTGGGCAAATGATATACTTTGACCCAAATATGCATTCTGAAACATAGATAACATTATATGTGTCTCGGGGGCATTCGGGTCAAATCCGTCGTAGTTCGCTTTATAATCATACTCCAGCAGGATGGCACTGTTCTCACGTTTTGCTACTCCCAGGTTATAACTTTCTACTTTTGGATCCTGAACATAGGTTTCTGTACCATAAAAATTTTCCTGATTGGTTTCAATGGCGTTGCAATGGATGGAGATAAATAAATCGGCACGTTCCTGGTTAGCTATCTGGGCACGTTTTTTCAGGTCAATGAATTCATCCTTTTTGCGAGTGTACACCACACGTACATCTTTGAAATTGCGCTCTATGAGCTCACCGGCTTTCAGGGCGATACTGAGCGTGATATCCTTTTCTTTTTTCTTAAAATTGACAGTACCCGGGTCATGACCACCATGGCCGGCATCAATGACAATGGTACGGATTAAATTTTTCTTTTTTGTATTATTCTGTAACTGTGTAGCTTTGCCATTATTTTGTGGTTGCTTTGGCTGAGCCTCAAGGAAATGAAACAGAAAGAAAATGTTAAAAACAACAAGGAAGTAACAGCGTAATATATGTTTTGTCGTTTTAAGGTGTGTTGTGCCAGGCATGGGAATATATTTCGTATTACAAAAAAATGTAATTTATACAAAGTTAATATCAAAAGGGTTTGAATACAAGAATAATATACAATTTTTTCCTTTATTTAACTTTTGCATTACCGGGTATGCTGGTTGCTCAACAGAATCCAGGCGTTGTTCTCCGGCCTGATTCGCTTGGTATCGTCTCTGCTGACACCAGTGGCACGCCCATACGTGATTCAGTACTTGTAAGCTATACCGACTTCAAATTATCAAAAGATTCACTGGATGCAGAAGTGGATTGCTCGGCAAAAGACACTATCTGGTATGACATTAACAATAAGCGCATCCACCTCATCAACAAGGCATGGATGAAGTACAAAACCATTGACCTAAAGGCAAATTATATAATATTTGACTGGAATACCAACGTACTGAGTGCCATGGGCAGACCAGACAGTCTTGGCAAAATGACCGGATTCCCGGATTTCGCTGATGGTGACCAAAAATTCAAATCAAAAGAACTAAAATACAATTTCAAATCGAAAAAAGGGCTTGCTAAAGATATAACCAGTAAGGAAAACGACCTTTTCGTACACGGCGAGACGGCTAAATTCCTGGTAGCGAAGGATTCGTTACATAAACAGACCATTGTCTATAACAAAAATGCCCTCATTACCACCTGCGACCATCCTGACCCACATTATGGCATCAGGAGTTCGAAACAAAAAGTGGTGGCAGACAAGGTAGCTGTAGTGGGACCTTCTTTTCTCGAAATTAACCACATTCCAACGCCTGTTGTACTGCCATTCGGGTTTTTCCCAATCACTAAAGGACAACGAGCTGGTCTCATTTTGCCTAGAGATTACGAAAATTCTGAAACATGGGGCATTGGATTTAGAGACATCGGCTATTATTTTCCCATCGGGAAGCACTTCGATGTAAAACTAACGGGTGACATTTACTTCCGTGGTAGTTGGGGTGTTCGTGCCAATACACGGTATGTTCAACGATACAAATATAACGGTGGCGTCAATATGGCTTTTTCTGACAGAAGAAGCGAAATACCAGGATCCAACAAAATAGCAAGCGACAAATCATTCAGTTTCATCTGGCAGCACAATCAGGACCCAAAAGCACATCCCTCCATAACATTTGGTGGCAATGTCAACATACAGTCCAACAATTTTCAAAGCCTAAACTACAACGATGCCAACAGTGTACTAAACAATACGCTTTCGTCCAATATCAATTTCAGCAAAAGATTTCCGGGCACCAGTCAGGTACTTACGGCATCACTTTCGCATTCTCAGAACAATATCTCTCGCGAGGTCATTATCAATTTTCCAAATATTGGCTACCAGACAGGTAGCATTTATCCTCTTAAACGCAAAGCGCAAAGTATAGGTCCTGAACGATGGTACGAAAAAATCTATTTCACTTACGACATGCAGGCAAAAAATGAAATTAAAACACTCGATACGCTTCTTTTCAGACCGGAGACACTCCGCAACAGCAAATACGGTATCAAACAAAGCATCAGTACAAGCTACAATACACGGATACTCAAGTATGTAAATGTAGCACCAAGTATCCGCTACGAAGAAACCTGGAATTTTCAGACCTTAAAAAAAGGTTTTGATGAAACAATTACCATTGACACCATACCGGTTAAAAACCAGGCGGGCGAAATAACTGACTATACTTACAAGACAAATTACGGTAAGATTCTATCCAAAACTGTACATGGTTTTGCCCCGTTCCGCACCTTCACAGCAAGTTTGAGTGCCAACACTCAACTATTCGGTTCGCTTCAGTTCAGGAAAGGCTTTCTGCGTGGTGTGCGTCATGTCATTAAACCCAGCATATCGCTTAATTATTCGCCCGACTATGCTTCCATCGACCGATATTTTGGCACCATCAATACCGACTCTAGACCAGAGTTCAACCGGATGCAGCGCTATTCTATATTCGAGAGTGGAATATTCGGAACGCCACCCAACTCAAAACAGTCACTTAACCTTGCTTATGGTATCAATAACCTTTTTGAAGGAAAATATTATCACAAACGCGATTCAACAATCAAAAAATTTAAGTTTTTCGACAATATAAACATAGGCGGAAGCTATAATTTTGCTGCCGATTCACTCAACTGGAGCCGTTTAAGCTATGGCGGTACTGCCAGATTCTTCAAGGGCATCACTACACTCACCATAAGTGGCAGCTTTGACCCATACGATGTAGATGCCTATGGCCGAACCATCAACAAACTTTATTACAAATCAAAAGGAAAACTACTGCGCTTTGTAAATACGAATTTCAGCTTTAACTCTGCAATATCTCTCAAACAAATATGGGAGATACAGGAAGACCGACAAAATGCAGGAGGGCCACAATCCGTCTCTGTCCCTCAGGAATTACTTCAGAATATCTTCATCAGACATACGCTCAACATTGGCATTTACCCGCTTCAACAAGGTGACACCATCGCTATTGTAAATCACAATCTCGACCTCAACGGTAGCCTCCCGATTACCAAAAACTGGAGGATAGATGTGGGCAACATAGGGTGGGACTTCAAAGCCAAACGACTCACCTACCCCGACATTGGGTTCTATCGAGACTTGCACTGCTGGGAAATGGGTATGAACTGGCAACCCGAACGAGGTACTTATGCCTTTTTCCTCAGGGTAAAACCATCATCGCTTGACTTCCTGAATATTCCATACCGGAAAGGATTCCAGGATGCACAGTTTTAGGGAAGACGTCTTTTTTCATCACATCACCACTACCTTACGTACCAAAGTATTCTCATTGCCTGTAAGGCGTATAAAATAAATGCCACTTTGTGTAAATGATAATTCTATTGGCCTGAGTAACAGCACTTTAACGACATCTTTCCATATCAGTTTTCCCGATGTGTCGAAGATTTCGACCTTGATATCACTCTCACGATTTAACCTAAGGTCAATAGATATACAATGGCTTGTCGGGTTTGGGTATATCCTGACATTGTCTTCTGTGAGCCTGTCGGCAAATGTTGGTTTAAAGCATGAAATGTTGTTATTCAGCAATAAAGGTCGGTACTGCAAAAGCATTTGATACACTCTTTCTTTCTGGCCGTGCGTAAACAGTGCGAGGCAGGCATCATCCGAAAACTGCATAAAATTTTCAACCAAAGGCACCGATCCACAAGCGTCATCCATCACCTGTGGCATACAACCATAATACGGGCACCGTTGCGGTGGCGTATCTTCTACATAGTCGCCTGTAGCACAATCAGCACTCCATGGATGTAGCAGACCGAGGTAGTGGCCGACTTCGTGTGTTAATGTCCTCCCCAAGGCAAACTGTTTCTTCGGCGAACCGTTGCAATTGACACCTACATAAGCCGGATCTATTCTTATACCATCTTCTTCGGGCAGATTGTCCCAAGGAAATTTTGATTCGGCAAGTATAGCGCCATCCTGAAATTTTCCAACCCAGATGTTGAGGTATCGCTGTGTGTCCCAGGCATCTGCTCCACCGAGATTTTTATGCTTGATAAATGCTTTTGACGGGATGGTAGGCGTATTCTGTGTACCGATGTTTTCCACCTCAGACTTATACCTGAGGATGCCTGTTGTAGGAATGCCCTGCGGATCAACAGCGGCAAGGCAAAATTCGATTTCCATATCAGCAGCCAGGCTCCTCTTTGCAGAAGACAGGTATTTAAGCTGGTCATTCAATGCCCTGAAATCGGTATTCAGCACATCGAGCTGTGAAGTGATACGAGCATCAGGTATATTATCGGATGAATCACGCCATACTATATGAAATACTACCGGAATGGTTATAACCGACCGGCTTACAGGTGCATGACTTATGAATAGTTCATCAAGCTTACCGGAAAAAACCGTACCGCACCGTACTCCTTGCGAAAAGGCGGTGGTAGCGATAAGTGTAAAAACTACCGAAAATAAATTTTTCAATACAGTTTTACTTGTTAATCAGATTATACAACGCAGTAAGTTTGGGTGAAAGTATAATTTCTGTTCTACGATTTTTGCCTTTGCCTTCCTTTGTATCATTCGAAGCCACCGGTACATAGAATGCTCTACCTGACGGAATAACCCTTTTAGCATCTACTCCTTCACCTATCAAGACTTTGGTTACTGAAATGGCACGGTCAGCACTCAAATTCCAGTTAAGCTCTGCAGAACCATCGGTGTCTGTATGACCTTCTACGCTTACTTCTATATCAGGATAATTTTTTAACACTCCCCCAAATTTTTTCAGCGCATCAATGCCTTTAGGGTCTATCTGTTTGCTTCCCGAAGCGAAGAGCAGATCCTGACTGAGTGTTGCATAAAGTTTGCCATCTTTCTGGACGATATTGAGATCTTCTGGCGAAAATCCTGAAAGTGCGCCTTTCAGTTTATTCTGCAGGCCTGCAAGATTCTGATCTTTTTCATCAATGATACGTTGCAATTCACGCAGTTTTTGTTCGCGTTCTTCTAGATTTTTTGTAGCCAGATCCAGTGCTTTTTGTTTGTTGGTCAACACGTTCGACAAGCTGTCCAACTGTTGTTCGCGTGTGGTGAGCAGTTTATCTTTTTCATTGAGTTCATTGATAAATTTGCCCCTTTCCTGAGAGCTGGCATTGGTCAGCATTTTGTTTTGTTCTACGAGTTTGTTGTAACGTACTGTCACATCATCAAATGCTTTTTGTGCAGACGCTGCCGCTTCCTTTGCATGTTTTAGCTCCGAATTCAATCTGTCAGACAATAGCTGGAGACTGTCAATTTTCGTAAGCAAAATCCGGTTTTCAGCATTCACCTTTACAAGTTGATCGTAATTGTACTTTAACTGATCGCGTTCGAACTGTAGTTTATTGTATTTTTTCGATGAAACACATGAACTTACGATAAAAGGTAGGAAAAGCAGGAGGAAAAAATATTTTTTCATGGGTAAAATATAAGGAGTTGCAAAGTTAGTGAGAATATAACATATTACTGATTTTTTTAATGGTAATTTATTAAACCCAGATAACACATCCATCTCTTTCTTGCAAATAATTACTAGTTCAAATCCATTGCAAAAGCCAAAAAACATAATTCGCTATACTTTTCGCACTTTCTTTAGATTTTTTTGTACTAATCATTTTTGTTTAAACTCCTAATGCGTTATTTGGGTTAAACACGAGCTTGAGCAAATAATTCAATTCCGGTTACAACTTTTTTAGCACATATAAAGTTATTAGATGTTAGTTTTGGTAAATGTTGCAAGCTTCAAAAAATTCAAACACTATTCAAACTACTATATTAAATGGTACCGGCTTTAGCATGCAGGTGGTTGAAAGCATTGCCGGTGTAGCTGAAGAATGGGACAATATTCTGGAAGGAAACAATACACTCCTTTCATCGGCATATCTGATGGCTCTTGAGCTATATCCACCGTTTGGTATGGCTTTCAGGTATCTTGTGTTGCGTGATCTTCAAGGTTGTGGAGTCGGTGTAGCCTATTTCCAGATACAACATTTCAACGCTGCCAACAGTCTGAACGAAGCGGACGACAAAAAAAGTCCTTGGCTCATTGGTTCATTGCAAAAATACGTTAAAGACATTGTTGCACGTAATGTTGTATTTAACACTTTTGTATTTGGCAATCTTCTGCTTACAGGTGAAAATGCTTTTTATTTCAGAAAGAATATTATGCCGGACGACCAGATAATCAATCTGATGACAGCAGCAGCCGAATCATTACAACTAACACTCAACTCAGCCGGCATACAATGCAATGTCTGTCTGATGAAAGACTTCAAAGCAATTGAGCCTAACCAAACTCGCAATTTGCTCTCTAAAAAAAACTTCCATGAATTTTGTGTACAACCATGTATGATGATGTCCATTCAAGACGAATGGTTATCATTTGACGATTATCTTGGCAGTCTGCATTCAAAGTACCGTGTAAGGGCAAAGAGGGCATTCAAAAAGCGGCAAGAATTAAGCTGCCGTGAGCTTGGGCAGGACGAAATCTTGCTTTATCAAAATCAGATTCATGATTTGTACATGAATGTAGCTCAGAATGCAGGATTCAATACTGTCAATCTTCATGTAGGATATTTTTATGGTCTTAAAAAATATCTTGGCGATAAATTTCAGCTATTTGCTTATTTTCGTGGCAATGTCATTAAGGCATTTTATACCATCATACACAACGGGCACGAACTTGAAGCACATTTCCTTGGGTACGACAAGCAAGAAAATGCCATTTCGCAGATTTATCTCAACAGTCTGTTCGATATCATACAACATGCCATTGAAGGAAGGTTCAGCCTAATCAACTTTAGTCGTACTGCTCTTGAAATAAAAAGCTCAGTAGGTGCAGTACCACTCGATATGTATTGCTACATGAAGCACCGCAGCCATATACCAAATAAATTCATAAAACCAATCATCGATTACCTCAATCCTGACTTTGATTGGCAGCCAAGGCGCCCATTCAAGTGATGATTATTCGTAAGTACGGTATAGTTCCCAATAATGGGATAATGGCCCACCAGGTTTTTCTATAATCATGGTTATTTGGATAGATTCATCCGTGTTACGCACAGTAATTTTGCCATCAGCTGATGTATAATGTTCGCCTTTGGTATCGGTTGACGAATATTGAAATACATTTTTTCCACCAGAATCTATGCATTCAAGTGATTGCTTTTCTTTGACAAAACGGTACTTTTTGTGTGGAGTATTTTGCGTCTGGCCTACAAGCACCCAACCTGCTTCGGTATTCTTGACCGATGCTACAAATGGAATTCCGTCATATTTACCTGCGAATGTATGTGCAGTATTTTTTACGGCTGCTTTATCGGCCTGCACTTCTGCTTTACCGGTTGCCTCCTTCTGTCTTGCTGCCTGGGGTGGTGCTGCACTGGCAGGTGTGGGTTCGGCCATACTGCGTGATACTTCAGACTCCTGCTCTTCTATATGGTCTGCCATTGCTACAGTTGCGGGCGCATCGGTTGTATGCTTGTTATTCCCTGCTCCCTGCATTTGTCGGATTCCTTTCGATTCGGTCTCTTTCTTGCTGGGTATTTCCATTGATTGCTCGGGAGCAGAAGGTAACTTGAGAGACTCATTTTCCGGTGACTCGGCCAGCGTGTCAAGTTCTGATGCCGGGGTAGTCAGGGTTTGTGCCCAGTCTTTCTGATTCTTTTGCAAATAAAATTTTACAATAAAAACTGCTATGATTAACAACAACATAGTCGCTGCAATCTTAAACCAAACGCTTCTGTCAATATTTCCGGTCTGTTCCTTGCCTTTGAGTCTCGCTTCGATCAAATGCCATTGCTCAGGTACATTCTTCGGAGAATACCTATGCTCTGCTTCCTGCAATGACTTTTTTAAGCTCTCTTTCATTTATTTTTCAAAACCAATTTATTTAAAATCAATACTGCTGAATATTCATAAAATTTTATCCGTGCATATTCAATTTTCCTCTTGTTTGTTCTTTATCATGCCAAGGAGCTTGGTCCTTGCCAGTTGATATTGCGACTTAGACGTACTTATGCTTATGTTGAGCAATTGAGCAATTTCATTATGTTGCAAATCATCAAACACATACATTTTGAACACTGTTTTGCAGCCGGCAGGCAATTTTTCTATCAATAGCATTATTTCTTCATAGTCGAACTCGTCGGGTGGTTCAAAAGCTGAATCATCTGGCAATACGGTAAGTGGTTCGAACACGATATTCTTCTCCTTTCTCAAAAACATCAGACATTCGTTTACAAAAATCCGGCGCATCCATGCTTCAAAGGCTCCGTCTCGCCGATATTTCTGAATATTCTTGAACACTTTTACGTAAGCTTCAATCATCACATCTTCAGCAAGGTGATGTTCTCTTATATAACGCAGTACAAGTACATACATACGCGACCTCGTGGCTTCGTACAATTGTTTTTGAGCCTTCGGGTCAAGTGCGATGCAAGCCTCTATAAGATAGTCAGGTATCAATTTTTGAAAATTTCCAGTGTAAAGATATTTCAAAATATTCAAAAACTTGTACCAAAACATACCTGTATGTACATAATCAGATGCATAAATCGGACAAAAGGTTGGTTAATGATGGCACAAAAGCCATAAATATACGTATAGATAAATCTTTACTTTATCTTTGCACATTAAATCAAGAAAAATGCAATTAGTCGGAGAAAATTATCAGTTAACCGGAGAAATCGATCCATTATACCTTGTAAATAAGTATGGTGCGCCACTTTACGTCTATGACACAAGTATCATTGCAAGTCAATATAAACGACTGTCAACTGCCTTCGATGTTCCGTCTCTGAGAATAAACTTTGCATGCAAGGCACTCACCAACCTGGCAATCCTAAAGTTCATGAACTCGCTTGGTGCCGGGCTCGACACTGTGTCTATTGAAGAAGTCCGACTCGGTATTGCAGCAGGGTTTGATCCGCACAATATTATTTTTACACCCAATTGTGTCTCTGTTGAAGAAATAGAGCTGGCTATCGAAGCCGGTGTTCGTATTAACATTGACAATATTTCAACATTAGAGCAAATAGGCACCCGCCACCCGGGCCTACCGGTTTGCATCCGTGTCAATCCACACATTATGGCAGGAGGAAACTCTAAGATTTCGACAGGACATATCGATTCCAAATTCGGTATTTCGATTCATCAGATGCCACATGTATTGCGTATAGTGGATGCCATCGGTATGAAAATCGAAGGTGTACACATGCACACCGGGTCTGATATACTTGATGTGGATGTTTTCCTCGCAGGTGCCGAAATTTTATTAAAAATAGCCAAGCACTTCAAACACCTTGACTACATCGACTTTGGTAGCGGGTTCAAGGTTCCGTACAAGCGCGATGATATCTACACCGACATCGAAGAACTGGGAGAAAAAATTTCAAAAAGATTCAGAACATTCTGCTCTCAGTATGGAAGAGACCTTACACTAATGTTCGAACCAGGCAAATTTCTGGTAAGCGAATCGGGTTATTTCTTTGCCAAGGTCAATGTTATTAAACAAACAACTTCTACCGTATTTGCCGGTATAGACAGTGGCATGAACCACCTCATAAGACCCATGTTCTACAATTCGCACCATACCATCCTCAATGTTTCTAACCCTACGGGCAAACCAAGAATATACACTGTAGTAGGCTATATCTGCGAAACGGATACCTTCGGGGCCAACCGACTCATTCCTCAGCTACAGGAAGATGACATCATCTGCTTTCTGAATGCCGGTGCTTATTGTTTTACTATGGCTTCTAATTATAATTCGAGATTACGTCCTGCTGAAGTGCTTATCCATAACGGTAAAGATTATCTGATACGTAAACGCGAAACAATTGAAGATCTGATGAGAAATCAAGTGGATCTCGACATTTTCAAAAACGAACACGAGCATGCATAATTTCATAAACACCCTTAATCTACTCTGTCTGCTCAATCTACCACTCAGTATGCAAGCACAGAAAAATATTATCCAAAACTATGATAACGTTGTCGAGTCATTTGACGGAAATGATATTCTGACAAAAGACGGTACAAAAATATCTCTGAAACTGGTCTATGATGATCAGCTGCTGATACTCACTCGTCATGGCGAAAAAGCAGATTTTTCAAAAAATGCCGAGTTGTCTGAGGCAGGTGAGGCAAGATCTGAAAGATTGAGCAAGATACTTAGGAAGGCACCGGTAGCAGACATGGTTTATTCTTCAGATTTTATCCGTACAATCAATACCATTAAGCCTTATTGTCTGTCAAAAAACATCAACTGGCAGTTATACAATCCTGCAAATCAGGCAGAACTGGCCGCAAAGCTAACACCATATAAGCGCATTCTCATATCGGGGCATTCCAATTCTGTACCTGCATTAATCAATTTACTTACAGGCAGCAATATGGCCGAACTCGATGAGGACGATTATTCAAATCTTTTTTTTGTAAAAATTCCAAAGAACGGACCAAAGACGATTTATATTTTTAAATACTGACCAAACAAGCACCGCAGATGACATTGTCAACACGATATTTGCCCAATGATATAGAAAATAAATGGTACACCCACTGGATGGAACACAATTATTTCCATTCTGTGCCTGATGACAGAGAGCCATATACCATTGTGATGCCACCACCCAACATTACCGGCGTGCTGCACATGGGCCATTTACTCAACAATACCATTCAGGATATTTTGATACGCAAAGCTCGTATAGATGGCAAGAATGCCTGTTGGGTGCCCGGTACCGATCATGCCTCGATTGCCACAGAAGCCAAGGTTGTACAATTGCTCCGCAAACAAGGTATCAAAAAAAGTGATCTGACCCGGGAAGAATTTATGCGTCATGCATTCGAATGGAAAGAAAAATATGGCGGAATAATTCTCGAACAACTGAAGAAACTCGGATGCTCCTGTGACTGGGACCGTACCCGCTTTACAATGGAGCCTTCTCTGTCTAATGCAGTAACAGGTGTGTTTGTTGATCTGTATAAAAAAGGAAAAATATACAGGGGACTACGAATGACCAACTGGGACCCAGAGGCCCAAACAGTTTTGTCTAACGAAGAGGTCATTTACTCTGAAGAGCAGTCGAGGTTGTTTCATGTAAGGTACAGAATAGAAGGCACCGACGAATACATCACCATCGCTACTACCCGACCGGAGACTATACTGGGCGATACAGCCATAGCCGTAAATCCGGATGATGAACGATATGCACATTTGAAAGGCAAAAAAGCTATTGTGCCAATTGTTAACAGAGTAGTTCCCATTATTTTCGATCGTTATGTAGAAATGGACTTTGGTACAGGTGCACTCAAAGTTACCCCTGCCCATGACATCAATGATTACGAAATCGGCAAACAACACAATCTTGAAACCATTGATATATTGAACCCCGACGGAAAGATAGCCGACATCGCCGGGCATTATATCGGAATGGACCGTTTTGAAGCAAGAAAGGCAATCGTTAAAGATATAGATGCACTGGGTCAGATAGCAAAAATTGAAGACTACAGAAATAAAGTCGGCAGATCTGAACGATCGAATGCTATAGTGGAGCCTCGTCTTACACTTCAATGGTTTCTCAATATGAAGGAATTTGCTAATACCGCTTTATCATCAGTAGAGCAAGGTAACATCAGATTTTTTCCGGACTCCTTCATCAATATGCTACGTACCTGGCTTGCAGAAGACAACATCAAAGACTGGTGTATTTCCAGACAATTGTGGTGGGGGCAACAGATACCGGCCTGGTACATTGGTGAACATGTATTCGTAGCAACAACTGCAGAAGATGCTCTCAGCCAGGCGAAGGAAAAACTAGACAACCATTCACTTCAACTTACTGATCTCATACAAGATGAAGACGTAGTAGATACCTGGTTCTCTTCGTGGTTATGGCCAATATCGGTTTTTGACGGATTTGAAAGACAGGACGAACTCAAATACTACTACCCTACCCAAGTACTTGTCACCGGTTGGGACATCATATTCTTCTGGGTGGCCAGAATGATAATGGCTGGCTACGAATGGTCGGGCGACTTGATAGGAACCGAATTGTCGGCTGCAAAAGGTAATTTTCCGTTCAAGGACGTTTATTTTACCGGAATGGTACGCGACAATAAGCGTCAGAAAATGAGCAAATCGCTCGGAAATTCGCCTGACTCGCTTGAGTTGATGGCCAAATACGGTGCAGATGGTGTACGATTTGGATTGCTATCCAGTGCATCCGCAGGGAATGATATAATCTTCGACGCGCCATTTGACAATGAAACTAAGCAAATCATCAACGAAAGTAAATTATGCGAACAAGGCCTCAACTTTTGTAATAAAATATGGAATGCTCTACGGCTTATAAAAGGATGGCAGGTAAGCGAAGATATAAAGGACATTAACCAAAAGGAAATTAATACCATTGCAGTAAAATGGTTTGAAAACAAAATCGCACAGAAATTCGAAAAGTACGAAGAAAACTATAAAGACTACAGACTTTCAGAGATAACAGTTGACCTGTATAGTTTCATTTGGGATGATTTCTGTGGTTGGTATCTTGAGATGATTAAGCCACCTTTCGGTGAATCGATAGATGCTGATTCCCTTGAAAAAACCGTACAGATATTCGAGCAGCTCATGACAATGCTTCATCCTATTATGCCTTTTGTGACCGAAGAAGTCTGGCATCAGCTAAGAGACAGAGTGCCCGGCGATAATTGTATAGTAGGTAAAAAGCCCGAATTAAAGCCATTTGATCTCCATTTCATCAGACAAATAGATGCCGTAAAAGAAATAATAACCAAGGTACGTGAGGTGCGCAACAGCAAAGGTGTAAAGATGGCCGACCAACTACCATTTTTCGCAAACCCTTCTCCACAAAATACCGACTGGTTAGCCAACGAAGGCATTAAAAACATGCTGAAAAAAATGGCAAACCTAAGTAGTATTGAAATAACCGAAAACGAACCCGAAAAATGTATTTCAATCGTAAGTGGAGCCGATAAATATTACGTTTTACTTGATATCGAGATTGATATCGAAGCAGAAAGAGAAAGAATAGAGAAAGAACTCGAGTACCAGCGAGGATTCGTTGCTTCGATCGAAAAGAAACTTTCAAATGAGCGTTTTGTAAGTGGTGCACCGGCTGCAGTGGTAGATAAAGAAAGACAGAAGATGAATGACGGATTGTCAAGAATCGGATTTTTGGAAGATAGTCTCAGAAATCTTAAATAGTCGTTATCCGGATATAAAAGTAAACCGAATCTTTTTGTACTTGTAGCTCAGAACCTTGATTTTAAGCACAATTATAGAACTTTAACTTAGCTTCAAATTCGATATTCGCGTACATCCTACATGTATTTAATAAGAAAAGCCACAGAGAACATGCTCTGTGGCTTTTGTATGATTACTGATTAACAGTTAATTATTTAGCCACTATAAACTTAACTGATCTTACACCAGCCTTTGACTTATAGTTAACAAAGTAATTACCATTAACAAGGTTTGAAACATCAAACGTCTCAGTAGTTGACTTGAAGTTTTCGATTGTTCTTGTATTAAGAATCTTACCGTTGATATCCACTACTTCGATAGTAGCTTCTTTTGCATTTTCTACAAGGTCGATTTTAACATTAAGTACATCTTTAACCGGATTAGGAGCTACAACAATCTTGTTAGCATCATCAAGTTTAACTTCATTTGTACTGATAGTAGTAGTGCTTAGGAACATCCTGATAACCGGTGTAGTACCACCTGTGAATGTATTTGCAGTCATTTCGCCTGTGTTACCTACGTCAAGTGCATGGTTGTATCTTACAGGACCAAAACCAGGAGTTGTAGATCTCACTGTCTGAGCTCCGTAATCGATCGATGCATCTGAGTTGATAAAACAAGGTAATTCTAGTTGGTCAGGAGGAGTGGTATATTCTACTACCAAAACATAATCGGTATTTGATTCGAGTGCAACACCATGTTCAAAAGTAGCATAGTCAAATATTGGGAGTGTATAAAGCGTATTGGCAGCCTCACCTACAGGGAAGTCATACTGGTTAAAGCCCACTGTAGTTCTTTCATCTGCTTGTATTACATCATCACCGTTGGCATTATCCCATTTGTACAAGTAAACAAAGATGGTAGCACCTGCCAGGTCATCCGGATTAGCTATACCAACTCCAGCATAGTTACAATGATAAGTCTTACCATTAAGACTGCTCTTGTTGTTTACGATATGGTAAATGTTACCCCAGGTATAGTTATAATCGCTACCAGCTCTGATACCATTACCAAGAGTTGTAGAACCGTCTTTTGCCATAATGGAGTCAGTTACTGACCAAGAGAAATTTCTTGAATTGTCAGTATAGTCAAAGTCAGGCTCCGTTGAAGTAAGTGCATAAGTACCTGTATAAGTAGTTACATCATCATTAGGGTGTGTGAAGGTACCAGTCATAGGTACATTTTCATACGTGCTGTCTGCTACAGTAGTGCCATAGCTTAGCTCGTCTGTAAAGATAGTTGTACTTGCAGCGTCCTTGATCTCAAGGCTAAGTGCAGTATTGGTAGTTCCTTTCGAACCATTGTTAGAAATATCAGCCAAACCACCGAATGACTCTAACTGATCTCTCTGCCACTGCTTGTTAGGTGCAATAGCATAGAATGGATCTACTCTAAGGTTGTAAGATTCTCTTTCTGTGATTTTCACATCATCTACTATCCAGTAGTAGTAGTTACCTACATAACGGAATCTAACCTGAACATTTGGTTTTCCGGCAGCACCTGGTAGGAAAACTCTTCTGTTGTTGTTTACATGCGGACCGTTAACAGCATAATTATCCGGATCTTCTTCCGCAGTATTGATTTCGATTGTGTTCCATGTAGTTCCTTCATCAAGGCTTAGTTCTATATAGTATTCACTCTGGAATTGTCTTGTTGCCTGTGAGAAAACCAAGTTAACACCTGTTACGTCAGGAAAGACGCTAAGGTCAATAGCTGGAGAAACAAGTGAACCCTCTTGAGGTGCAGTACATGGACCAGTACCGATACCTGTTGATTGACCGTTATTATCATAGTAGTCAGAGTCGAAGCACATTGCTCCGTTACAAACTGTCAATGATGTGATGGTACCACCACCTGAAGAGAATGCTCCATTTGTACAGTAGGTTGTATTTGACCATCTCCAGAGTTCAAAACCCGGGCATTTTGCATCCAAAGTAGTTGTCCAGCCACCCAGACCACCGTTAAAAGAACCTTCTCCGTTATTACCCCAAATAGCCTGCTCGCCATCAGAGTAGAATGCAGATATCTCAAATGCACCCTGGCCTTGAGCCCAGTTAGCAGCTGTACCAGCACCTGACCAAACCCTTATAAGGAGCTCCTTATCTTCACCTGTACAGATTTTACTGAATCTAAAAGATCCGTTTCCTGTAAAATTCTGACACAAGTATGCAGCATTGCTGGTATCACATGCATTGCTCACATAAATAGCCATACCACAATCTGTCATACCACCTGTAACATTTCTGTTAACAGCAATGGTTACTGCTTCAGCTGCAACACCTGAAGGAATTGTTACCTTGTACCATACATCATCACGGTAAAAGTTTGCTGAACAAACTTTTGGGCCAGGAGTAGTAGCACCGTCAACAGTACCTACAGTTGTTCCTGCTACCGGCACAGCGGATGCTTCATCAGCAGCAATAGTAAGTTCGATTGCATTTGAGCATAAGTCATTAGCCGGCTGTGCAAAAGCTGTCATGCTCCACATACTGGCTACAACAAATACAAATGCAGAAAAAAATCTGGTTTGTAAAAATTTTAATTTCATAATTAAATTGGGTTTAAACATTTTAATAATCGCTGGTAAAAATAAGCCTTTTTTTTTATATAAATGTTAAAAAATCAAGAAATGTCAAAAAAATCATGTTTTTTCTGAATATAAAGTCTCTGACAACTCTAAAATTAGCTGATCCGGATCAACAGGCACTACTCCGGGACGCTCGCACACCTGCCCACCTGCTACATTCGCCATAACAGCCAACTCGTATGCACTCAGCCCTGATGCTATACCTAGACTTAATGTACTGATGACCGTGTCTCCTGCCCCACACACATCTGAAATATTACGCGGTGTTGTAGGATAAATCTTTGCATCAACCCCATCATCTATAAACAACCCATTCTCTGATAAGGTGATGACGGTTATCTTATTGCCTAATATATCCCTGATATGGCCCGAAGCATTTTTCAAGTCACCTATCTCCGGTTTGATCTCCGTGTTAAGAGCCTCTTTTACTTCCTTGAGATTGGGTTTGAAGATAGTCACTCCTTTAAAATCTAGAAAATTGGCCTTCTTCGGATCTACTGTTACCGGAATATTATTATCAGCTGCATATCTTGTAATAACTTGGATAAGTTCAGGAGTGAAAAATCCTTTGTTGTAATCCTGAAGTATGATTACATCTGGTTTTGTTTCTTTTAGTGCATTGACATACTGTGCGATGACAACTTGTTTTTCATGGTGTGTGAGTTCGAATGTGTCTTCTGCATCAATCCGCATCATTTGCTGATTTTGTGATACGATACGGGTTTTTACGGTAGTACGTCGTTCTACTGACTTGCAAATAAATTTGTGTTCTATTCCCAGACTGTTCAACTGCTTGAGGAGTTTAAGTCCGTCATCATCCTCACCAACGACAGTAAGCAAGATAGGTATAGCTCCATAAGCCTTAACGTTTAACGCCACGTTGCCGGCGCCACCCAAGCGGTCATCGGCATGTGTAAGTTGTACGACGGGTACTGGTGCTTCAGGTGAAATACGATTAACAGTACCGGTAAGATACCTGTCTGTCATGATATCGCCTGCTATCAGTACTTTTTTGTTGCGAAATTCACCCAGCACATTTTTATAAAAACTCATACCTGTATCATTTGATTAATTTTCATTGCCAAGATAATACAATTTTATATCAAGTAATATCAATCCGGATGCTCCTTTATTACTATTCATATAAGCTCGAATAGCTTCAGCAGCATTTTTCCTGTTTTCTACTTTATTATAATATATAAATGTACTGAAAAGTTCATTTTGGTTGTTTATAGGGGTAAATGCTTTGTCCTTTGTCAGACTAACCGCTTCGCTGAATTTTTTAAAATTTGGGCCAAAAATAACGGGCAAGCCAAATGCTGCCGGCTCCAATGTATTGTGAATGCCTTTACCGAATCCTCCTCCTATGTATGCGAGTGTTGCATATCTGTATATTTTTGATAAATGCCCGATCGAATCTATGATGAGTATGGTATGTGTTTGATCGTACCTTTCAAATTCGCTGTAGAAAATGGCCTTTTCTCCAAATTGCTTTTTTAAATTCTCCAAATCATCTTTCTTCATTTCATGCGGAGCAATGATAGCCTTCCAGTGATTGAAAATTTCATCTTTTATCAAGGGAATGAGTAGGTCCTGGTCGGCAGGCCATGTACTGCCACATACCAGGCAACTATCATCACCTACGAATCGCTTCATGTCGTGGTCAAGCTGGTGATCGGTAACACCTGAAAATCTGATTACGCTGTCAATCCGTGTATCGCCGGCTACTATTACTTCCCTATTTACTGCAGCCCGAATGTTGGTCATGGATAATTCATCCTGCACATATATTTTGTCCAGTAATCTATAACATATCTTCTTATACAATGCTCCTGACCAGCCTGTTAATGCCTTGTGCTGAATGGCTGACACCAATATGGCCGGAATATTCATCTGAAACAATACTTTGAGGTATCCATACCACAGGTCGTATTTCACAAAAACAGCCAGGTTGGGCTTTAAGGTTTTGATAAAATATGCGGCATTGCCCGGTAAATCACAAGGTAAATAAACCACCATATCTGCATATTTATAATTATGTCGAATGGTGTACCCGGAGGGTGAAAAAAAACTGACTACTACATTCACACCTTGACATTCGGACTTTATACCATCCACGATAGGTCTTGCCTGCTCAAATTCTCCAAGCGACGAACAATGGATCCAGACTATTTTGCCGCTGAGTTTCGCACAAGCCAGCTTAAGATTTGTCCTCCAGTTTTTCCTACCTGCGCCCCACAGAGCGGCTTTGGCATTGAATAATACAGCTACTCTGATAACAAAGCAGTATAGAAATATTGCGGAATAATATAAAACGGATGTCACACGCTTAATAATAATATGATTCGGCTGGTACATCTGTAAAAAACGGTAAAATCCAGCCAGCCTTAATACCAATGACTACATCCAATCGTTTGCTGCGGAATGTGCTCATGGTATCGAACTGATAATCGCGTCTTCCTTCAGTAAGTCCAATAATGCTTTCTATGCCAATGTTGTAATTGATTCGCTTGTCGTTGCTTATGTATTGGTAGCCTACGTATGGACTCAGACCTAACCCAAAAGTAAGACGGTCGTATCCCTTTCTGTACTCTGCCTTTATCTGATTGATAGTATTGAGGTCGTCTTGCAGCCTTATTTTATGCTGAAAATATCCTGCGCCCAACTTGAGTTTGACACCCGAACGCGGATTGTTTAGTGGAATGATTTTACCGGCATAAGCCTGAATATACCAACCCCGTTCGCGCAACACAACCGAACCGTAGGTTTTATCATTGCCATAAATGATACCCTGGTCATCTTTCAAATTTATCAATACGTCGGGTTTTACATTTTTGCCAAACAAAAACTGGCCTTCTAAGCCGAACAGATAATTATTTTTTAACTGGTCTTCGAATGAAAGTCCTACATTAAAATTATTACCATATATATCTTTCATGTCGGCAAGAGGCAATTGGTACCCGTAGCTGAGGGCTATATGGAAAACATTGCCTTCATATATTTCCGACATTTTGGCTTTCTGTGCCAAACTTATAACAGTGCCAAAGAACAAAAGACAGGCGACAATAATATTTTTCAAAAAAGACATAGAACAACACGGTTAAGTACAATGTATTTTATTCAGGCAAAGCTAACAGATTATCCGGTGATTTAACCATCTGCACCAACAAAAAAACTATATTTGCACCCAAATTATGAATATGCACAAAATACAGATGGTTGACTTGCACAACCAATATCTCAAAATTAAATCCGAAACCGACGCTGCCATTCAGGATGTATTAGACCAGGGCTATTATATCAATGGTGCTCCGGTACACAAATTTTCTGAAAACCTTGCCACGTACCTGAATGTTGCTCATGTAATACCTTGTGCCAACGGAACCGATGCACTGCAGATAGCATTGATGGCTCTTGAGCTTCAACCGGGAGATGAGGTCATTACTTCACCATTTACTTTTGTAGCAACAGCCGAGGTGATAGCCTTGCTTAAGCTGAAACCTGTATTTGTAGATATTGATCCGGACACTTACCTCATTGATGTAAATAAAATAGAGGCAGCCATTACGCCGCGTACCAGATGTATCATTCCGGTACATTTGTTTGGCCAGATTGCCAACATGGAAAAAATAAACGAAATCGCCCAAAGACACAATTTATATGTAGTAGAAGACAATGCACAAGCCATCGGTGCCGATTATACATTCGCCAACGGCAATCAAGTGAAAGCTGGAACCATCGGACATATAGGTTGTACTTCTTTTTATCCTTCAAAAAATCTCGGTTGCTACGGTGATGGAGGCGCATTGATGACGAATGACGGAAAGCTAGCTGAAAAAATAAAAGTAATCTGCAACCACGGGTCTAAACAAAAATATTATCACGAAGAAATAGGTGTCAACTCAAGGCTCGACTCTATACAAGCAGGCATACTTGACATTAAACTAAAACATCTGGACCAATATATCACTGAAAGACAGCGCGCAGCAGAATATTACGACCGACACCTCAGCGACATAGACGGAATACAAATACCCGTGAGAACTAAACATTCCACACATGTATTTCACCAATATACATTATTCGTAGATAAAGATAGAGACCGTCTCAAAGATTCCCTTCAGGAATCAGGCATACCTTCAATGGTGTATTATCCGGTACCGTTGCATGTTCAGGCCGCCTACACCGGAGACGGTTACAAAGCAGGTGATTTCCCTCATTCAGAAAAAGCTGCCCGGCATGTACTATCTCTACCGATGCACACCGAATTATCGGATGAAATGCTCGGTTATATTTGTACAAAAATTCGCGAAGCATTCATATAACACATTCAATCATTATAACATTCAAATATTTTGATGTCGAAAAAAAGAGTATTAATCACCGGAGCAGCTGGATTTTTAGGTTCGCATCTGTGCGAGAGATTCCTAAGTGAAGGATTTGAAGTAATCGGGATGGACAATCTGATTACCGGATCGCTTGATAATATTGCGCATTTGTTTCCTGACAAGGATTTTACCTACTATCACCATGATGTAACGAAATTCGTACATGTACCCGGCGAACTTGACTACATCCTGCACTTTGCATCACCGGCAAGCCCGATAGATTACCTCCAGATGCCTATACAGACCATGAAAGTAGGTTCACTCGGTACGCACAACCTGCTTGGTCTGGCAAAAGAAAAGAAAGCAAGATTCATGATTGCTTCCACATCAGAAGTATATGGCGATCCACTCGTACATCCTCAGACGGAAGAATATTGGGGCAATGTTAACCCGATAGGCCCGCGTGGTGTGTATGATGAGGCCAAACGCTTTCAGGAAGCCCTGACGATGGCCTACCACCGTTATCATGGCCTGGAAACACGTATAGTAAGAATATTCAACACGTACGGACCACGAATGCGTGTAAATGATGGTCGGGTTTTGCCGGCATTTTTTTCACAGGCTATTCGAGGTGAAGGTCTCACCATTTTTGGTGATGGCACACAGACACGTTCGTTCTGTTATGTTGACGACCTGGTCGAAGGTATTTACAGGCTGTTGATGAGCGACTATGCTTTACCGGTCAATGTTGGAAATCCGGATGAAATAACGATGAATTATTTCGCAGAAGAGATATTGCGCCTGGTAAACAACCCGAATGCGTTTATTGATTACAGGCCTCTACCTGAAGATGATCCGAAACAAAGGCAACCTGATATAACCAAAGCACGTAACATACTCGGCTGGGAACCAAAGGTACAACGCGCCGAAGGCTTGGCCAGGACATACGAATATTTTAAAAAAGTAGTGACAGTATAAACAACGCTGCAAAAATTAAGGAATGAAAACTATATTAATAACAGGCGGGGCCGGATTCATCGGTTCGCATTTGGTAAGGCTTTTTGTAAATAAATATCCGGAATATAAAATCATAAATCTGGATGCTCTTACATATGCCGGCAATCTTGAGAATTTGACTGATGTGGCAGATGCGCCCAATTATACTTTCGTAAAAGGCGATATTTGTGACAGGCAATTAATAGCCGACTTATTTGCTCAATATAGATTTGATGGAGTTATCCATCTCGCAGCTGAGTCACATGTTGACCGGTCGATAGAAGATCCGGACAGTTTTCTCCACACGAACGTATATGGCACGCTCAATCTCCTGGCGCAAGCGAAGAAATCCTGGACAGACACATCGGGCAAACTTTTCTATCACGTATCAACGGATGAAGTGTATGGCTCGCTCGGCGACACCGGATATTTCACCGAAGAAACTGCTTACGACCCAAGATCACCTTATTCTGCGTCAAAAGCATCGTCAGATCATCTTGTACGGGCATTTTTTCACACGTATGGTCTGCCGGTGGTCATCAGCAATTGTTCGAACAACTACGGTCCGAATCAGTTTCCAGAAAAGCTTATACCGCTTGTTATCAACAACATTAAAAACAAGAAAAGCCTACCCATATACGGTGACGGAAAATACACGCGCGACTGGCTTTATGTAATAGATCATGCACAGGCAATCGATACTGTTTTCCACAAGGGCAAAAATGGCGAAACCTACAACATCGGTGGTAACAATGAATGGAAAAACATCGATCTTGTGACAAAAATGTGCAACATCATGGATAAAATGTCCGGAAATGCTCCAGGCACCAACAGGCAACTCATAACATTTGTAAAAGACAGACCCGGGCACGATAAAAGATATGCCATTGACGCATCAAAAATTAAACGTGAACTCGGCTGGGAACCATCCGTATTACCGGATAGTGGGCTCGAAATGACCATCAGATGGTATCTTGACAATATTACCTGGCTCGAAAACGTAACATCTGGCTCGTATCTTGAATATTACGAGAAGCATTACGCCAGATAAAAATCAACGCCCGAAAATATCTTTTTTACCTTGTTCTTGCGATTTTTTAGGCTTATCGGTTGGTGGCTCCTTCTGTTTGTCGTGCCACAGCATGTCCACGAACTCCCATGTTCCATTTTTCTTTAACTTGTAGGCGTCATAGCTGCCATCCGTCATATTTACAGTTTGGCCATACATGTCGGGGCTAGCTCCCTTTATAAGATGATCGAAGATGATCAGGCCATATTCGGGGTCATAGTTTAGCCTGATGGTAGCACGCGAATCGTACTCAAGCGTCATACGAGTATTGCATTGTTTTGTCTTTTTATTACAAAATACCAGGCTACCCAATACCGGTACACCATTGTCAAACCACAGAACATCCATTATTTTCCTGGCAGAAAACGGCCCCGGCTGCTGATAACCAAATATGACATATTTAGTCTGTCTGTCATGCACGAATGATTTGATGCCATAATAAAGACAACCATACCAGGCCTGATGGCGTAGTTCAAGTGTATTGAAAGATGAATGGTTGAAATACGAAGGACTTGGTTTTAAAACAAACAGGCTGTCGTGGGTCTGAATATAACAACTATAGGCGTATTTGTCCCGTGCTACTGGTGCTTGCCAACTCATTATTCTGAAACTACTGTCGGGCGGATATAGAAAAGAAACACATTCAAGTGAATCAAATTTATTGCTAAAAGAACCAGGTAAGTGTAGTTCATTCAGGAATTGTTCATTGAATTCTTTATAGGCGACAGAAATAGTATCATAACCCGAAAGACTGAGCATCATCTTAGCATTTTCATACATTGAATGCTTAGAAATAGCCTGACCGGTAACAGGCATAATTTCATAAATGAAAAATGCTAATAAAATGAAAAAAGATTTGATAGAATTTTTAAGCATATTCGAGTATAACGAATAGATATTTTTTATAGTGCTGACTTTGGTATGAATTTTGGCTTAACAAATATCACAAACACGAATCCCATTTATATATACATATTATAATCCTAAATTGCTTGCCCTTACATTTGTACGGGCTTTTTTATTTTCTTTTTTTATTGGCCAAATAGTTGTCGAGGAAAAAATTACCAAGCCCGTCAATACCCGAATAGAACGCCTTGCCATTGTTGGCCTGCGTAAACTGCCTGACAAACTGGACAAGGTAAGGATCTGACGCAATCATAAAAGTAGTGACAGGCACACCCATTTTACGCAGCTGGATACCTTTGTTGATTGTACGATTGACAATCATCCTGTCGAGTCCAAAACTATTCTGATAATATTTACTGCCTTTCTTGATACAGGTAGGTTTGCCATCGGTAATCATGAATACCTGCTTGTTCGGATTGTTGCGCTTTCTCAATATTTGTGCTGCCAGGTCGAGGCCAGCAACTGTGTTGGTATGGTAAGGTCCTACTTCGAGGTAGGGCAAATCTTTGAGTTCGACCTGCCATGCTTCATTGCCAAAAACAATGATATCAAGTGTATCTTTTGGAAATCTGGTTCGGATCAGTTCGGCCAGTGCAAGAGCTACTTTTTTAGCAGGTGTAATGCGGTCTTCACCATAGAGTATCATAGAATGAGAGATGTCAATCATAATGACAGTACTCATCTGACTTTGGTACATAGTTTCTTGCAGAACAAGATCATCTTCGCTCAACATAAAATCATCGATACCAAAGTGAACATGTGCGTTGCGTATGCTTTCAGAAATGGCAATATTTTCTGGCTTGTCGCCAAATTCGAAGGGTTTGATATCTGAAGTATGCTCATCTCCCCTTCCTGCAATCCGAGTGGTATGCCTACCCGGTTTGTACCGTTTGATATTTCCGAATAGGTCGCCAAATGCTTTTTTACGGATAGAAATTTCCATTTTCGCGCTTGGGATATAACCACCATTGCCGTCAGTCTGCCTCAACATGTATCCGCGTTCGTTCAGTTCATTTATGAAGTCGGCAATACCATAGTTGTCATCTGTAAGATTATATTCCTTATCAAGCTCAGTAAGCCATTCAAGTGCTTCGGCAATGTTACCGGAAGTGTATAGCAGTAGTTCCTTAAATAATTTGAACAAGCTGTCAAACGTACTTTCGGAGCTGCTTTCGCCAATGTTTTCAGTAAATCTGTAGCCTAACATCTTGTAGCATTATTTTTTTTGTAAATAAGCAAATAACATTCTTGGTTGAAATAGTAAAAAATAGAAAACCTTCTCATCCAGGCCTTGAATTAATCTATCAATGAAGGAATATATAATCAGAACGCAACTGTACTACATTGGTTCAAAAAAATGACTGGCACCGAGATATTCACATCCGGTGCCAGTCGTTATATATTATGAGCAATGATTATATCAGAGCTTCATATTTTTATAAACTTCGATAACTTCAGACACTGCTTTTGCGGAATTTGCCAGCAGTGTTTGTTCTTCGTTGTTCAACTCGAGTTCGATGATGCGTTCGATACCGTTACGGCCTAGTACAACCGGTACACCGAGGCACACATCGCTGAAGCCAAATTCGCCATCCAACCTTACACAACAAGGGAATACCCTTTTTTCATCTTTTAGTACGGCTTCGACCATTTGAGCGGCAGCTGCACCAGGTGCGTACCAAGCAGAAGTACCCATAAGTTTTACGAGTTCACCACCTCCATTCTGAGTTCGTTCGATGATTGCGTCAAGTTTGTCTTTTGCTACCAGATCTGTTACAGGAATACCAGCAACAGTAGTATAACGTGGAAGCGGAACCATAGTATCGCCATGACCACCAAGCAATAAAGCCTGGATGTCCTTAGGTGAAACACCGATTTCGGTAGCAAGGAAAGCTCTGTAACGTGCAGTATCGAGTATGCCTGCCATGCCAAAGACCTTTGATGAAGGGAACCCGGAAACATTCAAAGCGGCATAAGTCATCACGTCAAGTGGATTCGACACTATTATTATGATAGCATTTTTTGAATATTTTACAATATTCTCGGTTACACTCGCTACGATTTGGGCATTAGTAGCAATAAGGTCATCACGTGTCATTCCCGGTTTTCTTGGAAGACCGGCAGTGATAACTACCACATCCGAATCGGCAGTGTCTTTGTAATCTTCTGTACCTCTCAGCTTGGTGCTGTAAGAATCAATAGGAGCCTGCTGCCATGTATCAAGAGCCTTGCCCACGGCCATGTCGCTTTTAATATCTATCAGTACGATTTCATTGATAAAATCTTTATGTGCTAAAACATTTGCACAGGTAGCACCTACGTTTCCGGCACCAACAACGGTTACTTTACTCATAAGTCTGAAATTTATTTGTTAATTATATATTGAAAAGTGCCGCAAAGGTACGAAATATTTCACCAACAGACATCATCATTCTGAATTAAAGTAGGGTTGACTGAAACGCAAATCCTGCATTAAACCAGATAAGGCACTAATTTCTTCAAAGCAAAAAAAATCTTATACA
>JAIBCG010000101.1 GCA_019694295.1 Saprospiraceae bacterium
ATTGTTGTCATCAATACTTATGATACGATGTGCAGTTATGGCCACTTTATGGGTATATCTTCCCAGGTATTCCACTATCTGTGCCGGGCCGCCAAAGGGTGCTTTGGCATATACGTTCCATTTCTTTAAAAGAAACTACAAGCCTGTGCCACACTGCGGCATTTGGCTCTGCCTACTTTATGTACGTCTTTGATGTATTGAAGATACTGTTCAATATTCGTTTGCCGGATGTCTGCCACCGCTTTGTGGTTGTAATACTTGAACAGAAGCTTCATCTCCTGGCAGTAGTTACGCACCGTACCCTTGCCATACTCTTGTACCAACAAGATCTGTTGTAGTTTTGTCAAGCATGCTATTGCATCCGCTCTGAGTTCTTTTACAGAAATTTCGTTACCTTTCATTTTTATTTGTATTTTTGATGAAAAGTAAAGATGATAAACCTTGTTGAACTGATGTCTCACCGAAGGTGTTGCTTGAACATGGTTTTGGCGCAAGTTGGGCATACGGAAAAAACTCATCTTTTGTTTTTCTACTTGGCTTCAGCCCCAGCAGGGCAATATAAATTAAATTTAGCTTATGAATAAAACATCGGCAATATTGCATTTGTCACTTTCAGCTACGAGCAGACGGAATTCCATTTCCCAACCTGCACAAAGCCCTGTTCGTTTAATGCGATTTTACTTAATACCCATTAACCAAGAACCTTGAAGTATTATATATGATGAAATTATAATAGTGTTGAAACTTAATGATCATTAATAAAGGAAATAAAACAATATGAAAATATAAACAAGGTAGCCAAAATCACTTTACTCTTTTGGCTAATGAAAATTTTGGTAACCACTCTTGGAGAAACCTTGGGTGATTTTATTTCAATGACACTGAATTTAGGTTATTCAAATGGAATTTTGATTACTCTTTTATTCTTTTTAATAATTCTTACAATTCAATTATTTCAACGCAAATACATTCCGATTATTTATTGGCTTGTTATAATAGGCACCACTACATTGGGGACAGAAATTTCTGATTTTATTGATAGAACCCTACATTTTGGTTACGCATTAGGAACCCTTCTATTAGTCAATTGCTTATTTTTTACACTTTCTCTTTGGTATAAGAAGTATAAAAATCTTGAAGTATATCCAATTGCTGACAAGCACAAGGAAATCTATTATTGGGTAACAATACTTTTTTCAAATAGTTTGGGCACTGCCTTTGGTGACTTTTTGAGCGACAATATTGGATTATCTTACTTGACTGGTGCAATGGTAACAGGCATGGTAATCATAGTGGTTGTGTTGCTACATTATTACTCTAAACTAAACCACATTGCATTGTTCTGGATTGCATTTATTTTTACTAGACCATTCGGTGCAACATTGGGAGACTTTTTAACCAAACCACATTCAAAAGGCGGTTTAGACCTTGGGACATCAGTAGCTTCTATAATTTCCGTAATCATAATGTTTATACTCATTTTTATATCTTCTAAACAAGATAAAAGAAAATTAGAAAAACAATAATGGAACAAGGTCGAGCAGGTAAAGGGGAATTTCACCCCAAGCCTCTCTCAGAACCGCACATGCACATCTCGATTAATACGGCTCTATATAGTCCAGAACTGGTAAGGTCGAGAACACTCGTAGTGCCAGTATTCGAACAAATTAGGATAACTCCGAGATGATAGGCTCTTCAAATACTTGCAAGCATTGCTCCAACGTTTTTTTTTCTGCACCTGCGGTATTTGTTGCGGATCCTTTTTACATGTCACTTGTGCAGTTAGCCTAAAGTAGTTTTGTGAATGCTGTTGATTGTTTTCAGTCGCCACATTCAAATTTTAAACCCAGATAATCCATTAGGTTATGAGATCTAATATGATCGGATTTCTCTAATCCAATGAAGCTGGGCATTCTCGAAGATGCACATCCAATTTCCTTATTGAAAAAGTTGTAAGATTTCCTTACAGGGAAACCAAAAGTTTTACCTCGCTAATATGCTCAGTAATTATCTGATAAACAGTTTTTTATGTCGTTATTTTTCTAATGGCATTCAATAGAGATTTTACACTATTGAAGTTTTTGGGTTAAACTACTTGATGTGCATGAGGGACAGAAGCCGGCACAAAGTAAGGCGTATAGCCCGACCCGATAGGGGCATGCCCTGATGAATCCGACTGATGTGTATGTGGATGCTACGTGATGCTTTAAGGCATCTGTATTGCCGGATTGATCTGGTGTGCTTTACTTCTGAAGCAGTCGTAGGAGGTACTCTCCATAGCCGCTTTTGATGTATTTGTGGCCGAGATTCCGGAGTTGGTTGTCGTCGATGAAACCCATCTGGTGGGCAGCTTCTTCGATACAGCCGATCTTGAGGCCCTGGCGGTCTTCGATTACTTCTATAAACTGGCCTGCCTGCATGAGCGACTTGTGTGTACCGGTGTCGAGCCATGCAACACCTCTGCCCAAGACGCCTACTTTGAGCTTGCCTTTCTGAAGATAGTATTTGTTGATGTCGGTGATCTCATACTCGCCTCTTGGACTTGGTTGGAGGTTTTTAGCCACTTCGACTACACTGTTGTCGTAGAAATATATGCCAGGTACGGCGTAATTGGACTTTGGCTGAGTGGGTTTTTCTTCGATACTGATAGCATGAAAGTCGTGGTCAAACTCTACAACTCCGTAGCGCTCCGGGTCTGCTACCTGATAGGCGAAAACGATGCCGCCATTGGGGTTGGAGCTTGCCTGGAGCAGCTCATTGAGACCGCTGCCATAAAAAATATTGTCGCCGAGTATCAACGACACACTGTCTTTACCTATGAAGTGTTCGCCGAGTACGAATGCCTGTGCAAGCCCGTTGGGTACGTGTTGCTCAACATACTCGAACCTGCACCCGATCTCCGAACCATCGCCGAGTAGTTCTTTGAATTTTGGCAGGTCGTGTGGTGTGGAGATGATGAGTATCTCGCGTATGCCACTGTGTATGAGTGTGGACAGTGGGTAATAGATCATCGGCTTGTCGTAAACGGGCATGAGCTGTTTGCTGACAGCGAGTGTAAGTGGGTAGAGTCTTGTGCCGAGTCCGCCGGCGAGGATTATTCCTTTCATCGGGTGTTGCTTATGATGTTAAAATCAGATGTGTCAGTTGCCGGCAGGTGGAGCCGGATGGCTGTCACGGTCTGACTTCGGAAATAGAAAGTGCCTTTTTGATTCTGATGATGATCTCAGATGTTTTGTATGGTTTGGCTATAAAATCGTGCATACCGCGATTGAGCCAGTACAATATCTGCTCTTCGTCTTCAAGATTAGTTATACCGAGAAGTGGTACAGAATGTTTGTCGTTTTTGATACAAAAATCGAGAATTTCTTCGACGATGGATTTATCCATATCGATATCGGTGATGGCAGCTGCTATGTCGTTATTGTTAAATACGGAGGCGAGGTCGTCATCGGGGGTACAATAAACCGGCGACATACCGGCTTTTTGGAGCTTGAAATCAAGTGTGGTGTGCATCAACCCTTCGTGGTCCAGGAGTAGTATTTGTGTCATACGGTATCTGAGGTATTTTGTAAGAAGCACAAAGGTAATGAAAGAAGTATGGTCAGCCAAATTTTCGGAATGATTCGGGTTGTAGGAAGTGCAAATATATTTTTCGTGTAATGAAGATGTATATTCGCCCAACACGAAAATCAATATCTTGAATTGGTCGATTGCCGGAAAAACACGATGGAAATATTCCGGTAGCAGCAAATACAATTCAGCCGAATGAAAGTTGGAACTCCCGAGTTAAATGCATGTTTAAAAGTTCCTGTGGTATTGAACGGTAAAGATACCTACCCGGCTAAGAAAGTACGGATATTAAATAATCTTGAACTTACTATCGGAGCAAGCTTATAAAAATGGAACAAACTCACAATAGGAAAGCTATTGCAAATAATAATATTTACGCCGGAAATAAAAAAGGATGAAAGACGGCTGATCAGAACTCGAGCTGATATCCTCTTTTCATGACCATAACAATGGCTGCAATAACCAGAAACAGAAAGAATAAGAAGTAAACAATAACTTTAGATTTCTGGCTGAGATTTTCGTCCTGAAGGCTGTTACTCATGATAATTATTATTTATTAAATCAATTGAAATACAAATTAAAAGTAAAATTTGCTTTTATGAAAATCTTTGGCTGATTATTTAATGGGTTTTGTTTTTTCTTTCAGCCATTTGGCTTCTTTTTTGGTCAAATGTGGTGATAAACGCTCAAAGACTGTTGCATGATAATTATTGAGCCAGGCTTTCTCATCGGGTGTCAGGTATTTGCTGCTGATGAGATTCCTGTCTATGGGTGCCAATGTAACAGTTTCGAAGCTCAGAAATTCTCCGTATGGTGTTACTTCGTCTTCAACAGTCAGCACCAGGTTTTCGATTCTGATGCCATGGCTACCTTCAACATAAAACCCTGGCTCGTTGGAGGTGAGCATTCCTGGTTCGATCACTGTGGTACCGCGTTCTGCCAGCCCAGTGATGAAACCCTGAGGTGGTTCGTGTACATTGAGAAAGAAGCCTACACCATGTCCGGTACCGTGCAGATAGTTGAGGCCATGTTGCCACAAGAACTGCCGGGCAAGGATATCGAGCTGTACACCTCTTGTACCTTTCGGGAACTTTGCTCTTGACAGGGCGATGTTGCCCTTGAGTACCATGGTGAAATGGAGTTTTTGCTCGCTTGTCGGTTTTCCTACAGCAAGTGTCCGGGTAATGTCGGTGGTACCGCACTTGTACTGACCTCCGCTGTCGATGAGTAGTATCCCCTCTTGTTTAATGCTGGCACATTTTCCTTGTTCGGGATGGTAGTGTATGATTGCCCCATTGGAAGCATAACCAATGATGGCTCCGAAGCTCTCTCCTATATAATCTTTATGAACAGCGCGGCATTTGATGAGTTGTTCGGCTACTTCTACTTCTGTCACCCGGCGTTTTGAGAGTTCTGCTTCGAGCCACATAAAGGCCTTGGTGAGCGACACACCATCCTGTATCATTGCTTGTCTGATGTGTTTGATTTCGGTTTTATTCTTGATGGCTTTCATGCCTTTTGGCAAGTTGGCATCAACTATAAGCAGATCTTTGCTGATGGCTGCACCTAACCATGCACTTGCAGTTGATTTGTCAACCCAGATTTTCTCTGGTTTTTTAAGTTTTTTGAGGAATGGTTCTATTGCATCATAAGCTTGTAAGCTGATTTTTTCGTCAGTGAAGCTTTTCTTAATGGAATCGGGTACTTTTGCTTCGTCAACAAACAACGTAGCTCCATCACGGCTGATGACGGCATAAGCAATACATACCGGATTGTACTCTACGTCATTAGAGCGGATATTGAATACCCAGCACAGGTCGTCGAGTGTGGTTATCAGGTAATGGTGTGCGTCGCTTTCCTTCAGGTGTTTCCGAATCCTGTTGATGCGTTCAGTGCGCGACTCGCCGGTATATTTTTCCGGTAGTTCGAAGAATTTTCCTGAGGGCAATAGTGGTCGGTCTTTCCAGGCTGCGGCTACAAAGTCTATACTACTGTCGATACTGATACCTGCCTTTGCGAATTCCTTCTGCATGGCATCTACCTGAGCAATGGAGAAACATTTGCCGTCAAATGCTACCATACTTCCTTGATCAAGTGTATTGACGAGCCATTCGATGTGGTCGGGTGCTCCTTGTATAAATTGCTTGTGCAAAACCATACCCGAAGCCTTAAGCTCTGTTTCTGCTTGTAGAAAATACCGGCTGTCTGTCCAGAGGCCGGCTTCTTTTTGCGTAATGACCACCAGGCCTGCTGAACCGGTGAAGCCCGAAACCCATTCTCTTGATTTCCAATGATCTGCGACGTATTCACTTTGGTGTGGGTCGCTTGAAGGTATAATGTAAGCGTCTATTTTTGATTTTTTTAATGCCTCTTGTATGGCGAGGACGTGATCTTTTGCAGCCATTTTTTGTTGATTTTATAATGAAGGGTTAAATTTAGCTTAGTTTTGCGATATTGTACTAACAATAACTACGAATTATTAAAAATTAGATATGAAATGAAACCTGTCGGTGCCGAAATGCGTTTTGTTGATGGTTATTTGTAAATAGAAAGAGGATTATGCTAAAACAAAGTTTGAGTCAAAAAATGTTGCAGAAGTTGTCTCCTCAGCAGATTCAGTTAATGAAACTGCTGCAGATACCGACTGCTACATTAGAACAAAGAATAAAGGAAGAACTGGAGGCGAATCCTGCCTTGGATGAAGGCGATGAAGAGGATGATTTTTATGGTGAAAACAGCCACAACCAGGATGAATCTACATCTAAGGAAGAAAATGATGACTTTACCGACACCGATGATAATGAAGATAATTACTCATCAGAGGAATATTCGCTTGAAGAGTATTTGTCGGAATACATGAATGATGATGATGCCGGCTCGTACAAACTAAAAGGTGAAGGCTATCATGAAGAAGAAGAAAAACAAGTACCTTTTGCAGTAGAAAATTCTTTTCACGAATATCTTGAAGCACAGCTGGGTCTGATTAATCTTACAGACGAACGCGAAACATCTATTGCCAAACAAATCATAGGCAGCATAGACGACGATGGCTACCTTCGCCGCGAGCCTATAGCTATTATTGATGACCTGATGTTTTCTCAAAACATTATTACAACCGAAGAGGAAGTGATGCAGGTGCTTAAAAAAGTTCAGACTTTTGACCCACCGGGTGTTGGTGCCAGAGATCTTCGCGAATGTCTTTTGTTGCAACTAAAACACAAAGTAGCAATTCTGCCCTCAGATACAACAGCTCTTGACAAAAAAGTACTCGAAATAGCCATACGTATCATCGACCAGTACTTTGAAGAATTCTCCAAAAAACATTATCCAAAACTCCAGCGTACACTTGGTGTTTCGGAGCTGGAGCTAAAATATGCTATTGATGAAATCCTGAAATCGAACCCGAAGCCTGCAAGTGGCTACGAAGAGTCTAACTCACATTCCATCAACTACATTATTCCGGATTATATTATCGTTAACCGCGAAGGCAATCTTGAGCTGACACTTAACTCACGAAACGCACCCGATCTGCGCATCAATGAGCATTACGTAGATATGCTCAAGGAATACAATATTAACAGACAGAATCAACGTGCTACACGAAAAGACAAGGAAGCTATCTTGTTTATCAAACAAAAGATTGATTCTGCCAAGTGGTTTATTGATGCTATCAGACAGCGTCAGCACACCATGTACACTACCATGTACGCCATTATGCAGTTTCAGGCAGAATATTTCCTCACGGGCGATGACACAAGGCTCAAACCTATGATTCTGAAGGATATATCAGACATCACAGGTCTCGATATTTCGACCATTTCGCGTGTGGCAAACAGCAAATTTGTACAAACAGAGTTCGGTACCAAACGCCTGAAGGAATTTTTCTCCGAATCACTACAGACAGAAGACGGAAGCGAAGTGTCAACGCTTGAAGTAAAGAAAATACTCACCGATGTGATAGGTGGCGAAAACAAACGCAAGCCACTCTCCGATGAAAAACTCAAAAACATCCTCCGCAACAAAGGCTACAACATTGCACGACGCACAGTAGCCAAATACCGCGAGCAGCTCAACATACCGGTAGCAAGGTTACGAAAAGAATTGTAAGTGCAATACCACATTCTCCGACGGCATCATGTTGAGCCAAAAGTGAATTAATCGTACTAAGCTTTTATACTTTTGAAGGCATTCAATGAAATTATGGGTTTCATTGGTCTGTGATGTAACTTTTTCGGATATTTGCGTCATAAGCTTAAACCCGTGAACCAATTGAATAATCTGTAACCCCGGAGATTAATTGAATCAAAAAAAACTAAAAATTCCG
>JAIBCG010000102.1 GCA_019694295.1 Saprospiraceae bacterium
CCGCCACACATTATATTTCCCATGAAAAATTTCTGAATTCGTGTCCGAGTTCGTTAACTCAGTAATTATGATACAAATATTCACCTTCTTTTTAGGCAAAACAAAAACAAAAACATACTATTGTGAAAATAAATTATATTATATTAGTCAATTAATATTTACTATACTAATGATTATCAATCATATATAAATTGATATATTTCAATATACTTTGATATTTGTGAATAATAATTTTAATCTTTTACGACTTATTTCCAATTATTTTTATAAAATTTTAACGAATTTTAACAAAAAAGGCATCCTGATTGCTCAAAATGCCTTTAGTTGGTTGAATTATGTTTCTTGAAAAATTATCTCATAAACAACAATTCGCGGTATTTAATCAACGGCCATATTCTGTCATCTACAATTAACTCGAGATCATCACAGTATTCTCTGATTTCATCCATGAGAGGTTTGACTTTTTGGCAGAACGCCTCTGCCCTCTCCGGGCTTGCTGTATATTTCAATACCTGCTCACGAGCTTTTGACATCTTTTTACCGGTGGCGTGTAGTTTATTCATGAGTGTACTGATGCGTTCTACCATTTCTACCTGATAAGAGGCCACCTTCTTCGCATCCTGACCAATATTTTTCAAACCTTGTAGATTATTAAGTAGATTAGTCTGGAATTCTGATGCTGCCGGCATTACATAATTAAGGCATAGTTCTTCCAAGGTTCTTGATTCAATCATCATTTTGTGATTGTAGCCGTCAATCATGGCTTCATAATGTGCATGGAGTTCTTTTTCTGAGAACACCCCTGTTTTTTTACAAAGATCGATTGTTGATTTCGAAATATAAGCGCCGAGTGCATCCGGACTGCTAGCCAGGTTATTTAAACCTCGTTTAGCAGCTTCTTTTTTCCAGTCATCACTGTAATTATCACCTTCAAACCTGATTTTCTTCGACTTTTTAACATAACTCTGTAATATCTTGAATATGGACTGCTCGCGATCGCCTGTTTTTTTAACATCAGCTTCAACTTCTGCCCTAAACTTTGTTAACTGATTGGCCATCATCGTACTGAGTGCGGTGATTGGTGCAGCACAATTAGCACTTGAACCTGCCATTCTTATTTCGAATTTATTACCTGTAAATGCGAAAGGCGAAGTACGGTTTCTGTCTGTATTATCCTGAATGAGGTTTGGTATTTTTGAAATCAGGTCCATCACCTTCTTTACCTCAGACTTTGATGCTTTGCCAGACTCTATTTCGTCTAACACTTCTGTAAGTCCGTGACCTATGAATACTGATACTATTGCAGGTGGAGCTTCATTGGCACCAAGCCTGTGGTCGTTACTGATAGAAGCGATGGAAGCACGCAGTAGGTCGGCATGCTCACTTACTGCCATGATTGTATTAATGAAAAAGGTCAGAAAGCTAAGATTTTTAGCCGGATTAGAGCCAGGCGCCAATAGGACTTTACCTGTATTAGTAGCTAGTGACCAATTGTTGTGTTTTCCGCTACCATTCACACCTGCAAAAGGTTTTTCATGAAACAAAACCTTGAGTTTGTGCCTTTTGGCCACACGTTCCATCACATCCATCAACAACTGATTATGGTCAACAGCAATATTGGCCTCTTCGTACATGGGTGCTAGTTCGTATTGTGCAGGTGCTACTTCGTTATGTCGTGTGCGAACGGGTATGCCGAGTTTGTGGCATTCTGTTTCGAGATCACGCATATAGTTAAATACTCTATCTGGTATAGAACCAAAATAATGATCTTCGAGCTGTTGCCCTCTAGGTGAATGTTTGCCAATAATGGTACGGCCTGTCATCATCAGGTCGGGCCTTGCATTAAAAAGTGCTTCATCTATCAGGAAATATTCCTGTTCCCAGCCTAAGGTGGTGATAATTTTCGTAGCATCCGGCTCGAACCATTTGGCTACCGGTAATGCTGCTTCTTCAAGTGCAGTTAATGAACGCAGTAAGGGCAATTTAAAATCGAGTGCTTCGCCACCGTAGGTTACAAGTATTGTAGGTATGCATAGTGTCTTTCCATCCCCTATTTCAATAATAAAAGCAGGTGATGATGGATCCCAAGCAGTATAACCACGTGCCTCGAAGGTTGAACGGAGACCACCGCCAGGAAAACTTGATCCGTCGGGTTCTTGCTGAGCAAGTTCTTTCCCTTCAAATTTCTCAATAGCATTCTGGCCTTCAAGCGTGAAGAATGAATCGTGCTTTTCGGCTGTACGGCCGGTCCAGGGTTGAAACCAGTGTGCGTAATGTGTAGCACCTTTATCCATTGCCCATTTCTTCATGGCATCTGCTACTATATCTGCCAGCTCCATGCTTAACTTTCCACCAGACTGGATGGTTGCCTTTACATTGAGATAGGCATCTTCAGCAAGGTAGCTTTTCATCGATTCGTCATTGAATACATTGCTGCCGAAGAATGAAGATATGTTTTCTGATGGAAATGAAACATATTCAGTATCGAATTCGGTACGATGCATAATGGCATCAATAGCATTAAAACGTGATTGACTCATTTGTTTGTTGTTATTTTATTGGGTGAAATGCGCTGCAAAATTAATTTATTCTTATGTTTTGACTATAATTTTTTTATTTTTATAATTGTGAAATTGAATTATTTTTGCTTTATCTTTCATCAATATATGAATAACAAATATTTTTCTGCTTTTATGAAGCAAATTTTTTTTGCACTTTTTTGTTTGTTTTTGCTACCTGACTCTGCCTGTGGCCAGACAGTTGAAACTATTTCTGAAAATGACTTTATAAATGCTATCATTGAAGACTTTTTATCTGACAACGATGAACTGAATGTTGACCCGGTGATGTTGTACGACCAGTTAAATGAATTAAAAAATCACCCGATTAACATCAACAAAGCCGGATTTGAAGAATTGCAGCAACTATTTTTTATACCTGACAATATTCTTCAGGATATTTTGACTTACAGGTCAGAAGAAGGCGATTTTATATCGGTTTATGAGTTACAAGCTGTTCCGACACTTGGTGTAGATGATATACGCAAAATGATACCTTTCATCACCATAGGTGAAAAAGCATCAAGATTCAATGTGCCAATTCCGGAAATGTTGCTAAAAGGTCAAAATACAGTATTTGTAAAATGGGAAACTTTGGCAGAAGAACAGGTCGGATATTCTGAAGAACGAAAAATCTCCGGCTCCTCCTATTATTTGGGTGATCGTTATAAACTCTTCCTTCGTTACCGTCATCAATATTCTAATAAACTATCTTACGGTTTTACAGCTGAAAAAGATCCGGGTGAAGAATTCTTCCAAGGTTCAAACAAAAAAACCGGTTTCGATTTTTACAGCTTCCATGCTTTTCTCAAGAACTATTCACCACGACTAAAAGCCATCGCACTTGGAGATTATGCTATATCTTTGGGTCAAGGTCTTATAACCAATTATGGCTTTGGATATGGGAAAAGTTCGTTCGCTACACTCATCAAAAAAGGTGGCCCTGTACTGTTACCATACACATCTACACTTGAAAACAATTTCTTCCGAGGAATAGCGGCTACTGTACAGCTGAGCAAACGATTCGAGTGTACTGCCTTTGCTTCGCACAGAAATGTTGATGCAAACCTCGGCGAACCAGATTCACTCATTGATTATGATTTTGGATTTACTTCATTGCAGGCCTCCGGCTTTCACCGAACTCAAGCCGAAATCGATGATAAGAATGCAATAAAATCAACTGATGCCGGATTAAACCTAAAGTATAATTACCACAATCTAAGCATTTCATTAAATGGACTTTATACTGAATTTAACAAAGTGTATATTCCTCAAAAAAGATTGGATAATCTCTTTGCCTTTTCAGGAAAATCGTTATCCAACATCAGCTTTGATTATGCTTATATATACCGAAATTTTTATTTTTTTGGAGAAACGGCACGATCTGACAACGGAGCTTTAGCTACTGTCAATGGTGTATTGATTACTCTCGACCGCCGGGTGGATCTTGCTTTGTTTCATCGATATCTACCCGTCGATTACCAATCTTTGAATCCGAGAGTATTTGCCGAAGGCAGCACCGGCTCAAACGAAAATGGATTTTACCTTGGGGCAAAATTTTACCCGGCACGCGGATGGACAATAGATGCATATTTTGATGTCTGGAAAAATCCTTGGCTGAGGTTTAATGTTGCATCACCTTCTGTGGGGCGCGAATATCTCGCCAAAATACAGTATTCTATCAAGCGCAAGTTTGATATTTATATACAATACAAGAATGAAACCAAAGCACAAAATATTTCGGATTCGGAACTTCTTAAAAAAGTAGGCGAACAAAATAAACAACAGATAAGAGTTCACCTGGCACACAAACTCAACAAAAACCTAGAACTACGAAATCGTTTTGAATGGGTTTTTTACCAAGATGCTTCCGGCCAAAAATCTAACGGCTTCATGGTTTTTCAGGATGTGTTGTACAAACCCATCCAGATACCTGTGAGTTTTACGGCACGTTTAGCTTATTTTGACACCAAAGATTACAGTAGTCGTATTTATGCTTTCGAAAATGACCTTCTGTATAGTTTTTCGATTCCGCCCTATTACTACAAAGGTACCCGCTGGTATCTGAATGTAAGAAGCAAAATAGCAAGGAATATCATGCTAGAGGCAGGTATTGCACAAACTATCCTTGCCAACCAGAAAACTATTGGTTCGGGGCTCGAACAGATCAATGGAAATACAAAAACAGAGCTCAGGGCACAAATGAAACTTTCGTTCTGATAGTCAGTTACTCAAAATCTTTGTACAACAAATATTTTTTGCGAATTTTTCTGAATTTTTCAATTTCCGGCTGCCAACTTTCCCTAATCTTTGATTCTTGCATTCCTGATAGTATCTGTTCTTTTAACTGGTCTGTACCTGCAAGTTTGTCGAAGAAATGGTTGGCAAGAAAAAAATCCTTGCCTTTATAGCTATTGTACATTTTTATTAGATGTTGCAGATTTATCTGTTTGGTATGATACAGCTTATCCAAAGATATATTATGTAAACTATAACCGACACACCGTTTGCCATTATACAAAGGATCACTTGCACCTTCAGAGGGTCTTGGTGTGAAAGAAAAATCACCATTTCCGCCCGGATAACCGAATACTTCAAAAGGATAATCCGTACCCCGGCCTACGCTTACGATGGTCCCTTCAAAAAAACAAAGACTCGGGTAAAGCAAAATACTCCGTGTAGTACGCAGGTTGGGTGACGGTGCCACAGGAATATCGTAATGAGAAGTATGATCATAATCTTTGCATCTTACAACAAGAAGATCTAAATCCTCTGATTTTTTAATCCAGTTTTCACCTTTTATCATTGCGGCATATTCACCGATTGTCATGCCATATACTACCGGCACACTATGCATACCGACAAATGACGTAAATTTTTTATCCAATACGGGGCCGTCAATGTAGAAACCAAGTGGGTTAGGCCTGTCAAGCACTATTAGCTTTATGTTTTGCTCAGCACAAGCTTCCATTACATAATGCAGCGTAGAAATATATGTATAGAACCTTACGCCAACATCTTGTATGTCAAACACAAGCACATCAATACCACTTAAATCATCGGGTGTTGGCTTTTTCTTTGAACCGTAAAGAGAAACAACAGGAATCCCGGTTTGAAGATCCGTTTCATTTGATATATGTGCACCGGCATCTGCCTTTCCTCTGAATCCGTGTTCGGGAGCAAAAATCTTCCTTACTTTAATACCTGCTGACATTAAAGTATCAGCCAAACTTGAGTTTCCTATTGTCGAAGTCTGATTAATGACAAGCGCAACATTTTTTTTATCGAACAAATGAAAATATTCGGCAGTCATGTATGCACCCGGTTGAATAACTCTTTCTACAGTTGCAGGTTTTGATTGACTCTGTGCTTCTGAAGAAGATTTGCAGGCAAAAATCGCCAACAATAGAAAAAAATGAACAAATTTCAACATAAATAACTTTAGATTTGTCGTAGCAAAGAAATGAAAAAAAATTTAAGATTCGCAGTTATTGACATCGAAACTACCGGAGGACGTGCCGACCGCGATCGAATTACAGAAATTGGCATTGTCATAACTGACGGAAATACAGTCTTTGATTCATTCGAATCATTGGTTAATCCTGAAATGGGGATACCGCCTTATATTACCCAGCTTACAGGTATCGATAATGAAATGGTCGAAGATGCCCCGAGATTTTATGAAATAGCTAAAAAAATCGTTGAATTAACGGAAGATACAATATTTGTAGCGCACAATGTCCGATTTGATTATGGATTCATTCAGGAGGAATTCCGCAGGCTCGGGTACAGTTTTAGCAAAAAGAAAATTTGTACTGTAGTCATGAGTCGCAAAGCATTTCCCGGTCTCAAATCGTATTCTCTTGGTAATTTAATTCGGTATTTTAATATTCCTGCTGAAAGAAGGCACAGAGCATTAGATGATGCACAAGCTACAAGTACACTACTGAGCTACATTCTAGAATCACAATCAACAGCCAATGAAATTTACCGGCTTGTACGTGACCTCCATCAGGAATCGTTATTGCCTGCCGAATTACCGGCGGATAAAATCAATGCATTGCCGGAAGTTTGTGGTGTGTATTATTGCTATGACAAATATGGCGAAATCGCATACATTGGTAAAGCTCTAAATATCAGAAAGCGTATCTGGGAACATTTTAAAGGCATTGACAACAAGGGTAATAAAATGCAGAACACAGTAGCAGATATTTCATTCATAGAAACTCGTTCTGAACTGGCTGCTTACCTTACCGAATCATTTGAAATCAAGAAATATCAACCTTATCTGAATAAAGCCTCCCGGATTGACACTAAGAATATCGGTGTCTATATGAGGTACAAACCTGAGATTGGAGCATATTTTTCAATAGAAAAAAAATCAGACGAGTCTGACCCAGATTATCTTCATTCTTTCAGAACCATTCGGCTTGCCACCAAAACACTCAACAATTTGATTAGAGAGTTCGGTCTATGTCCGGATGTATCAATGGGTAATATTCTAAGCCAAGCTTGTTTTGACAGTATGATTGATCTTTGTGCCGGTGTCTGTTGCGGAAAAGAAGAAAAAGAAGCACATCAAAAAAGACTACATGCTGCTGCACTGCGAATAGGTCAGAAACTCGAAGGAAGTTGGTTTTTAGTAGATGAAGCACCATCGTATGATGAAATGACAGTCTTCTATATCGACAATGGCATTTATAAAGGTTATTGTGTTGTGTCAAATGAAGAAAATCTATTGCCGGAGGCCATCATTGATCAAATTAAAACTGTATCTTATCATACAGATTATCAGATAATTATCAAGAAGTATTTCAAGAAAAAGTCAATACGTAAGATAAGGCTTAGTTAAGTAAAAACCTAGAAGTAACGAAGCATTTCTTGCTGGAGTGTCTGCGCTTTCTCGGCAGCCTTTTCGGCAAAATCTTCACCAGATGATGCGTAAATGATTTCACGACTCGAATTAATCAATATCCCATAGTCCTTAATCAGTGTTTTTTCGGCTACTTCTTTGAGTGAACCACCTTGTGCACCTACACCCGGTATCAGTAAAAAATGCTCAGGTGCTATATGTCGGATTTCAGTAAGTTGCTCAATCCGTGTAGCACCTACTACGTACATAAGGTTTTCGGTTGTACCCCAATCTTGGGATTTAAGAATTACTTTTTTATATAACGGTAAATCATCATTGATTTCAAAATACTGAAAATCGCGGCTTCCTTCATTCGATGTAAGTGCGAGTAGAATAGTCCATTTGCCGTTGAATTGAAGAAATGGTCTGACACTGTCTTCGCCCATATATGGGGCAAC